>NZ_OLKJ01000035.1:0-237 GCF_900291005.1 Pseudomonas sp. Kh14
GGCGATGGCCAGGCCCACCGCACCAAGGCCGAGAATGCCAAGGCGCTTGCCACTCACCGAGGGGCTGATCACCCGGTTCCATTCGCCCCGGCGGGTACTGGCATCGGCGCGGGGAATGTCGCGCAACAGCGCCAGCAGCAGGGCGAGGGTGTGGTCGGCGACCGCTTCGGCATTGGCCCCGGCGCCGTTGGTGACAGTGATGCCGCGCGCAGCGGCCGCGGCCAGGTCAACCTGTTC
>NZ_OLKJ01000036.1:0-89075 GCF_900291005.1 Pseudomonas sp. Kh14
GCTCCCGGGAGTACGCGCTGCAGGCCCCATCCATGGGGCCTCAGCGCTTGACGGGCATCCATGCCCGTCACCTCCCTTCGCAAGCCCTGCGCTCGGCCTCCTGAAGTCGCAATCTGCGTCGCCTGAACTACCGCGCGCTTACAAGCAAAAGCAGAAGCAGAAGCAGAAGCAGAAGCAGCAGATACAGAAACAGCGTTACTGCGCGAACGCCCGCCCCAACCCACCGGGTACACCACTGCTGTCAGTTTCCTGCCAAGGCCCATTCGGGCTCAACGACCAGCTCCAGCCGTTATCGAACCGATAGTAGGTACGCTGCCGGTAGAAGGTATTGGGCTGCTTCTCCAACACATATACACCCAGCTTGGGGTCCCAGTGGCTTGCCCCGCCAGGCGGTGGCGCAAAGCTGGCCGAGGTGCGCGGCATGGGCTTGGGTATCGCCGCCGGCTTGCTCGGCTGCGTGGCAGGCTGCCTGCCCGGCAAGGGCTTGACCACCGGCCCCGACGGCGGCACACGCTCGATCGGTGGCGCGGGCTGCTCGTACGGCTCATGCACCGTACACGCAGACAAACCCAGGGCCAGGGTAATCAGGGTCAGGCGGACGGTGCTGTGCATGGCATTGCTCTCTTACTGGTCTGGAGTGTCGATGGTCAGGTGCTGGGTAGCCTGGGTGGCGCTAGACAACGGAGCACCCTGGCCAATCCACTCACCCTGGGTAGGCTGACCCGCGCGTGAAACACGTGCAACCAGTTGGACTTCGGCATACTGCGACAGTTTCATCTGCGGCATCATCGCATCAGCATCAGACAACTCCACCTCGATCGGCAACTGCGCCACGGTCACCCGCTTGGCCGCCAGCGGCATCGGCGGGCCATTGCTGGCGCGAGCGAAGATAAACACCGTGTCGTCCGGCTGGACCTTGTCCTTCAAGGCAGCCGCCAGTTCCACCCGCACTTTCAGGCGAGCCGCCACAGGTGCAGGCTCGGTAGCCTGCACTGACGCGCCCCCCAGGCGCTCGGCGGCACGGTCGATCCCCCCCTGCAACGCCGCTCTCGATGCATCACCTTCTGGCAACTGCGCCAGCAAGCGCTTCCAGTAGTCGATGGCTTCCTGATAACGCTCACCTTCAAACGCGGCAATACCACGCAGGCCCAGGCTGGTCACCTCGTTGGGGTCCGCCTTCAGCGCTTCGTCAGTCAGCGCCTGCAATTGCGGGCTCCATTGCTTGTTGGCGGCAAAGTACTGGGCCTGGGCCCACTGCCCCAGCAGCTCGGGCTGGCGGCCAGCCAAGGCCACGGCCCGTTCGAACGTACGCGCGGCATCGGCCGGGCGCTGCTCGGCCATGTAGGCCCGACCAAGGAAATACATGGCCTCGGCCGAATCCGGCTGGGCCTGCACCACGCGCTCAAGGCGCGTAGTCATTTCTTCCATCGACTTGGGTGCCTCGGCAAACTCCTGGGTCAGCGCCACCTTGTCCGCCGCACCAAAATGCAGGTATAGCCCCAGCGCCATCAGCGGCACCAGTACCGCAGCCAGCAGCGGCAGGGCCTTGCCCAAATGCCCCTGGCGCGGGGCCTCGGCGCCTTCGGTATCGGCCAGCAGCTCGCGGGCAGCCTCGTCCCGGCCCTTGGCCATCTGCGCCTCATCAAGCACACCGGCGGCTTGCTGGGCCGCCAGTTCGGCGACACGTTCCTGGTAAAGGGCCACGTTCAAGGCCGTGCGGTCTTCTTCCTGCTGGCGACGGCGGCCACGCAGGATCGGGAGCAGCAAAAAGCTGAGGGCAGCGAGCAGCAGAAGGCCCGCACTAAGCCAGAATTCAATCATGGGTCTGTTCTTTTTCCAGCAGTTTGGCGAGACGCTCGCGTTCTTCGGCAGACAACTCATCGGCGCCTTGCGCGGCCGTAGCACGGCGCCGGCGTACGATCACCGCCAGCACCACGAAGCCACCGGCCAGCAAGATCCCCGGGCCAAACCACAGCAGCCAGGTACGCCCGCTGAGCGCCGGCTTGTAGCGCACAAAGTCGCCATAGCGGTCGACCATGAAGTCGATGATCTGCTGGTTGCTCTGGCCTTCGCCGAGCATGCGGAAGATTTCCCGGCGCAGATCGGCAGCAATCGGCGCGTTGGAGTCGGCAATATCCTGGTTCTGGCACTTGGGGCAGCGCAGTTCCTTGGTCAACTGTTGGTAACGCTCGCGCTCTGCCTCGTCGCGAAACTGATAGGTGTCGATAGCCGCCTTGGCCACACCGGCCAGGCTCATGCCCAACACCGCAGCTGCCAGCCAGCGCCTCATGGCTTGGCCTCGTCGATCAGGCCCTGGTACAACGGCGCCAGCTGTTCACGCCAGACCGTGGCATCGACGATGCCTACGTGCTTGTAGCGGATGATGCCCTTGGCATCGATCAGGAAGGTTTCCGGCGCCCCATACACCCCAAGGTCCAGGCCCAGACTGCCCTGTTCGTCACGAATATCCAGCTGATAGGGGTTGTGGAACTCGGCCAACCACTTCTGCGCGGCGGCGTTGTCATCCTTGTAGTTGACCCCATGGATCACCACCCCCTGCTGTGCCAGCTGGTTCAGGTACGGGTGCTCGACCTTGCACGACGGGCACCAGGTGGCCCACACGTTGACCAGTGCCGGACGCCCCTGCAAGTCAGCCTGAGTCAGGGTGCGGTCCCCCTGTGTCGAAGCCAGGGAAAACGCCGGGAACGGTTTGCCGATCATTGCCGAAGGCAGCTCGTCGGGCTTGAGGAAAAGCCCCTTGTAGAGGAACACCGCCACCAGCAGGAACACTGCAAGGGGCACTACCATGATCCAACGCTTCATGCAGCTGCTCCAGACACGCCCAGGACATCACGCACCCGGGTCTTGACCTTGACGCGGTAGCGCCGGTCGAGGGCCGCCAGCAACCCGCCCAGGCCGGTCAGCAGACCGCCCAGCCAGATCCAGCGGACGTAAGGCTTTATATGTACGCGCACAGCCCAGGCGCCATTCTCCAGTGGCTCGCCAAGCGCAACGTACAGGTCGCGGGTAAAGCCGGCGTCGATACCTGCTTCGGTCATCATCGACTGCTGCACGGTGTACAGGCGCTTCTCCGGGTAAAGTGTGGTCACTTCACGGCCATCGCGGCTGACCACGATGGTGCCCTTGTCAGAGATGAAGTTCGGCCCCTCGAAGTGCTTGGCGCCCTGGAACAGGAAGTGGTAGCCACCCAGCTCCACGCTTTCGCCCGGCGCCATGCGCAGGTCGCGCTCGGCGCTGTTGTTGCTGGACAGCACCACGCCCAGCGCACACACCGCCAGGCCCAGGTGCGCCAGTTGCATGCCCCAGTAGCTGCGGCCCAGGCCCGGCAGGCCTTTGACCAGGCCCTTGTGGCGGGTCTTGTCGAGAATGTCACGCAGCCCGCCAAGCACTACCCAGGCGGCCAGGGCGAAGGCCGTCAGCGTCGGCCAGTCGAAGTCGTCGACGATAAAGCCGGCAACCGGGGCAAGGATGGCACTGCCGATCAATACCGGGGTCATCATGCTGGCCAGCCATTTGCCCGGGGTGTCCTTCCAGCGCACCACCACGCCCACGCTCAGCACCACCATCAGCAGCGCCATCAGCGGCAGGAACAAGGCGTCGAAGTAGGGCGGGCCGACCGACAGCTTGGCCCCGGTCAGGGCATCGAGCACCAATGGGTACAGGGTACCGAGCAGAATCATCGAAGCCGCGACCACCAGCACCAGGTTGTTGGCCAGCAGCAGCGTTTCACGCGACCACAGGGCGAAACCGACCTGGCTCTTGACCACCGGTGCGCGCAGGGCGAACAGGGTGAGCGACCCGCCAACCACGAACAGCAGGAAAAACAGGATGAAAATGCCACGCGAAGGGTCGGCGGCAAACGCGTGCACCGAGGTCAGCACCCCGGAACGCACCAGGAAGGTACCCAGCAGGCTGAGCGAGAATGCGGCAATTGCCAGCAGCACGGTCCAGCTCTTGAACACCCCGCGCTTCTCGGTCACCGCCAGCGAGTGGATCAGTGCGGTGCCCACCAGCCAAGGCATGAACGAGGCGTTTTCCACCGGGTCCCAGAACCACCAGCCACCCCAGCCCAGTTCGTAGTAGGCCCACCACGAACCCAAGGTGATACCAACACCCAGGAAAGCCCAGGCGACGATGGTCCACGGCCGCGACCAGCGCGCCCAGGCAGCGTCCAGCCGGCCGCCGAGCAAGGCGGCGATGGCGAAAGCGAAGGCCACCGAGAAGCCCACGTAGCCCATGTACAGCATCGGCGGATGCACGATCAGGCCAAAGTCCTGCAACAGCGGGTTGAGGTCACGGCCATCGGTCGGCACCTGCGGCAGCAGGCGCTGGAATGGGTTGGAAGTAATGATCAGGAAGCTCAGGAAGCCCACGCTGATCATGCCCATTACCGCCAGCACGCGGGCCAGCATCACCTGCGGCAACTGCCGGGAGAACACCGACACGGCAAAGGTCCAGCCGCCGAGGATCAGCGCCCAAAGCAGCAACGACCCCTCATGGGCGCCCCACACCGCACTGAACTTGTAGTACCAGGGCAAGGCGCTGTTGGAGTTGCTGGCGACATAGGCGACCGAGAAATTGTCTGTCATGAAGGCATGGGTCAGGCAGGCAAAGGCAAACGCCAGGAAGGCGAACTGCCCCCAGGCTGCCGGCCGCGCCAGGCTCATCCACAGGCTGTCGCCACGCCACGCGCCAAGCAGCGGCACACTGGCCTGCACGACGGCAAAGCAGATGGCCAGAATCATCGCCAACTGGCCCAGTTCGGGGACTACCAGTGCTGCGTTCATGGCTTCGTCTCTCCGCCGGTAGCGGCCTGGCCGCTTTCCTTCAGGGCCTTGGTGACTTCGGGCGGCATGTATTTCTCGTCGTGCTTGGCCAGCACCTCATCGGCTACCACCACACCTTCGGTGTTGAGCTTGCCAAGGGCGACGATACCCTGCCCTTCGCGGAACAGATCGGGAAGGATGCCGCGGTAGGTGATGGGTACCGACTTGTTGAAGTCGGTTACCACGAAACGCACGTCCAGCGAGTCGGCCGAGCGCTGCACCGAGCCTTTCTCGACCATGCCGCCGGCGCGGATGCGCGTGTCCAGCGGGGCTTCGCCGTTGGCGATCTGGGTCGGTGTATAGAACAGGTTGATGTTCTGCTGCAATGCGCTCAAGGCAAAGCCGACGGCAACCCCGACGCCGACCAGCAGGCCGACGATGAGCAACAGGCGTTTCTTGCGCTGCGGATTCACTGGTTGTTCTCCCGGCGCAAACGGCGCGCCTCTTCTTGCAAATAGCGACGACGAGCCAGCAGTGGCGCACCGACATTCAGCGCCAGCACCGCCAGGCAGATGCCATAGGCCGACCACACGTACAGGCCATGGTGGCCCATGGCGAGAAAGTCACCGAAGGTGGCAAAGCTCATTGTGCGGCCCTCCGCCCCAGGCTGTTCAATACTTCGTCCCTGACCCAACTGGCGCGTGCTTCGCGCTTGAGCACTTCAAGGCGCATGCGCAGCAGCAGTACGGCGCCGAAGAAACAGTAGAAACCCAGCGCCGTGCACAACAGCGGCAGCCACATTTCGGCCGGCATCGCCGGCTTTTCGGTAAGGGTGAAGGTGGCCCCCTGGTGCAGGGTGTTCCACCACTCCACCGAATACTTGATGATCGGGATATTCACCACACCGACAATCGCAAGCACCGCACAGGCCTTGGCTGCACTGTCACGATTACTGATCGCCTGGCCCAGCGCAATAATGCCGAAGTACAGGAACAGCAGGATGAGCATGGACGTAAGGCGGGCATCCCACACCCACCAGCTGCCCCAGGTCGGCTTGCCCCAGATGGCGCCGGTAACCAGCGCCACGGCGGTCATCCAGGCGCCAATGGGCGCGGCACACTGCAGGGCGACGTCGGCCAGTTTCATCTTCCACACCAGCCCCACCACCCCGGCCACCGCCAGCAACACATAGCAGGACTGCGCCAGCATCGCCGCCGGCACATGGATATAGATGATGCGGAAGCTGTTGCCCTGCTGGTAGTCCTGGGGGGCGAAGGCCAGGCCCCAGGTGATGCCGACCAGCAGCAGGAGCACGGCAGCACCGGCCAGCCACGGCAGCATGCGGCCGCTGATGGCATAGAACCATTTCGGGGAGCCCAGCTTGTGGAACCACGTCCAGCTTATTTTCATCAGGGTACATCCAGGGTATTTGCCGGGCTTGAGAGCCCGGGACTCGTTATTCGCCGACGCTGATCTTCAGGCCGGCCGCTATCGCAAAGGGTGCCAGGGTAACGGCCAGGGCCGTCAGGCTGGCGAGCCAGAGCAGATGGCCGGTTGCCGGCATATTTTGCAACGCCGCTTGCAACGCACCACTGCCCAGGATCAATACAGGGATATACAACGGCAGAATCAGCAACGCCAGTAACAAACCTCCGCGTTTGAGGCCGACTGTCAGCGCCGCACCTACCGCGCCCAGCAAGCTCAATACCGGCGTACCCAGCAGCAGCGAACCGAGTAGCACCGGCAGGCAATGGCTTGGCAGCCCCAGCATCAGTGCCAGCAGTGGCGCCAACAATACCAGCGCCAGCCCGGAAAAGATCCAGTGCGCCAGCACCTTGGCCAGCACCAGCAACGCCAGTGGGTGCGGCGACAGCACCCATTGCTCCAGCGAGCCGTCTTCGAAATCGCTGCGGAACAGGCCGTCCAGCGACAACAACACGGCCAGCAACGCCGCCACCCAGACCAGGCCCGGCGACAAGGTTTGCAACAATTGGCTTTCCGGGCCGACCGCCAGCGGGAACATGGCCACGACGATGGCGAAGAACACCAACGGGTTGGCCAGTTCGGCCGGGCGACGGAACAGCAGGCGCGCTTCGCGGCGCAGCAACAAAATGAATACGCTCATGCAGCCCATTGCCCCAGGTTCAGTTCTCGGTAACCGGAGGGCTTGCGTTCCAGTGTGTGGTGAGTCGTCAGCACCACCGTGCCGCCCTGCTCGCAGTGGGCTGCCAGGTGCGCTTCAAGCTGCGCCACGCCTTGCTTGTCGAGCGCGGTGAACGGCTCGTCGAGAATCCATAGCGGCGGGCAAGCCAGGTGCAGCCGGGCCAGCGCCACACGGCGCTGCTGACCGGCCGACAGCGTATGGCAGGGGACATCTTCGAAACCGCGCAGGCCGACAGCCTCCAGCGCCGCCCAGATCGCCTCGCGGCTGGCCGGCTGGTGCAGGGCGCACAGCCAGGTGAGATTCTCCTCGGCAGTTAGCAAGTCCTTGATGCCGGCGGCGTGGCCAATCCACAGCAGGGCGCTGGCCAGGGCATGTCGCTGTTCGGCCAGGGGCTTGCCACCCAGCAGAATCTGCCCGGCCGTCGGCTGCATCAGCCCGGCCAGCAGGCGCAACAGGCTGGTCTTGCCACTGCCGTTGGGGCCACTGATCTGCAGCATGTCGCCGGCGCCCAGCTCGAAATCGAGCTGCTCGAACAGCAGGCGCCAGTCGCGCTCGCAGGCCAGGCCTGCGGCTTGGAGGTGAAGGGTCACGGTTTCGCCTTATCTTTAGTAGGGCTTTGGAGCGGCGTCGCCTGTTTCGCGGGTTCACCCGCGAAGCAGCCAACACCGCTCCAAAACCCTTGTGTCTCAAGTCGCCCCGCGCGCTGCCGTTATACTGGCAACCACGGGCGCGCGGCATTATTACACGCGCCGCCGCGCTGCCAAGAGGCCGGGCTCGACAGGTTGTATACAATCATGACTGAAATCAATAGTCTCGGCGCACAAACCGCGATCAACAGCCAAGCCATGAAGGCGGGCATGACCGGCGATCTGCTGCGCCTGATCCAGGCGCAGCCTGGGCTGCTGGCCCCCGGCGAAACCGCGCAAGCCGAGGTTTTATCATTGCGCCAGACGGGCCAGGACTTTCAGCTGGTGCTACGGCTGATGCAGGCCAACGGCGTCCAGACCCAGCTTCAGGCCAACGCCAGCCAGCCGCTGCCACAAGGCAGCCAGATCACCGTCAGCCAGACCGAAAGCAATCGCCTGGCGATCATGCTGCAACAGGCCAGCGCCAGCCAGGTCGCCACCCTCACCCAGCTGGACACCAGCAAGGTGCCGGTCGGCACCTTGCTGCAAGGCAAGGTCCTGACCAACCAGCTGCTGGCCCAGGCACCCGGCCAACCGGCCGTGTACCGGGCGCTGGTCAGCCTGCTCAACAGCAATCAGGCCGGTGCCACACTGAGCATCGACAGCCCGCGCCCGCTGGCCATTGGCAGCCTGCTCAGCGCCCTGGTGCAGGGTGATCAGTCATTGCGCTTCGTGCCGCTCAGCGGCAGGCAGGACCAACTCAGCATTGCCCAACAGCTGCTGACCCAGCAGAACCGCCAAGCCTCGCTGCCCGGCCTGCTCAACGCCCTGCAACAGCTCACCCGCGACCCCGGCGTCGATGGCGACCTGCGCGCCAGCGCCGAACGCCTGCTGGCCGGGCTGCCGGATGCCCGACAACTGGGCGACGCCAAGGCAGTGGCCCAGGCCCTGAACAACAGCGGCAGCTTTCTCGAAGCGAAGCTGCTGAGCGGGTCCACCGCCAGCGTCGCCACCGACCTCAAGGCGCATTTGCTGCGGCTGATGGCCCAGGCCCCTGCCCTCCCGGCAAGCCCTGCCAATCTCAACCCCGCCAGCCTGGCCGTGACCATGCCGGCTTTGGCGCGCAGCGCACTGGGCATGCTTGAGCGGGTCAGCCCCAAGCCGCAGCCGGGCGCGTTCCCATTACCGTCGCGCCTGCTCAAGGCCCTGGAGGACGAAGGCGACCTGCAACAGTTGCTGCGCCTGGCTGCTGCTGCCGTCTCACGCTTGCAGAGCCACGCCATGAGCAGCCTGCAACAAACCGGCACGCTGGAAAACGGCAACCTGCAGACCACCTGGCAAACCGAAGTGCCGATCCGCCACGGCCAGGACTTCATCCCGCTGCAAGTCAAACTGCAGCGCGAAGAAACCCCACAACAACAGGCCGACCGCCAACATGAAGCCCAAGACCCTCGCCAAGCCCTGTGGCGCATCGAGCTGGCCTTCGACCTGTCCCCGCTCGGCCCCATGCAAGTGCAGGCACAACTGAGCGAGGGCCGCCTGAGCGGGCAGCTATGGGCGGAGCGCGAGCAGACCGCGCGGTTGATCGACACCCAGCTTGGCGCGCTGCGCGCGCGCCTGCTGGCCCGGGGCCTGGAAGTCGGCGACCTGGAGTGCCACCCGGGCATCCCGCCGCAGGGGCCACGCACACGGATGGAACAACGCTGGGTGGACGAAACCGCATGAACGACACGACGCCACGCCAAGCCATAGCGCTGAACTACGACGGCCATCAAGCACCGACTCTCACCGCCAAGGGCGACGAGGAGCTGGCCGAGGCAATCCTTGCGCTCGCCCGCGAACACGAAGTGCCGATCTACGAAAACGCCGAGCTGGTGCGCCTGCTGGCGCGGCTGGAGCTGGGCGATCAAATACCCGAGGCGCTGTATCTGACCATTGCCGAGATCATCGCCTTCGCCTGGCACCTGCGCGGCAAGGTACCCGCCGGCTTCGATGATCCGCGCCCGGCAGAACGCGATATCACCCCACCATTGCCCCCGCTGCCCGGCACTGGCCAGTAAATATCTACCACCCCTCCCCCTCCATGCGCCCAACCTTGTCGACCTCCCACGTACAAGGTGTACCGTCATGATCGACAGCAGAATCAACGCCAAAGGCGTGCAGTTCGTAGTAGACCATCTGGCCAACATCCCACGCCCGGACCGCGAAGCCAGTCGCTTGATCCGGCAGTGGCTTGCCGGGCAAGGTGTGCATATCGACCCCGATCGCGTCGATGTGGTCACCCTGCACTACCGGCCGGATGATCAAGGGTATGTGGCAGCGGTCCAGCAGACCCAGAGCATGACCCAGGCGCTGCTGGGCAACTGGCAAGGGGAGTCCGATAACAACCTCATCGGCGCGCTGTTCGCCAACCCCTGGGCAGGCACCTTTCCCCAAGGGCCCTTGAAGCTGGTCGATCGCCTGCCAGCGCTGGGCTTTGGCCATCAGGGCGCAGCCTTCGAAGTGTACAACGGCCTGTTCCAGCGATCGTCCCCTGCCCGTTACGATGCTTCGACCCATGTTCAGGTACCGGCTGAAGCTTTCCAGCGGTTCATAGAAGCGCTGGATTTTCACGGGCCGTTCAAAGCCATGCTCGACACGTACTGGCAGCAACACCAAGGCAATCACCGCCTGGCCAGCAAGCTCAATTTCATCGCCGCCTGCAACGCCCAGGTCAGTCAGGGGCGCCTTAGCGATGCCGCCAGGGAGCTGGCATGGCAAGCCGCCGGCATGATGCCACAGCGCTTCAAGATACGGGTGAGCACGCTGAGCATCTATGGCTACGCGGCCACCGACCTGCTGTACATCAATGCCCCCCACAGCGATCTGACCCTGCTGTACATGCCAGGTAACAGCTCGCCCTTGCTCGAATTCGCCAGCGAGAACCTGCTCAAGGACTGGGTGGGCGATCAGTGCAAAGACCCCGCCCGACGCGAGGCACTCAAACAACACTTCAGGCTCGCCGACCGACCTCAGGGCCTCGATTTCAGCGGCCTGGACACCGCGCTCGAGGGCCTTGGCGATTATCCAAACCGGCACCGGCTGCCGCCCGAACATGGTTATTTCAACGATGATGGCGTCTGGCCCCCCAGAACCTACGTGAACTACAAACCTGGCAAATACAACCCCAAACTGACCGGGGATATGTTCGCAGCCCTGACCGAGCGCCAGCGCCAGCGCAGCTACGACGACGCCGATTTTGTCATCACCACCGATAGCCAGGTTACCAAAGCCAAATGGCGTGGCTACCTCGCCAACACGCTCAACCTGCTAGCGCCACTTTGTCTGGTGGTGCCGGGGCTCGCGCCACTACTGGCGCTCGGCGGCATTGCCCAGTTGGGCTTGGGCCTGGATCAGGTGATCAACGGCCACAGCCTGAAAGCCAAACAGGACGGGGTGGGCGACATCGCCTGGGGGTTGTTCAACGCCGTACCGCTGGCAACGGAGGGCACCGCAGGCATCAAGGCCCTGTTCGAGTTCAAAAGCGATGGTTTTGTCATGCCGCGCGAGGTCAACGAGCAGCTCGGCTATCCGCTAAGCCCGACCAGCCCACCGCGGCTTCCAGAGCCAGAAGGCGCGGAGTACTTCCACCACCACGAGCCGATTACACCGCTTGACGAAGGCGACCCGGCTGTTGCCGGCGCGGTGATACGCTTGCCACACTACGATGGCGAACTGGACGACCTGGAATGCAGCATCGAAACCTACAATGCACGCGTGGTCTATGACCTGGAGCACGACGCTTTCATCATCAAGGAAACCGTCAACGAGGTCGAGCCGCAAGCCTACATCGCAGTGCCTGGCAGCCGTGACCTTGTAGCGCTCGACAGGCCGCGCCCAGTCACCGACGCCATGCGCACCCGCACCTTGCGCGCGCTGGGTGTCGACCTGCCACTACCAGTCACCATTCCGACACCGGCCCCGGACAGCGCCCCCATCCCCAAACTTATCTCCAGCCTCTGGGTCGGCGACAAAGTCATAAGCGAGCCATTGCTGGCCAACCTTGCCGCCAACGCCGCGCGCCTGAGCGACAGTGAATACAGCATGCGCCTGTTTCTGTCGAAGGCTTCGCCTACCGCCTACGAACAGAACGCAAGGCTATTGGCAGCCCGGGCGCCAGGGCTGCAGGTATTGCCACTTGAAGAGCAAGGCTTCTTCCGGGCCTTCCGCCAGAGCCGCTATTACGCGCAGTACGAGGCAGCGCTGGATGGCAACGGTGGCATCGCCACCAATTACGCGTCTGCGACCGATGTGCTGCGCTACCGGATGCTGCACCATGAGGGTGGGCTGTACATGGACGTGGACGACTTCCTGCTGCCGGACGGCAAGGGCGAAACGATCGATCAGGTCGAGCTGCGCACCCCACCCGATGGGCTGCTGCTGCCACCGCCGATGTCCAACGAGAAAATGAGCATGAATTGCCTGTACAACACCAGCCTCATTGGTAGCCACCCAGGCAACCCACTGCTGGATGCGATCTCCGATGAAATGCTCGCACGTTTCCAGACCCATGCAGACTTCTACGAAAGCCGACCGAGCCTGGAACAGGACCCGAGCGGTTTCTACCGCTATGCCAACACGCTCAGCTACCTCACCGGGCCGGCACTGCTCACCGAAGTGGTCGATCGCCATCTACCCGGGTTGCGGACCCTGCGCCAGATCATCAACCTGCACACCATGCCACGCGTCAACACCTATCCATTCATCAACCCTTCGCAAGCCAATACAGCCCTGAAGCAACTGCTGCCCCTGAACCGGTTCGCCGGCGTGGGCGGCAATCACTCCTGGGTTCGCAATTGAAATGAGCTGCGGGTACTGAACGGGCCTGCCGACACCTTTCAGATCGGGCGACGCATGGGCGCCGCTCGATTTCCCAGGCGACGTACCTGCTGCCGAGGGTACCCCCGTCAAGGAGCCCGGTACACCTTGCTCATCAACTCCGCCTCGGCCTGGGTCAGGCCGCAGCTCTGGGTCAACTCATCGATACTCGCCCCCATCCCCACCAGCTTGGCCGCCTGGCTGAAGGTAACGTTGCTGGGGTCGCGCTGCTCGAGGCGCTCCAGCCGGTCCGGCAGGGTGGCCACCGCCGCACGCAGCTCATGGATGGCCTCACCCATGCGCACCGTGCCGTTCTGGTAGTCATCCAGACGCTTGGCCAAGTCCTTGATGCGCTGGTCACGCAGCGCATCGCCCTCGGCCTGCTGCGCAGCCAGCTCGCGCTGGCGCTTGCTGTAGTTGAGGAAAAACCACAGGCTCAGCGCCCAGGCCAGCGCCAGGAAGATGACAGCAACCTCTAGGATCAACTCAGATGTTCTCCAGCTCGGACCACTCTTCCTCGGTCATCATCTTGTCCAGTTCGACCAGGATCAGCAGTTCGCCATTCTTGTTGCACACGCCCTGAATGAACTTGGCCGACTCTTCGTTACCCACGTTCGGCGCGGTCTCGATTTCGGACTGGCGCAGGTAAACCACTTCGGCCACGCTGTCGACCAGAATGCCGACCACTTGCTTGTCGGCTTCGATGATGACGATACGGGTGTTGTCGGTCACTTCGGTCGGCATCAGGCCAAAACGCTGACGCGTGTCGATCACCGTCACCACGTTGCCGCGCAAGTTGATGATGCCCAGCACGTAGCTCGGCGCACCCGGCACCGGGGCAATCTCGGTGTAGCGCAGGACTTCCTGCACCTGCATCACATTGATGCCGTAGGACTCGTTGTCCAGACGGAAGGTAACCCACTGCAGGATCGGATCTTCGGAACCTTGTGCAGACGACTTTTTCATTCCCCTACCCTCAAAATCCGCCGTTGGCGGTATGTTCTGTGTCATTTCTGTTTGGCGTGCATCTGCTTGACCGCACCGCTGGCGATCAGCTCGGCCAGTGCGGCGACGTCGAGCAGTGCGCACATGTGTTCGATTACGGTGCCGGCCAGCCACGGGCGCTGGCCACGCTGGCTGCGCCACTTGATCTCCGACGGGTCCAGGCGCAGCGAGCGGCTGACCTGATGCACCGCCAGCCCCCATTCGTAGCCCTGCACCGAAATCACGTATTGCAGGCCCTGGCGAAAATCATCGCGGTAGCGGTCGGGCATTACCCAACGCGCAGTGTCCAGCACCTTCAGGTTGCCGGCCTGGCAGCTCAGGATGCCGAGGAACCAGTCGGGCTGGCCGAACAGTGGCGTCAGCTCCTGGCCAGCCAGGGTGTAGATCGAGCCCAGGCACACCAACGGCACCGCCAGGGTCAGGCCGGCAACGTCGAACAGCAGGCATTCGAACGGCTCGGCCGCCCACACCGGACGACCGTCGACAGTGGCCGGGGGCACGGGCAGGTTGGGTGCCGGCAGATGCAAATCGACCAGCGGCACAGCCGGTTCCACCGTTTGTTCTTCGATCAGTACCGGGATGCTGGCTTCGGCCACGATCTCCTGCTCGACCACCGTCACCACCGGGGCTTCCACCGGCATCACGCTGGGCAGTACCGCCAGCCGGGGTTCGGCGAACGGCCGCGGGGCAAAGCTGGCGGCGGCTTCGGCGGGCTCTGGCCGGGCTGGCTGCCGGGCATCGCGAGCCTGCTCCTCGCGCACCGCCTCGGCGAACTCATCCGCCACTGCCGGCTGCTCGCTCAGGTCTTCGGCCTCGGTGGCCTCCTGCAGCAAGCCGTCCAGGTACGATTGCAGTGCCATCTGGGGCCGGGTGCTGGTTTGCCGGGTTTGAGTCATCAGGCCACCTGCACTGCGTTCTTGTAGGTGAGCAGGTGCTTGAGCAGCGCCCTGTAGGCGATCAACCCACGGCTCTTGCTGTCGAACTGCGAAGGCGTGACGCCCTTGCGACTGGCATCGCGCAGGCGCGTATCCACCGGTATGTAGCCCTGCCACACATGTTGCCCATAGGTGTCACGCAGCAGCTTGAGGGTGCCCAGCGACGCCTGGGTACGACGGTCGAACAGGGTCGGCACGATCTGGTACGGCAGCGCCTGCTTGCGCGAACGGTTGACCATGGCCAGGGTGCCGACCATGCGCTCCAGGCCCTTCACCGCAAGGAATTCGGTTTGCACCGGGATCACCAGCTGCTGGCTGGCGGCCAGGGCATTGACCATAAGCACACCCAGCAAGGGTGGGCTGTCGATCAGGGCATAGTCGAAATCCTGCCACAGCTGCGCCAGACTCTTGGCGATTACCAGGCCCAGGCCATTCTGCCCTGGCGACTGGCGCTCCAGCACCGCCAGCGCGGTACTCGACGGCAACAGCGAAATGCGCTCATCGCTGGTGGGCAGCAGCAGTTGCCCGGGCAAGCCTTCGGGCACCGTGCCCTTGTGCAGGAACAGGTCGTAGCAGCTGTGCTCCAGGGCATCCGGGTTGTGCCCGAAGTAGCTGGTCATCGAGCCGTGCGGGTCGAGGTCGACGACGACCACGCGCTTGCCGGCCTCGGCCAGCAGGCCGGCCAGGGCAATGGTAGTGGTGGTCTTGCCGACACCACCTTTTTGATTGGCTACTGCCCAGACTCTCATCAAGCAAACTCTATCTATTGATTTGGCAGGGACACTGTAGAAACAACCGTCATGCGCAAAACTTCAAAGCTCGCACTCCCCTCTGTGGGAGCGGGCAAGCCCGCGAACACCGGCGTAGCCGGTGCCATTCACCGAGTCGCTGGCTTCGCGGGCATGCCCGCTCCCACAGGGGGCGGCGGCACATTCAAAATCGTGTTCGTATCGGCGACGGGGAATTGACGTATCACGGCCTCGCTACCGTTGCTTGTATTGCCGGTGCACTTTGTGTGCCAGCCCGGCGCAATGCGGCATCCGGTGTGGCATTGGCACTGCCCGAGCCTGTCAGGCTGCGGCGCACTTCCAGGTTACGGGAAATCACCAGCACAACCCGGCGGTTGCGTGCGCGCCCTTCGGCGGTATCGTTGCTGGCCACCGGCTGGTATTCGCCGTAGCCCACCGAAGCCATGCGTGCCGGGTTGACGCCCTCCATGGCCAGCAGGCGCACGATGCTGGCCGCGCGCGCCGAGGACAACTCCCAGTTGGTGGGGTACTGCGCGGTGCGGATCGGCAGGTTGTCGGTGAAGCCTTCGACGTGTACCGGGTTGGCGAACGGCTTGAGAATGTTGGCCACCTTCTCGATGATCGCAAACGCCTTGTCACTGGGCATCGCATCACCGCTGCCAAACAGCAGCGATGAGTTGAGCTCGATCTCGACCCACAGCTCGTTGCCGCGCACAGTCATCTGGTCGCTGTTGATCAGGTCACCGAAGGCATCGCGCACGTCATCGCTGATGGTTTTCAAGGGGTCGACATTGGTCGCCGCCAGGCCCGCTTCAGTCTGCTCGCTGTCTTTGACCAGCGGTTCGGCCGGGCGCACGCTCAGCGGCTGCTCATCGCCAATCGGGATCGGCTTCATACTGCGCTCGGGGTCGTTGAATACCCCGAGCAACGCCTGGGAAATAACCTTGTACTTACCCTCGTTGATCGAGGAAATGGAATACATCACCACGAAGAAGGCGAACAGCAACGTGATGAAGTCGGCGTACGACACCAGCCAGCGCTCGTGGTTTTCGTGTTCCTCGGTATGACGACGGCGACGCATGGGTTACTCCATGAAGCCTTGCAGCTTCAGCTCGATCGAGCGCGGGTTTTCACCTTCGGCAATCGACAGCAGGCCTTCGAGCAGCATTTCGCGGTAGCGCGACTGGCGCATGACGATAGCCTTGAGCTTGCTGGCGACCGGCAATAGCACAAGGTTGGCACTGGCCACACCGTAAATGGTGGCGACAAAAGCCACGGCAATGCCATTGCCCAGTTGCGACGGGTCGGCCAGATTGCCCATCACATGGATAAGGCCCATGACCGCACCGATGATGCCGATGGTCGGCGCATAGCCGCCCATGCTTTCGAATACCTTGGCTGCCTGGATGTCACGGCCCTCCTGGGTAAGGAGGTCGACCTCGAGGATGCTGCGGATGGCTTCCGGCTCGGCGCCATCCACCAGCAGTTGCAGGCCCTTGCGCGCATAGGGGTCGGGCTCGCTGTCCGCTACCCCTTCCAGGCCCAGCAGGCCTTCTTTGCGAGCGGTCAGGCTCCAGTTCACCACGCGGTCGATGCCGCCCGCCAGATCAACCCGCGGAGGAAACAGGATCCAACGCAAAATCTGCAAGGCGCGCTTGAACGACGACAGCGGCGACTGCAACAACGCCGCCGCCAGGGTGCCTCCCAGCACGATCAGAGCCGCCGGACCATTGACCAGTGCACCGACATGACCGCCTTCAAGGAAGTTGCCACCAACGATGGCAACGAAAGCCAGGATCAGACCGATCAGGCTGAGGACGTCCATCAGACGCACGCCTCCACCAGGTGCTTGCCGATTTCGTCCAGGCTGTACACGGCATCCGCCAGGTTGGCCTTGACGATGGCCATGGGCATGCCATAAATCACGCAGCTGGCTTCATCCTGGGCCCACACCGTGCTGCCCCCCTGCTTGAGCAGGCGTGCGCCCTCGCGGCCATCGGCGCCCATGCCGGTGAGCACCACCGACAACACCTTGTCACCATACGACTTGGCCGCCGAACCGAAGGTGATGTCCACGCACGGCTTGTAGTTCAGGCGCTCGTCGCCCGGCAGGATCTTCACCGTGCCACGGCCATCGATCATCATCTGCTTGCCACCGGGAGCCAGCAGGGCCAGGCCCGGGCGCAGCATGTCGCCGTCTTCGGCTTCCTTGACGCTGATGCGGCACAGCTTGTCCAGGCGTTCGGCAAAAGCTTTGGTGAACGCCGCCGGCATGTGCTGGATCAACACGATCGGCGCCGGGAAATTGGCCGGCAGCTGGGTCAGTACCCGCTGCAGCGCCACCGGCCCCCCCGTGGAGGTACCGATGGCCACCAGTTTGTAGGGTTTGCGCTTGGGTGCCGGCGACTGCGAGGCCGCCGGTGTCGGGGCCGCTGCACGGGCAGGCGCTGCCGGGCGCGTCTGCGCCTGGCTGGCGAAAGTGCTGGCGGGCGCTGGCGCGGCGACCGGCGCCGTTCTGGCATAGCTGCCGATCCTGCGGTTGCTGCGCGAAATGGTGTGCACCTTCTCGCACAGCAACTGCTTGACCTTGTCAGGGTTGCGCGAGATGTCCTCGAAGTTTTTCGGCAGGTAGTCCACAGCGCCGGCATCCAGCGCGTCGAGGGTGACACGGGCGCCTTCATGGGTCAGCGACGAAAACATCAACACGGGCGTCGGGCAGCGCTGCATGATGTGCCGCACGGCGGTAATGCCATCCATCATGGGCATTTCGTAGTCCATGGTGATCACATCGGGCTTGAGCGCCAGCGCCTGGTCGATTGCTTCCTTGCCGTTGGTCGCGGTACCCACTACCTGGATCGTTGGATCCGCCGAGAGGATTTCCGAGACACGGCGGCGGAAGAAACCAGAATCATCCACCACCAGGACCTTGACTGCCATAAACACTCCATTAGGCGGCGCAACCCGCCAGGGCGCGCCACCGAAATCAAATACGCCGCGCGGCGTAACGCTTGAGCATGCTCGGGACGTCGAGAATCAACGCGATGCGACCGTCGCCGGTAATGGTGGCCCCGGACATGCCCGGGGTGCCTTGCAGCATCTTGCCCAGCGGCTTGATGACCACTTCTTCCTGGCCCACCAGCTGGTCAACGACAAAACCGATGCGCTGGGTGCCGACCGACAGAATCACCACGTGGCCCTCGTGCTGCTCTTCGTGCACCTGGCCCTGGACCAGCCAGCGCTTGAGGTAGAACAGCGGCAGCGCCTTGTCGCGCACGATCACCACTTCCTGGCCGTCCACCACGTTGGTGCGCGACAGGTCGAGGTGGAAGATCTCGTTGACGTTGACCAGCGGGAAGGCAAACGCCTGGTTGCCCAGCATCACCATCAGGGTGGGCATGATCGCCAGGGTCAGCGGCACCTTGATGACGATCTTGGAGCCTTGGCCCTTGGCCGAGAAAATGTTGATCGAGCCGTTGAGCTGGGAGATCTTGGTTTTCACCACGTCCATGCCCACGCCACGCCCGGACACATCGGAAATCTCGGTCTTGGTCGAAAAGCCCGGAGCGAAGATCAGGTTGTAGCAGTCCGACTCGCTCAGGCGCTCCGCGGCGTCCTTGTCCATCAGGCCCTTTTCCACGGCCTTGGCGCGCAGGATGTTCGGGTCCATGCCCTTGCCGTCGTCCGAGATCGACAGCAGGATGTGGTCGCCTTCCTGTTCAGCCGACAGCACTACGCGGCCGGTACGCGCCTTGCCAGACGCTTCACGCTCGTCGGGCATCTCGATACCGTGGTCGACCGCATTGCGCACCAAGTGCACCAGCGGGTCGGCCAAGGCTTCTACGAGGTTCTTGTCAAGGTCGGTCTCTTCGCCGACCAGCTCCAGATTGATCTCTTTCTTCAACTGGCGCGCCAGGTCGCGGACCAGGCGCGGGAAGCGGCCGAAGACCTTCTTGATCGGCTGCATACGGGTTTTCATCACCGCGGTCTGCAGGTCGGCGGTGACCACGTCAAGGTTGGACACGGCCTTGGACATGGCCTCGTCGCCGCTGTTCAGGCCCAGGCGCACCAGGCGGTTACGCACCAGCACCAGTTCACCGACCATGTTCATGATCTCGTCCAGGCGCGCGGTATCGACGCGTACCGTGGTTTCCGCTTCGCTGGCGGCATGCTTTTCGGCGGCCGGGGCCGGCGCGCGAGGCGCCGCGGCAGGTTTGCTGGCCGGCGAAGGCGCTGGCGCGGCAGCGGGCTTGGCCACCGGCTGGCTTTCGGCCTTGGCGGCAGCCGGCGCTTGCGCCTGGACAGCAGCCGGGGCTTCTACAGCGGCAACATCGCCACCGAACTTGCCCTTGCCGTGCAACTGGTCCAGCAGGGCTTCGAACTCATGCTCGCTGATTTCATCGCTGGTGGCGCTGTTGTCTGGCGCGGCAGGTGCTGGTGCCTGGGCGGCTGGCAAGGCGCCAGCCTGGAAGGTGCCCTTGCCATGCAACTGGTCGAGCAGCGATTCGAATTCGGCGTCGGTGATCTCATCACTGACCGCTTCGCTGCTGACGGCAACCGGCGGCGCGGCGACCTCGGCATTGAACTGGCCCTTGCCGTGCAACTGGTCGAGCAGTGATTCGAACTCGGCGTCGGTGATTTCATCACCAGCACCGCTGACAGTCTCGCCCTGCATCTGCTCGTCGGCCGCCGCTTGCGCCTTGACCGCATCCAGCGAATCGAGCAACTGCTCGAACTCGCTGTCAGTGATGTCCTGGTGCTGCTCCTCGGCCTCGGCCGGAGCCGCAACCGCCGCGTCGGCAACCGGCGCCGGTGCTGCAACAGCTTCGGCTGCGCCAGGTTCGGCCAGGCGCGACAGCGCTGTCAGCAGTGCGGGGGTGGCCGGTGTCACTTCGGCACGCTCGCGCACCTGGCCGAACATGCTGTTGACCGTATCCAGTGCCTCAAGCACCACATCCATCAGTTCCGCATCGACCCGGCGCTCACCTTTGCGCAGGACGTCGAACACGTTCTCGGCGATATGGCAGCACTCCACCAGCTCGTTCAGCTGAAGGAAGCCGGCGCCCCCTTTTACAGTGTGGAAACCGCGAAAGATCGCATTGAGCAGGTCGGCATCGTCAGGTCGGCTTTCCAGCTCGACCAGTTGCTCGGACAATTGCTCAAGAATTTCGCCGGCTTCTACCAGGAAATCCTGGAGGATTTCTTCATCGGCGCCGAAGCTCATCAAACGTGCTCCTTAAAAACCAAGGCTGGACAGCAGATCATCGACATCGTCCTGACCGGACACGACGTCTTCACGCTTATCGGCATGAATCTGCGGACCTTCACCCCGAGTCGGATGTTTTTCTCGATCTTTTTCTGCACGCAATTGATCGTGGTCATGTTTTATACCGGCAAAGCGGTCGACCTGGCTGGCCATCAGCACCAGCTTGAGCAGGTTGCTTTCCACCTCGGTCACCAGTGTGGTGACGCGCTTGATCACCTGGCCGGTCAGGTCCTGATAGTCCTGGGCCAGCAAAATATCATTGAGGTGCCCGGAAACCTTGCGGTTACCCTCGGCGCTGTGCGTCAGGAAACTGTCGACTCGCTTGACCAGATCACGAAATTCCGGCGCAGCCACTTCGCGGCGCATGAAGCGCTGCCAGTCGGTGCTCAGGGCCTTGGCCTCGCTGGCCAGCTCATTGAGCACCGGCGTGCTTTCCTCGACCAAGTCCATGGTGCGGTTGGCCGCGCCCTCGGTGAGCTTGACCACATACGACAGGCGCTCGGTGGCGTCGGTAATCTGCGACACCTCTTCTGCCTGCGGCATGGTGGGGTCGATCTGGAAACTGACGATGGCACTGTGCAGCTCGCGAGTCAGCTTGCCGACTTCCTGGTACAGGCCGCGGTCGCGGGTCTGGTTCAGTTCGTGAATCAACTGCACCGCCTCGCCGAAACGGCCCCGCTCCAGGCTTTCGACCAACTCCTGGGCATGCTTCTTCAGGGTCGACTCGAACTCGCCCAAAGACGTTTGTGATGAATCCATGACGCGCCCCCCCTGACGTGACTCAGCCGTTGACGCGTTCGAAGATCTTCTCGATCTTCTCTTTGAGCACCTGAGCGGTGAACGGCTTGACCACGTAACCATTGACCCCGGCCTGGGCCGCTTCAATGATCTGGTCGCGCTTGGCTTCGGCGGTCACCATCAAGACCGGCATGCTTTTCAGCTTGTCGCTGGCACGCACTTTACGCAGCAGGTCGATGCCGGACATGCCCGGCATGTTCCAGTCGGTCACCAGGAAATCGTAGTGGCCGTTTTCCAGCATCGGCAACGCCGTGGTGCCGTCATCGGCTTCATCGGTGTTGGTGAACCCCAGGTCACGCAACAGGTTCTTGATGATCCGCCGCATCGTCGAAAAATCGTCAACGATGAGGATTTTCATGTTCTTGTCCAATTAGACCTCCAAGCAGTCTCAAACGCGCTCGGCCTACCGAGCACGCACTCATTCAATTCGGTACAACGTGGAAAACGACTGCAACGACAGTGGGCTCAACGTGCCCGCCATTCCCCCAGGCGGCTGCGCAGGCGCGCGGCACATTGGCTGTGCAACTGGCTGACCCGCGACTCGCTGACACCCAGCACCTCACCGATTTCCTTGAGGTTCAGCTCTTCGTCGTAGTACAGCGCCAGCACCAGGCGCTCACGCTCCGGCAGGTTGGCGATAGCCTCGGTCAGGGCAGCCTGGAAGCGCTCCTCCTCCAGGCCGCGCGCAGGTTCGACCTGGCCACTGGCGCCATCCTCATGCAGCCCTTCGTGCTCGCCGTCCTGCAACAGGTCGTCGAAGCTGAACAGGCGGCTGCCCAGCGTATCGTTCAAGATCCCGTAGTAATCATCGAGACTCAATTGGAGTTCGGCAGCAACTTCATGATCTTTAGCGTCACGGCCTGTTCTGGCCTCAACTGCACGCATGGCATCACTGACCATACGGGTGTTGCGGTGTACCGAACGCGGTGCCCAATCGCCTTTGCGCACTTCGTCCAGCATGGCCCCGCGGATGCGGATGCCGGCGTAGGTCTCAAAGCTGGCGCCCTTGCTGGCGTCGTATTTGTTGGCCACTTCCAGCAGGCCGATCATGCCGGCCTGGATCAGGTCCTCGACCTGCACGTTGGCCGGCAAGCGCGCCAACAGGTGGTAGGCGATGCGCTTGACCAGCGGGGCGTAGCGTTCGATCAGCTCGTACTGGGCGTCCTTCGCCGCCCGGCTGTACATCTTGAAGCCGCTGGCGTTCATAGTACGGGTCCCGCGCTGGTGGGTTGCACCAAGCGCTCGACAAAGAACTCCAGATGGCCGCGCGGATTGGCCGGCAGCGGCCAGCTGTCGACCTTCTGGGCAATCGCCTTGAAGGCCAGCGCGCACTTGGAGCGAGGGAAGGCTTCGTAGACGGCACGCTGCTTCTGCACCGCCTTGCGCACGCACTCGTCGTACGGCACGGCACCCACGTACTGCAGGGCAACGTCAAGGAAGCGGTCGGTGACCTTGGTCAGCTTGGCAAACAGGTTGCGCCCTTCCTGCGGGCTCTGCGCCATGTTGGCCAACACACGGAAACGGTTCATGCCATAGTCGCGATTGAGCAGCTTGATCAACGCGTACGCGTCGGTAATCGAGGTAGGTTCATCACACACCACCAGCAGCACTTCCTGGGCGGCGCGAACGAAGCTGACCACCGAGTCACCGATACCCGCAGCGGTATCGATCACCAACACATCGAGGTTGTCGCCGATCTCGCTGAACGCCTGGATCAACCCGGCATGCTGGGCCGGGGCCAGATGCACCATGCTCTGGGTGCCCGAGGCTGCCGGTACGATACGCACACCGCCGGGGCCCTGCAGCATCACGTCACGCAGCTCGCAACGCCCTTCAATCACATCGGCGAGGGTACGTTTGGGGGTAAGGCCCAGCAACACGTCGACATTGGCCAGGCCCAGGTCGGCGTCCAGCAGCATGACCCTGCGGCCAAGCTCGGCCAGCGCCAGGGACAAGTTCACTGAAACGTTAGTCTTGCCGACGCCACCTTTGCCACCGGTCACGGCGATCACCTGTACGGGATGCATGCTACCCATGTCTGTTCTTTACCTTGTCTCGCTGGGACTCAGGCCACACGTAGGGCAATTCTGCGTGCCCCTTGGCATAGCGACTTTGCACACGCTTCATGGTCAACCCGCTCGCCGTGGGTTGTGATAGAGATCAGCGAACATGTCGGCCATGGCCTCTTCGCTGGGCTCATCCTGCTGCTGCACATTCACCGCCCGCGTGACCAACTGGTGGCCCCGCGGCAGGTGCAGGTCGTCAGGAATGCGTGGGCCATCGGTAAGATAGGCCACTGGCAGTTCATGACTGATGGCAAGGCTCAGCACATCGCCAAGGCTCGCCGTTTCATCGAGTTTGGTCAGGATGCAGCCGGCCAGGCCACAGCGCTTGTAGCTGTGGTAGGCGGCGGTCAGCACCTGCTTCTGGCTGGTGGTGGCCAGCACCAGGTAGTTCTTCGCGGCAATGCCACGCCCGGCCAAGGTTTCCAGTTGCATGCGCAGCGCAGGGTCGCTGGCTTGCAGGCCGGCAGTATCGATCAGCACCACGCGCTTGCGCAGCAGTGGTTCCAGCGCTGCTGCCAGCGACTGGCCCGGGTCGACGTAAGTCACCGGCACGTTGAGGATGCGGCCCAGGGTCTTGAGCTGCTCCTGGGCGCCAATACGGAAGCTGTCCATGCTCACCAACGCCAGGTTCTGCGCGCCGTACTTGAGCACGTAGCGCGCGGCCAGCTTGGCCAGGGTGGTAGTCTTGCCCATGCCCGCCGGGCCGACCATGGCGATCACCCCGCCCTCTTCGATCGGCTCGATTTCAGGCACTTCGATCATCCGTGCCAAGTGAGCCAGCAGCATGCGCCAGGCCTGGCGCGGCTCTTCGATCTCGGCGGTCAGGTCCAGCAGCTCGCGGGCGATGGGCCCGGACAGGCCAATACGTTGGAGGCGGCGCCAAAGGTTGGCCTGCTGCGGCTTGCTGCCCTGCAGCTGATTCCAGGCCAGCGAACCGAGTTGCACTTCCAGCAGCTCGCGCAGGCCCGACAGCTCGGAGCGCATGGCATCGAACAGGCGTGGGTCAACCGGCGCAGCAGCCGGTACGGCCGCGGCCTCCGGGGCCTCGACGTGCGGCTCGATCAACGGTTCGGCAGCGGTCAAAGATTGCCCGGCGAACAATTGGCGGTTGTTGTCGCTGCTGTCCTGACGCTGGTCAAGCTCGGCCTGGGCAGTGGCAATGCGCGTATGGGTCTTGCGCAGCTCTTCTTCCAGCTCGGCGTTGGGCACACGCGGGGCCAGGGCGGACAGCTTGTAGTCCAGCGCGGCCGTCAGCTCGACACCACCGGCAATGCGGCGGTTGCCGATGATCGCGGCATCGGCGCCCAGCTCGTCACGGACCAGTTTCATGGCCTGACGCATATCGGCGGCGAAAAATCGCTTAACTTGCATTATCCCCTACCTCAGCCGTTAGGGCCCACGGTGGCAACGATGGTGACTTGCTTGTTGTCAGGTATTTCCTGATACGCCAGAACATGCAAATTCGGTACAGCCAGGCGACCGAAACGCGACAACATGGCGCGGATCGGGCCGGCGACCAGCAGAATGGCCGGCTGACCCTGCATTTCCTGGCGCTGGGCCGCCTCGATCAGCGAACGTTGCAGCTTCTCGGCCATGCTAGGTTCCAGAAGAACACCGTCTTCCTGACCCTGCCCAGCCCTTTGCAGACTATTCAGCAAAATCTGTTCCAACCTTGGCTCCAGGGTAATCACTGGTAGCTCCGACTCAACGCCGACAATGCTTTGCACGATGGCGCGACACAATCCGACGCGCACCACCGCCACCAACGCGGCGGTATCTTGACTCTTGCCTGCGTTGTTCGCGATGGCCTCGGCAATACTGCGAATATCGCGCACTGGCACCTGTTCCGACAACAGGGCTTGCAGCACCTTGAGCAGCCCCGACAAGGAAATGACACCCGGGACCAGCTCTTCTGCAAGTTTAGGCGATGCCTTGGCCAGCACCTGCAGCAGTTGCTGAACCTCTTCGTGGCCGATCAGCTCGTGGCAGTGCTTCTGCAGGATCTGGTTGAGGTGGGTGGCCACCACGGTGCTGGCATCGACCACGGTGTAACCCAGCGACTGCGCCTGTGAGCGCTGGCCGACGTCGATCCACACCGCCTCCAGGCCAAACGCCGGGTCGCGCGCGGCAATACCGTTGAGGGTGCCAAACACCTGCCCAGGGTTGATCGCCAGTTCGCGGTCCGGATAGATCTCCGCCTCGGCCAGAATCACCCCCATCAGGGTCAGGCGGTACGCGCTGGGTTGCAGGTCGAGGTTGTCACGAATGTGCACGGTGGGCATCAGGAAACCCAGGTCCTGCGACAGCTTCTTGCGCACGCCCTTGATCCGCGCCAGCAGCTGGCCGCCCTGGTTGCGGTCGACCAGCGGGATCAGCCGATAGCCGACCTCCAGGCCGATCATGTCGATGGGGGTGACGTCGTCCCAACCCAGCTCCTTGGTTTCCAGCGCGCGCTGAGGCGAGGGCAGCAGGTCCTGCTGGCGCTGCGCCTCCTGCTGGGCTTTGACCTTGGCCTGCTGCTGCTTCTTCCACACCAGGTAGGCGCCGCCGGCAGCCATCAGGCCGAGGCTGAGGAAGGCAATGTGCGGCATGCCCGGCACCAGGCCCATGACGATCATCAACGCGCCAGACACCGCCAGGGCCTTGGGCGAATCGAACATCTGCCGATTGATCAGCTTGCCCATGTCCTCGGAACCCGACGCGCGGGTCACCATGATCGCGGCGGCGGTGGACAGCAGCAGTGATGGCAATTGCGCCACCAAACCGTCACCGATGGTCAGCAGGGCATAGACCTTGCCGGCCTCGCTGAACGACATATTGTGCTGCAGCATGCCGATGAGCATGCCGCCGATCAGGTTGATGAACAGGATCAGCAAGCCGGCGATGGCGTCGCCGCGCACGAACTTGCTGGCACCGTCCATCGAACCGTAGAACTCGGCCTCCTGCGCCACCTCGGCACGGCGATGCTTGGCCTGGGCCTGGTCGATCAGGCCGGCATTGAGGTCGGCGTCGATGGCCATCTGCTTGCCAGGCATGGCGTCGAGGGTGAAACGCGCACTCACTTCCGAGATACGCCCGGCACCCTTGGTTACCACCACGAAGTTGATGATCATGAGGATGGCGAACACCACGGCACCGACCACGTAGTTACCGCCGATCACCACTTCACCGAAGGCCTGGATCACTTTACCGGCAGCGCCATGGCCCTCCTGGCCATGCAGCATGACCACACGGGTGGACGCCACGTTCAGAGCCAGGCGCAACAACGTGGCCACCAGCAAGATGGTCGGGAACGCGGCAAAGTCGAGCGGGCGCAAGGCGTATACACAGACCAGCAGCACCACGATCGACAGGGCGATGTTGAAGGTGAAGAACACGTCGAGCAGGAACGGCGGTATCGGCAACATCATCATTGCCAACATCACCAGCAACAACAGCGGCACACCCAGGTTGCCCCGGCCGAGCCCGGCCAGGTTGTTGCGGGCGTTGCTGATTAACTGAGTGCGATCCACCGCGAGTCCTCTTGATGCAAAACTTTGACGCCCAGGGGGCGCCTGGGCGTGGCTTTGCAAGAAGCTTTCCAACTTTGCTCGACGGGGGATTTATGTTGCCGCCGCTACCGTATTCGCGGGTAAACCCGCTCCTACGACGGACTATGCCCACCAATGTGCCCCCAGATCAGTGTAGGAGCGGGTTTACCCGCGAAAGGGCCAGAAGCCATGACACAAGGTCAACTGTCGCGGCGCAGGTCCGGCGGGATCGGCAGGTCGTCCTTCAGCGGCTCTGGGCGTTTGCCCTTGCCGGCGCGGTATTGGCGAATCTGGAACACATACGCCAGCACCTGGGCCACCGCCAGGTACAGCCCCGCCGGGATTTCCTGCTCAAGTTCGGTGGAGTAATAAATCGCCCGCGCCAGCGCCGGCGATTCGAGGATCTGGATGTTGTGCTCCACGCCAATTTCACGAATCTTCAACGCCATGAAATCGCTACCCTTGGCCAGCAGCAACGGCGCCGCACCGCCTTTCTCCGGGTCGTACTGCAAAGCCACCGCATAATGCGTCGGGTTGGTGATGATCACGTCTGCATCCGGCACCGCCGCCATCATGCGCCGCTGCGACACCTCGCGCTGCAGTTGGCGAATACGTTGCTTGACTTCGGGCTTGCCTTCGCTGTCCTTGTACTCGTCGCGCACTTCCTGCTTGGTCATCTTCATTTTCTTGTGCGTCTGGTACAGCTGGAACGGCACGTCTGCCGCGGCAATCAGCAACAGCCCGGCTGACATCCACAAGGCACTCCAGCCCACCACCTGCAGGCTGTGGATGATCGCCTGCTCCAGCGGCTCATTGGCAATCGACAGCAAGGCCTGGCGGTCACCGGAGAGCACCACCACCGCCACCACCAGAATCACGAAGAACTTGGCCAGCGCCTTGAGCAATTCAGTCAAGGCCTGCATCGAGAACATGCGCTTGATCCCCGACAGCGGGTTCATGCGGCTGAATTTTGGCTGCAACAAGCTGCCCGAGAACAGGAAGCCGCTAAGCGCGATGGGCGCCACGAAGGAAATCACGAACAGCAGGATCAGCACCGGCTGCACCGCCCATATGGCCATCTTGCCCGAGGCCAGCAGGAAGGCACCCATGGCCCGTTCATCGACGATGATGTCGCGGGTCAAACTGAAGTTCATGCGCATCAACGCCAGCAATGTCTCGGCCACGTGGCCGCCGAACGCCAGGAGGCCACCGGCACCCGCCAGGGTCACAGCCACCGTGTTCAGCTCCTTGGAGCGGGCGACCTCGCCCTTCTCGCGGGCGTCGCGCTTACGCTTTTCAGTGGGGTCTTCTGTCTTGTCCTGACCGCTCTCGCTTTCTGCCATGCTCAGCGCGCCCTCGCCAACTCACGCAGCCATTGCAGCGTTTCGCTGGCCAATGCCTGATAGTGGGACAGGACATCGGCCAGGCCGACCCAGAAGATGAACATGCCCATGACCAAGGTCAGCGGGAAGCCGATGGAGAAAATGTTCAGCTGCGGCGCGGCGCGGGTCATTACGCCAAAGGCAATGTTCACCACCAGCAGCGCAGCGATCACCGGCAGAATCAACAGCAGGCCGGCACCGAACACCCAGCCCATGCGCCCGGCCAGCTCCCAGAAGTGATTGACCACCAGTGCACTCCCCACCGGCAAGGTGGTAAAACTTTCGGTCAGTACCTCGAACACCACCAGGTGGCCGTTCATCAACAGGAACAACACACTCACCAGCATGGTCATGAACTGACTGATTACCGTGACGTTGACCCCGTTGGCGGGGTCGACCATCGAGGCGAACGCCATACCCATCTGTACCGCGACGATTTGCCCGGCAACCACGAAAGCCTGAAACAGCAACTGCAAGGCCAGGCCAAACAGCGCACCAACGATGATCTGCTCGGCGCACAGCAGCATACCGCGCAGGCTCAACGGGTCGAACTCGGGCAGCGGCGGCAATGCCGGCACGATCACCACGGTCACCGCCACCGCCACGTACAGGCGAATCCGCGCCGGCAACATGCGGGTACCGAAGATTGGCATGGTCATCAGCACCGCAGTCACCCTGAACAACGGCAGGATGAAGGTGGCGACCCAGGTGCCAATCTGCGTGTCGGTCAGCTCCAGCATCGCCGCATCAACCAATGAGCTGCGGGATGTTGGTGTAAAGGGTGGTGAAGTACTCCATGAACTTCTGCACCAGCCACGGCCCGGCGATGATCAGCGTGATCAGCATCACCAGCAGGCGCGGCAAAAAGCTCAAGGTCTGTTCGTTGATCTGCGTGGCAGCCTGGAACATCGCCACCACCAGGCCCACCAACAGGCTCGGCACCACCAGCACGGCGACCATGAGGGTGGTCAGCCACAGGGCATCACGAAACAGGTCGACAGCTACTTCAGGTGTCATCGGCGGCTCTCCTTGACGGCGTCAGACGCCGCCGAAACTGCTGGCCAGGGTGCCCATGATCAACGCCCAGCCATCGACCAGCACGAACAGCATGATCTTGAACGGTAGCGAGATGATCAGCGGCGACAGCATCATCATACCCATGGCCATCAGCACACTGGCCACGACCATGTCGATGATCAGGAACGGGATGAAGATCATGAAACCGATCTGGAACGCCGTCTTCAGCTCGGAAGTGACGAACGCCGGCACCAGGATCGTCAGCGGCACCTGGTCGGGGCCGGCGATGTCAGTACGCTTGGACAAGCGCATGAACAGGTCGAGGTCGCTTTGCCGGGTTTGCGCCAGCATGAAGTCCTTGAGCGGCCCCTGAGCCTTGTCGATCGCCTGCTGGGCAGTCATCTGCTCCTTCAGGTAAGGCTGCAGCGCGTCCTGGTTCACCCGATCGAACACCGGCGCCATGATGAACATGGTCAGGAACAGCGCCATGCCAGTCAGCAACTGGTTGGACGGCGTCTGCTGCAGGCCCAGCGCCTGGCGCAAAATCGAAAACACGATGATGATGCGGGTAAAGCTGGTCATCAGAATGACGAACGCCGGGATGAAGCTCAGCGCGGTCATGATCAGCAGGATTTGCAGGCTGACCGAATATTCCTGTTGCCCGTCCGGGGTGTTGGACAGGGTGATGGCCGGGATCGACAGCGGGTCGGCGGCCAGGGCCAGCGGCGCAGCCAGCAGCAGCGCCAGAGTCAACAACGTACGCAGCGCGCCGCTCATCACTTGTTGTCCTTAGGGTCCTTGCCCATCAGCTCCATCAGCCGCTGGGCAAACTCCGGCGTCGCCTGACGGGCGCTTGCCGGCACTTCCACGGGTTCGGCCAGTACGTGCAGGGCCTCAATGGTGCCGGGGGTATGGCCGATCAGGATCTGCTCCTTGCCCACCTGCACCAACAGCAGGCGGTCACGCGGGCCGATGGCACGGCTGCCGACAATCTCGATCACCTGCCCACCCTTCACTGCGGTGCTCTGCAGCCGCCGCAGCAGCCAGGCCAGGAAGAAGATCAGGCCCACCACCAGCAGCAGGCCCAAGACCATCTGCGCCAGCTGCCCGCCGAGACTGCCAGGTTGAGCCGCCGGGGTGGCTGCTGGCGTGGCCGCAGCCAGGCAGGCGTGGCTGGCGAACAGCACCGCTGCCGCGGCGATGGCGCGCATCGTGCCCTTCACTCAGCGCAGCTTCTTGATACGTTCGCTGGGGCTGATCACGTCGGTCAGGCGGATGCCGAACTTTTCGTTGACCACGACCACTTCGCCATGGGCGATCAGCGTGCCGTTGACCAGCACGTCGAGCGGCTCGCCGGCCAGGCGGTCGAGCTCGATCACCGAGCCCTGGTTGAGCTGCAGCAGGTTGCGGATGTTGATCTCGGTGCTGCCCACCTCCATGGAAATGTTCACCGGGATGTCCAGGATCACGTCCAGGTTCGGGCCTTCGAGGCTGACATTTTCGTTCGGCTTCGGCGAGCTGGCGAATTCTTCCATCGGCAGGCGGCCCGGGCCGCTGCTGCCGGTGTCCCCGCCCAGCAGCGCATCGATGTCGGCCTGGCCGGCAGAACCGGTTTCTTCCAACGCTGCGGCCCACTCATCGGCCAGTGCCTGGTCCTCTGGGGAGGTGATCTCGTTTTCGTTAGCCATGATTTCCTCGACAGGCATTCAATTCGTTGTAAGCGACCGGCACACCGTCAGCGGCGTTCGATCGGGTCGATGATTTGCAGGGCCAGGTTGCCCTTGTGCGAGCCCAGCCGCGCCTTGAACGCTGGCACCCCGTTAGCGCGCAGCACCAGGTGCTCGGGCAGCTCGACCGGGATCACGTCACCCGGCTGCATGTGCAGGATGTCGCGCAGCTTCAGCTGGCGTCGCGCGACCGTGGCGGTCATTGGCACGGCCACGTCCAGCACGTCCTCGCGCAGGGCCTTGACCCAGCGCTCGTCCTGGTCGTCCAGGTCCGACTGGAAGCCGGCATCGAGCATTTCCCGCACCGGCTCGATCATCGAGTACGGCATGGTCACGTGCAGATCGCCGCCGCCGCCGTCCAGTTCGATGTGGAAGGTGGACACCACCACCGCCTCGCTGGGGCCGACAATGTTGGCCATGGCCGGGTTGACCTCGGAGTTCATGTACTCGAAGCTGACCGGCATGATCGCCTGCCAGGCTTCCTTGAGGTCGACGAAACACTGGTCCAGCACCATACGCACCACACGCAGTTCGGTCGGGGTGAACTCACGCCCTTCGATCTTGGCGTGGCGGCCATCGCCGCCAAAGAAGTTGTCTACCAGCTTGAACACCAGCTTGGCGTCAAGGATGAACAGCGAGGTGCCGCGCAACGGCTTGATCTTGACCAGGTTGAGGCTGGTCGGCACGTACAGCGAGTGCACGTATTCGCCGAACTTCATGACCTGCACGCCCCCCACGGCCACGTCTGCGGAGCGGCGTAGCAGGTTGAACATGCTGATACGGGTATAGCGGGCGAAGCGCTCGTTGATCATTTCCAGGGTCGGCATGCGACCCCGCACGATACGGTCCTGACTGGTCAGGTCGTAGCTTTTGATACTGCCAGGCTCGGATGCACTCTCGGTCTGCACCAGCCCGTCGTCGACACCATGCAACAGGGCATCGATTTCATCCTGGGACAGCAGGTCCTGTACGGCCATTGCGGACTCCTACTGCAATACGAAATTGGTGAACAGCAACTGGTCGATGACCGGCTTGCCGACTTCCTTCTGCGCCACTTCCTGGACCACTGCGGTGGCCTTCTGGCGCAGCATCTCCTGCCCTACCGGGCTGCTGGCGAGGGTGTCGAACCCTTGCCCGGAGAACATCATCACCAGGTTGTTGCGGATCACCGGCATGTGCACCTTGAGGGCATCCAGGTCGGCCTGGTTACGCGCCTGCAGGGTGATGCTCAGCTGCATGTAGCGCTGGCGGCCGTTCTGGTTGAAGTTGACCACGAAGGCCGGGGTCAGCGCCTCGTAGATCGCCCCTGGCTTGACGTTGCTGGCCGTGGCCTCGGCGGCCGGAGCCGGCTCGCTCTTGTGCATGATGAACCAGGTAGCGCCCACCGAAAGGCCGATCGCCAGCAACAGGCCGACGACAGCCAGCAGGATCAGCTTGAGTTTGCCTTTAGTGGCGGGGTCTTTGACTGCTTCGCTCTTCGCCATGCCAATAATCCGTCGTCCATCGGGGGTTCAAAGGAGAATGGCTTGGCTTGAGCAAGTGTTATGCCAGATTTTGCAGGGGATGGATTCCAGCAGGTTTTGCGGTGCTGGCTTCTTCGCGGGCACGCCCGCTCACACAGGTACCGCACAGGGCTCGAAATCAACGAAATTCCTGTGGGAGCGAGCTCGCCCGCGAAGAAGCCAGCCCAGGCCAACAGTTATCAGGCGTAGTAATCGACCGCACTGTCGCCGACAACCACCTGCTGCTCCAAAGGCCGGGCACTATCGACCGCCTCGGCCGCACCCTGCTCGGCCCGGCGCGCCGCCACCCCGGAAAGGTTGCTGCCCTGGGCCTGCCCCTGCTGCTGTTGCTGCCCGCGCGACTGGTCAGCCACGTTGACATCCGGCTGCGCCAAACCCTGCTGGGCAAACAGTTCGCGCAGGCGGTGCACCTGGCTGTCAAGGGCGTCACGTACGCCGGCGTGGCCGCTGATGAAGGTGACCTGGGTGGCCTGGTCCGCCGCAACATTGACGCGAATGTCGAGGCGACCGAGTTCTGCCGGTTCCAGCTGGATATCAGCCGACTTGAGGTTTTGGCTGGACAGGTACATGACCCGGTTGACCAGGCCCTCGGCCCAAGCGTTCTGGTTCATCGGCAATGGCTGATGCAGCGGGTTCGCAGTGGCCGGTACGGCGTTGGCGGTCTTGGCCGTGGCCGCCTGGGTCAGGCTGGCCAGGCGGTTGGCAAAATCATCGATGCGGGTGTCGCTGCTGGCGCTCTTGGTGTCTTTCAGGCCGTCTTCAAGCAAGGCGCCAAAGGCCTTGCCACCGGATTCGCCACTCTCGCCATCGGTATTCTCGACCAGATTCGCCAAGGTATTGACGGCTGCCTGCCCTTCCTCGCCCTGAGCCTGGGCAGCATCAAGGGCATGTGCCGAGGTGCCACCTTTGGCCTGGGCACTGTGCTCCAACGCCAGGCGCAGGGTCGGCAGGTTGGCCAGGGGGTCAGCATCCGGATCGAAGGCCTCCTCGGCGGACGGCTCTTCAGGCAGTACCGCGGCAACCTGGGTTTGCGCCGTGGCCGCCTGCAGCACGGGCGCCACCGCCTCGGCCTGCGCCTGGATCAGTTGTGCGCCGGGCTGGGCATCAGTGACCTGACCGGCCACCAGGCTGGCATCACGCACACCCGTATCGGCCTGGGCCGAATCCTCTTCTGGCAACTTGTTGCCGTCATCGGCAACTGCAGCTTTGCCAGCCGGGTCTTTCTTGCCGCCAACTGCCGCATCAGGTTTGTCCTTGGGCTTGGCCTGAGCGACCTTGTCGTCCTGCCCGGTAACCTTGTCGCGGCCCTGCCTGGCCATCACCTGGCCAAAGGCATCGCCCTTGTCACCCAGCGCCTGCAGCGGTTTGTCCGCCTGCACGGTGGCCGAGCGCGAGGTTTTGGCAATGGCATTGGCTTGCAGCAAAGGGTTGGGTGCGACAGGCATCGAGCGGTCTCCGCGCCAGAAACAAAAAATCATCGAGGCAGAGACAGGCAAGACTCGCGCCAACTCACGTATCAGCCTGCGGAAATACGTTGCTGCTCACCGCGGTAAAAGTGCTGCACCACGACGAATTCCATGTCGATGCGGCTGATCAAGTCTTCAATACCGTACAACGGGGGCCGCCGCGCGCGCTCTTCGAGCTGCTGACACAGGCTGGCCAAGGCCACCGCGCCCATGTTGCTGCTGCTGCCCTTGAAACTGTGAGCTGCCGCGCCAAGCTCCTCGGCGCTTTTGGCCGCGTGCAACTGCCCAAGACGTCGCTCCGAGTCGTCCAGAAAAGTCTGAACCAACTGCAGGTAGCCATCTTCCATGACCTCACGCAGGTCACTGAGTACCTTGTGGTCAATATGCATGTCAGTCACTTGTTCACTCCTTGATCAAGCCAGATTATGCCCGAGCCAACCCGTGGCTCACCATACGAACTCCACATGCGCGCAACGCCCGCCTTCACTCCAGCGCGCGTCACTGGCCAACTGCCGCACCAGATTCAGACCGCGGCCGCTCAGCCCCTGGTCCGGCGAAGGCCGCGCAAGCACGCGCTGCACGTCGAAGCCGGCACCGCTGTCGCGCACCTTGATCATCAGACGCCCACCGCCACCATGCGGTTCAACCTTGAAATCGATGCTTACAAAGCCTTCGGTCAGCGAGCCCAGGCGCCGGGCACGCTCCTGGTAATAGTCGGTAAAGCCTTGCACATCGCGCTTGAGCTGTGAGTCCAGGCCCAGCACACCATGCTCCAGCGCATTGGAATACAACTCGCTAAGCACACTGTGCAGGTTGCCGGTACGTGCGCGCAGGCCATGAATTTCCTGCAACAACTGCACCAGGTACGGCACAGGGTTGAAGCGTTTCAGGCTTTCGCCACGCACCTCGAAGCTCAGCGACCAGTCCAGCGGGCTGGAGCGGCCACTATCAGAGTAGATCATCGGGGCCGGCACCCGCTCCTCGGCAGTGAACATGCGAATATCGCACAAGCTGATGTCATCGCGTGGCTGCCCACCAAAACGCTCCAGGGCCAGCATCAGCTCATCGAACAACTTCACCGGGTCGCGGTTGTCGGCCAGCACCGCTCGCAGGCGCTGTACGCCAAATAGACGTTCCTGGTCGTCGACGGTATCGATCACACCGTCTGACAGCAGCAACAGGCGCTCGCCCGGTGCCAGCGGCAACACCTCCGTGCTGTCATCGAAACGCTCAGCGGCCAGAATGCCCAGCGGCAGGTGCCGCGAACTCAGTGCCGACAGCACTTGGCCATCCACCGACAGGCGATAGCCATCAGGCATACCGCCATTCCACACCTCCACCGAGCCGCGCTGCATGCTGAGGTTGAGCAACAGCGCACAGCAGAACATGTCCACCGGCAGGATGCGCTTGAGCTTGGCATTCATCTCGCGCAGGATCTGCGCCATGCCGTAGCCCTTGGCGGTCATGCCGTAGAACACCTCAGCCATCGGCATGGCGCCGACCGCCGCCGGCAGGCCGTGACCGGTGAAATCGCCAAGCAGCACACGCATGTCGCCGGCCGGGGTAAATGCCGCCAGCATCAGGTCGCCATTGAACAGCGCGTAAGGCGATTGCAGGTAGCGAATGTTGGGCGCAGAAAGGCAACCAGAGTGGGCCACCTTGTCGAACACCGCCTTGGCGACACGCTGCTCGTTAAGCAGGTGATGGTGATGCCGGGTGATCTGGTCACGCTGTTCCAGTACCGTTGCCTGCAAGCGACGCAGGCGGTCCATGGCGCGAATCTTGGCAGCGAGGATCACCGCACTGTAGGGCTTGGCCATGAAATCATCGCCCCCCGCCTCCAGGCAACGCACCAGGCCTTCTTCTTCATTCAGCGATGTCAGGAAAATGATCGGCACCAACGCTTCGCCAGCCAATGCCTTGATCTGCCGCGCCGCCTCGAAGCCATCCATGACCGGCATCAGGGCGTCCAGCAGCACCAGTTGCGGGCGCCGCTCGAGGTACAGCGCTACCGCCTGCTCGCCGTTTTCCGCAGTGAATACCTGATGCCCCTGGCGGCGTACGATCTGCGCAAGTAGAAGGCGATCGACAGCACTGTCTTCGGCGACCAGCACGGTTAACGCCTGTTCGGCCGGCATGTCGGCGCTCAACTGATATCGAAGAGTTTTTCGAAATTGGAGATAGCGAGAATCTTGCGCACGTCGGAGCTGGCATGCACTACCCGCACATCCGACTCGTCGCCGCCCGCGTGGTCGCGCAGCAACAGCAGCATGCCAAGCGCGGAGCTGTCGAGGTAGGTGGTGTCCTTCAGGTCGACGACCACCGAATCCGGCCGCCTGGGCTGGCGTTCGTAGGCGTCGCGAAACTCCTGATGCTTGCCGAAATCGAAGCGCCCTTTGATCTTGATGGTCAGCTTTTTCCCATCCTGCGAAAAATCAGTCTCGACTGCCATGCTAGCGATTCCTTCGATGATGGCGGATGCAACTGCTTTAAGGTTTAGCAGGCGATGCTGGGGGAGGCAAGTGTTCACCCTGGTACCTGCGGCGCCCGTGCGGCGCATTCGCGGGCAAGGCCTCTCATTTGTTTCGGGCCAATTATTCCGCTGCAAGGCCTGCGGCGAACACCTATAGATGGTTTTGCCGCGGCAGGCGCTGCGACAGCTCATCCAGCAAGCGCTGCTCGCGCTTGTCTTCAGCGCGCCGGGCCTCGTCCTGGTAGCGCTGTACCAGCTTGCGCAAACCCTCCACCCGGGCATAGGCCTGCTGCCAGGTACCCCGGGCGTTATTGAGGTTGTTCTGGTGCCAGACCAGGCTCTGGCGCTGCTGGGTCATGGCCGTTTCCAGTTGGCCGAGAAAACGCTGGTAATTGACCAGCCAGCTGCCATTGACCCCTTGCCCGCCGCGGTTGATCCACTGCAGCTGGTAATCCTCGCGAAAGCGCTCCAGTTCGGCCAGCTTGGCCTGGGCCGTGGCCACCTGCTGCTGGAAATGGCCAAGGCGCTGAGCCGCCTTGCGCTCGGCCTCTTCGGCCATGTCCACCACCGGCGCCAGGCGCGCGGCACGTCCGGGCAGCGCCACGGCCTATCAACCTGCCGGGGGCGTGAAAATCGCCCCCAGCTGTTCGCGGCTCTGCGCCATGCCCACGTTCTCGCGCAGGCCCTGGCGCAGAAACTCAACCAGCTTCGATTGCAAGGCAATGGCCAGGTCGGTCTCCGGATCACCGCCGGCGACATAAGCCCCCACGCTGATCAGGTCGCGGCTTTGCGACAGACGCGACCACAATTGCTTGAACTTCTGTGCCTGGCGCAAATGGTCGGCATCAACCACTTGGGGCATGACCCGGCTGATAGACGCTTCGATGTCGATGGCCGGGTAATGGCCTTCCTCAGCCAGCCGACGCGACAGCACAAAGTGGCCGTCAAGCACGCCCCGCGCCGAGTCGGCGATCGGGTCTTGCTGATCGTCGCCTTCAGACAGCACGGTATAGAACGCAGTGATCGAACCACCGCCAGGTTCGCCATTGCCTGCCCGCTCCACCAACTTGGGCAGCTTGGCGAACACCGAGGGCGGATAACCCCGGGTGGCCGGCGGCTCGCCGATGGCCAGGGCAATTTCCCGCTGGGCCTGGGCGAAACGGGTCAACGAGTCCATCAGCAACAGCACATTCTTGCCTTTGTCGCGGAAATACTCGGCAATGCGTGTGCAATACATGGCGGCGCGCAGGCGCATCAGCGGCGCATCGTCGGCCGGCGAAGCCACCACCACCGAGCGCTTGAGGCCCTCCTCACCGAGGATGTGCTCGATGAACTCCTTTACCTCGCGCCCCCGCTCACCGATCAGGCCGACCACGATGATTTCGGCCTCGGTGAAACGGGTCATCATGCCCAGCAATACCGATTTACCCACCCCGGTACCGGCGAACAGGCCTAACCGCTGGCCACGGCCGACGGTAAGCAGGCCATTGATACTGCGAATGCCCACATCCAACGGCTTGCTGATAGGGTCGCGGTTGAGCGGGTTGATCACCGGGCCGTCCATCGGCACCCAGTCCTCGGCCTTCATCCCGCCCTTGCCATCCAGCGCACGGCCGGCGCCGTCGAGCACCCGGCCCAGCATGCTCATGCCCATGGGCAAACGGCCGCCGTCATCCAGCGGCACTACCCGGGCCCCCGGAGCGATGCCGACGATGCTGCCCACCGGCATCAGAAACACCTTGGGCCCGGAAAAGCCCATGACTTCGGCCTCGACCTGCACCGGGTGATAACTGTCATCGTTGATCACCAGGCAGCGGCTGCCCACTGCTGCGCGCAGGCCTTCGGCTTCCAGGGTGAGGCCGACCATACGCAGCAAGCGGCCTTCGACGATGGGCTGGGCCGGCAGCTCGATGGCCTCAGCGTAAGTGCCCAGGCGCTTGCCGAAGCTGGTGCGTTCAAGGCGCATCTGGGCGGTCCACGGTACGCTCGACCGGCGCATCCAGGTCTATCGACATGTCTGGCGCCGCCGGGTGCAGGGAATGATCGTGCAACTGGTCGAACAGCTGCGCCACCGCTTTTTCGATACGCGTTTCCATGGTGGCATCGATACGGCTGTGGGCCGTCTCGATGCGGCAACCACCCGGCAGCAGCGCGCTGTCTTCCAGCAGCCGCCAGTTCTCCTCATGGCGTTCGCGCAGGGCCTTGGCCAGCTCGAAATCCTGCGGGTTGAGGTGGATGCGGATATTGTCCGCGCCCATGGGCAGCAGCTTGAGCGCTTCGCGCAGCACCTGAGTGATCTGACTGGAATCGTTGCGTAGTTCGCGACCAATCACCTGGCGGCTCATGTGCGCGATCAGGTGCACCAGGCTTTTCTCGATCTGCGTGTCTTGCTCGGCGATAGGCTCCATCAGGTTGGCCATCAGCCGTTCGAGGCTGTCGAGCTTGGTTTTCAGGGCCTCTTCGGCCTCCTGCCGGACCTTGAGCTGGGTGCTGTGGAAGCCCTCGCGCTCACCGGTGGCGAAACCCTCGTTGTAGGCCTCCTGACGGATGGCTTCGAGCTCTTCCAGGGTCAGCGGCTGGACTTCTTCCAGCGGCACTTCCTCGACTTCCTCGATGACCTCGGGCTCAGGCTCAGGCTCCGGTTCGGGCTCCGGTTCCGGGTCGAAGCTGGGCAGCGCCCACACGTCCACGCCCTCAAGGTCGCGGGCGCGGATCAAGTCGCTGGGGTGGTGTTCTTTAGTGGACATGCTGTCATGTTCTCAAACCATGTTCGGCCGACACGGCCCCTTGTAGGAGCGGGTTCACCCGCGAATGCGTCGGCAGCGACAACCTCGATTGCCAGGACCGACGCCTTCGCGGGTAAACCCGCCCCTACAAAAGGCGACGTCGGCTATGGGATCGCGAATACCTTAGATCATTTCCTCGGCGCCCTTGCCGCCGAGGACGATTTCGCCGGCCTCGGCCATACGCCGGGCAATGGTGAGGATTTCTTTTTGCGCGGTTTCCACGTCGCTGACCCGTACCGGCCCTTTGGCCTCCAGATCGTCGCGCAGCAGCTCCGAAGCACGTTTGGACATGTTCTTGAAAATCTTGTCCTTGACCCGCTCGTCGGCGCCCTTGAGCGACACCACCAACACGTCGGAGGACACTTCGCGCAACAGCGCCTGGATGCCCCGGTCGTCGACGTCGGCCAGGTTGTTGAAGACGAACATCAGGTCTTCGATCTGCTCCGACAGGTCGCTGTCGATTTCGCGGATCGCGTCCATCAGTGCGCCCTCCACCGAACTGTCGAGGAAGTTCATGATGTCCGCCGCCCGCTTGATGCCACCCAGGGTGGTGCGCGCGGCGTTGGAGTTGCCCGAGAACTGCTTCTCGAGAATCTGGTTCAGCTCCTTCAGCGCCGCGGGTTGCACGGTGTTCAGCGATGACACGCGCAAGACGATGTCCAGGCGCACCTTGTGGTCGAAGTTGCTCAGCACTTCACCGGCCTGGTCAGGGTCGAGATAGGCCACCACGATGGCCTGGATCTGCGGGTGCTCGTAGCGGATCACGTCGGCCACGGCACGCGGTTCCATCCACTTGAGGCTGTCCAGGCCGCTGGTATTGCCGCCGAGCAGGATGCGGTCGACCAGGCCGTTGGCCTTGTCCTCGCCCAGGGCCTGGTTGAGCATCTTGCGGATGTACGCATCAGAACCGACGCCCAGGCTGGTCTGGTCGCCGACGATGTCGACGAACTCGCTCATCACCTGTTCGACCTGGTCACGGTGCACATTGCCCATCTGCGCCATGGCCACACCTACCCGCTGCACTTCCTTCGGGCCCATGTGCCGCAGCACTTGGGCCGCATCGGTCTCGCCCAGCGAGAGCAGAAGGATCGCCGCCTTGTCGACGCGGCTCAGCTTGGCGGTAACGGCTCGGTTATCACTCATCGGCGTTGATCCAGTCTTTCACGACCTGAGCCACACGGCCCGGGTCTTCGGCCACCAGGCCTTTGATTGCGTTGAGCTGTGCCTCGTAACCCTCGCTCGGGCTAGGCAGCAGAATGCTTGTCGGGCCACCCAGGCTGACGCGGTCGTTGGCCAGTTCGCCGTCCAGACCCATCATGCCGCCCAGCTCCATGTCGCTGTCCGGGGCAGCCTGCTTGCCGCCCCCGGTAATGTTGTTCAGCACTGGCCGAAGCACGCCGAACACCAGCACCAGGATGAACACCACACCCAGCACCTGCTTGACGATATCCCAGAACCAGGGCTGCTGGTAGAAAGCGATATCGGCGATTTCCTCGCCACGGTCGGCGGCGAACGGCACGTTGATTACCGTCACGCTGTCGCCACGGCTGGCATCGAAGCCGACTGCGTCCTGCACCAGGCGGGTAAAGCGCGCCAGGTCCTCGGCACCCCACGGTGCCCGCGTGGTATCGCCAGTGGCCGGGTCGATCTTGACCTGGTCGTCCACCACCACCGCTACCGACAGGCGGGTCATGCGCCCCTGCTGCTGGCGAGTGTGACTGATGGAACGGTCCAGCTCGAAGTTCTTGGTGCTTTGCTGACGTTTGTCTGACGGGTACGGCGCGAGCATCGGCTGACCGGTGGCCGGGTCCATGATCTGCTGGCCGTTGGCATCCACCAGCGGCTGGCCAGGCTGAATGGCGGCAGCCGGGGTAGCCGCGCCACCAGTTGTCTGCGGTGCCGAAGCGGCACCGGGTGGCTGGTTGCTCAGCGCGCCAGGCACGCCTTGCGGGCCTTGGCTGCTGGCACGTTGTTCGTCGACCGACTGCTCGCTGCGCAACGCCGGCTGGTCGGGGTTGAACTGTTCGGAGGTGGACTCGACCGCGCTGAAGTCGAGGTCGGCGGACACTTCGGCCTTGTAGCGGTCGTTGCCCAACACCGGCTGCAGAATGTTGTGCACACGCTGGGTGAGCATGCTTTCCACCCGGCGGCTGTAGTCGAACTGCTTGCCGGCCTGGGTCAGCGCGGAATCCTGAATCTGCTCGGACAGCAGGTTGCCCTTCTGGTCGACGACGGTGACCTGGGATTTGTCCAGTTCCGGCACGCTGGTGGCGACCAGGTTGACGATGGCCATCACCTGCCCGGCTTCCAGTGCCCGGCCTGGGTACAGCTCGACCAGTACCGAGGCGCTGGGCTTGCGTTCATCACGCACGAACACCGAACTTTTCGGGATGGCCAGGTGCACGCGCGCGGCCTTGACGTTGTTGAGGCTGGAAACGGTACGTGCCAGTTCGCCTTCCAGGCTGCGGCGGTAGCGGGTGGTTTCCATGAACTGGCTGGTGCCCAGGCCCTGCTCCTTGTCGAGCAGTTCGAAGCCGACATTGCCGTCGCTCGGCGCCACGCCGGCGGCTGCCAGTTTCAGGCGCGCACGGGAGAGGTCGTCGGCCTTGACCAGCAGGGCACCCGAGTTGGGCTCCACGTTATAGGGGATGTCAGCAGCAGCCAGGGTGTCCATGACCTGCTTGGTGTCCATGCCCGACAGGCTGCCGTACAACGGACGGTAATCGGGTTGTTGCGACCACAGCACCACGGCAAAGCCGATGGCCACGCTGGCCGCCAGGCCGACCATGAGGCCGATCTGGCGCAGCATGGGCATCTGCGAGATGTTTTCCAGAAACGCCATGCCAAACAGCGGCGGCTTGGCCGCTGGCGAGCCAGCTTTGGCGGGGGCGTTTTCGACGACTGCTTCAGCCATGGGTTACATCCGTCCTCAAACCGGCATCTGCATGATGTCCTGGTACGCCTGGACCAGCTTGTTGCGTACCTGGGTCATGGCTTGCATCGACACGCTGGCCTTTTGCGAAGCGATCATCACGTCAGTCAGGTCGACGCCGCTCTTGCCGATTTCGAACGCGTTGGCCAGTTGGGTCGAGGCCTGCTGCGTCTCATGCACCTTGCCGATGGCCTGGCCGAGCATGTCGGCGAAGGTGCTTTGCCCTGGCGCCAGCTCGGGGGCGGCAGTGACCTTGGGCAACGACATGGCATCGGCCTGCATGGCCCGCATGTCCAACATCAGACGATTGAATTCAACACCTTGGCTCATGACCCTTCTCTCTCCTGCGGCCGCATTTTTTTGACAGTCATGCGGCGAATGACCTACCTAAAGCAACAAAGGTGCCAGCCTTCGCGACTAATTTCCCTGGGATCACACAATTCCTGTGGGAGCGGCCTTGCGTCGCGAATGGGCCGCAAAGCGGCCCCGGCGATCTTTGCGGCGGAGCTGAAGACCTGGGGCCGCTTCGCGCCCCATTCGCGACACAAGGCCGCTCCCCAGAGGTCCGCGCCAGTTGCAGATGATTGGCCAATCAGCCGAACAGGCTGGCCTCGACGTCAAACCCGGCATCCCGCATCTGCGCCAGCTTGTAGCGCAACGTCCGCGGACTGATCCCCAGGCGTTCGGCCGCCTCTTTGCGGCGGCCGCGCTCGGCGCGCAGGGTGTCGATGATCATCTGGTACTCATGGCGACGCATGTCATCCCCCAGGCCGCCGGCATCAGCAACCACCTCGAGAGATGGCTCGGTGCCAGCCGACAATGGAATGGCGCCTGCCAGACAAAAATCCGCCGCCTCGATCACGCCACCCTGCTGCAAAATCAACGCCCGCTGCAGGGCGTTGTCCAGTTCGCGCACGTTGCCCGGCCAGGCATAGGCTTGCAGGCAGGCCCGAGCCGCTGGCGAGAGGCGCACCGGGGCATGCTTCATCTTGGCCACATGGCGCGCCAGCAGGCGCTCGGCCAACTGCAGGATATCGCCCGGCCGCTCACGCAGCGGGCGCCAGGCCAGCGGGAACACCGACAGGCGGTAGTACAGGTCTTCGCGGAAGCGCCCGGCCGCCACCTCGCCGGCCAGGTCGCGGTTGGTGGTGGCCAGCACCCGAATGTCCAGGCTGATCGGCTTGCGCCCGCCTACCCGCTCCACCTCGCGCTCCTGCAGCACACGCAGCAGCTTGGCCTGCAAGGCCATGGGCATTTCCGAGATTTCGTCGAGCAGCAGGGTGCCGCCTTCGGCCTGCTCGAACTTGCCTGCCTGAGCCGCGACAGCACCGGTGAAGGCACCCTTCTCGTGGCCAAAGAGGGTGGCCTCGAGCATGTTGTCGGGGATCGCCGCGCAGTTGATCGCCACGAAGGGCTGCGCCGCACGCGGGGACTGCTGGTGAATGTAGCGCGCCAGCACTTCCTTGCCAGTACCGGACTCGCCGGAAATCAGCACGGTCGAGTCACTGCGCGCCACACGGGCAGCCAGCTCCAGCAACTGGCGGCTGGCCGGCTCGCAGGCCACCGGCCCTTCTTCGCCGCTCACACGCCCGGCAGCATGTCGCTCCACGAGGCTGAGCAGCGCCTTGGGCTCGAACGGTTTGACCAGGTAGTCGGCGGCGCCTTGACGCATGGCCTCGACCGCACGCTCGACGGCGGCATGCGCCGTCATCAACAGCACCGGCAACTGTGGCTGCTGGCGGCGCAGCTGGCTCAGCAACTGGTGCCCGTCCATACCGGGCATGTTGACGTCACTGACCACCAGGCTGAACGCGTCTTCGAGTACGGCCTCCAGCGCTTCTTCGGCACTGCCCACTGCCTGATAGGCGAAACCGCCGATTTCCAGGGTATCGCCCAGCGCCTGGCGCAATACGCGGTCATCCTCGACCAGCAGCACCTTGATTGCCATTACACCCCCTCCGCCAATTGCCCGTCGATCAACGGCAGCTCTACCCGCACGCAGGTACCACGGCCGACTTTCGAGCGCAGGTTGATCGTGCCCTGATGCGCACGCACCACCGCCTTGACCACGGCCAGGCCCAGGCCGGTACCAGTGGCCTTGGTGGTAAGGAACGGCTCGCCCAAACGGCCGAGCAAGCCTGCATCGATACCGCTGCCGGCATCGCTGACGCACAGGTGCAAGCTACGTTCGCGGCGGTACAGGTGCACCTTCAGCCGTGCCGGGCCATCGCTGGCCTGCAGGGCATTTTCAATCAGGTTGAGCAAGGCGCCGACCAGGGTGTCGCGGTTGCACAGCAACTCACCCAGATGACTGTCGCACTGCCAGCGCACGGCGTGCCCCTGCACATGTGCCTGGGCCGCCTGTTGCAGGGCCTGGAATAGCGCTTTCGGGGTCACCCGATCCCCCAGCGGCAACTCGCCACGGGCAAACACCAGCATGTCGCGCACCTGATGTTCCAGCTCGTGAAGGCGCTCCTTCAGGGTCGCGGCGAAGCGCAGGCGGGTTTCCGCGCTCAGCGCTTGCTCGCTATCGGCCAGGTGGCCGGCATACAGCATGGCTGCCGACAGCGGTGTGCGGATCTGGTGGGCCAGCGAGGCAACCATGCGCCCCAACGACGACAGGCGCTCGTGGCGAGCCAGCTGGTCCTGGAGGCGACGGGTTTCAGTCAGGTCGTTGAGCAGCACCAATTGGCCAGGCTCGGCATCCAGCGAGCGGGTGGCGATCGACAGGCGGCGACCGTCGCGCAGCGAGACTTCATGGCCGTCGTCCTTGCGCGGAGCAAAGCTACGGGTGATCACCTGGCGCCACAATTGGCCGATCAGAGGCTCGCCGAGCAACTCGCAGGCAGCCGGATTGGCTTCGCGCACCAGGCCCTGGCCGTCGATCACGATCACCCCGCCGGGCAGCAAGTCGAGCAGGTTCTGCAGGCGGTTGGCCAGGCGTTCCTTTTCACTCAGTTCGTCGATGCGCTGGGCGCTGACCACGGCCAGCTCACCTTTGAGCTCACTGACCCGGGCTTCAAGCAGGCTGTAGGACTGGCTCAGCTGGCTGGACACCTGATTGAACAGGGCGAAGGCTTGCGCGATACCCTGGCCGCTGTCCTGCGCGACCAGGGTTTGCCCCTGCTGATCGGGGGCTCGGGATACGTGGGCGGCCTGGGGCATCGTGCTCTCTCGCGTGGCTGACCGTCATAAAAACGGTGTGTTGCCAGCGGTGTAGCAATAGCCGTGCCGGAGATGGGGGTTGAGTTACCTGTGCCGGTCTCTTCGCGGGCTTACCCGCTTCATCAAACATAATGCAACCCATTGTTTTCTAAGCACTCAAGCGGCCACCAGCCGATACCCCAGTTTCCGGGCTTTGCGAAGCAAAGCCCGGACCTGCCGGTCTTGGCTTCTGGTTTCGAACTCCTCAAGACCTTGTTCAACATAAGCCTGCTTCTTGGTTAACAGGTTGTACACCAGACGTGCCAACTGATGTGCAGTGGCCTTGATGGCGCAGCTGGTATCCATTCGAGTCAGTCTGGCTCGGTGCGATACACCAATGAAACCCTTGTCGTTACGGGCATTGGATGCGGCCTGCTTGAGTGCTTGAGCTGCTCGATTGACTATTTTGGGCCCGCCACCTGCCAGTCGATGACCGCCGGAAATTCGGGTAGGGGGAGCCAGTCCCAACCAAGAGCAGAAGTGCTGTGAGGACGGGAAGCGTGATAGATCTGTACCGATCTCCCCTGCCAGCACTAATGCAGTGTCCACCCCAATGGTTGGAATTGCGGTTAGGTCCACGCCAAGAACTTTCCACAATGTCTGATGCAATTCAGTCTGTTGGGCACCGTTTCGGTGTGGGCTCCGTAAAGGTTTATTGGATGGCTCTGGCTTGTTTTGCAGCACCGGCAACTGCTCTAACGCGGCTTTTATGGCGTCGTCACAATCAGCAATTTGCTGCTCCAGGAAGTCATAGGCAGACAATTCCTGAGTTAGCGCATACAAATGCTCGCGCCGCCAATTGCCATGAAGACTCCGAGCGACAGCCTCCTTGCCTGCCTTGATGCGGCGGTCGGTCAGTTCAGCCAGTTGCACTGGGTCCCGCTCACCTGCGCAGATGGCTCGCAAAATCTTCATGCCAGTTACGCCGGAAATATCACTGATGACATTGGCCAGTTGGATGTTCATTTGGCTCATGGCCTTTTGCATCCGGTTCAGCGTCTGCGCCTGGTCTTTCACTTTGGAAGCACGCTGCCTGACCAATGACCGGACGCAGCAGGTCAGATCATCGGGGCGGAATGCGCCTCTGAGCAGTCCATGAGTCATCAGCTGCCAAATCCACTGGCAATCCAGCACATCTGATTTACGGCCCGTGATTTGCCGAGTTGCTCTGGCATTGACGAGATAAACCTCAAAACCGCGCTCGCTGAGAATCTCGTAAATTGGAATCCAATAAACCCCCGTGGATTCCATGGCAACGACCTTGATCCCCAGGTTTTCAAGCCAGTTAGCCATCTTGAGCAGGTCGTCAGTGAACGACTGGACGGGATTTTCGTGCCGGGGATCGACCGCCACGAAATGCTCTCGACCACCGACATCGATCGCCGCGCAATCGGGATGAACGACGGTAAAGCGTTGCTTGGAAGGCTTGCGCGCCATGATGAATCCTCGCAGGATAAAGGGCGCGCGGGACACACGGTGGCGAAAGGGTTCACTCTCTCATACGTGGTCACAGCTGAATCAGCTGATGCCTACGGGGACTTCACGCCGATACCGTGCGGATCGCTCTCCCACGCGGGTGTGCGGACACACATCAGTGCTGGCTACGATCTCTGTCCCGCGCACAGGAACCGTAACAAAGCAAAAGGCGGCTGGCCCTACCGGGCCAACCGCCTTTTCTTTATCAAAATGTCAGCGTCGCTGCGGATCTAAAGCCGTACACCTCATGTTTGCTGCGCGACAGCGCAGCCCGGAAGGGCTGGGTGATCTCCCACAGGTACAGCGCTGGGCTTGACTCCTACGCTGGCCCTGTGGGAGCGGGCAAGCCCGCGAAGAGGCCGGTCCAGGCCTACGACAATGTATCAGTCCGGCAGCCAGGCCTTGCGCCAGTTGCTCAGGTTGTCGCCTTCGAGCATCCAGCCGCCCAGCACTGCATTGCGCAGTGCATCGCCCGCCTTCGCCGTGGCATCCAGATCAGAGATGTGCATGCGAATGGCATCTACCCAGCCTCGGAAACGGTTCTTCACCAGTGTGACCGGCAAATCGCTATAGCCCTGGTAGCAACGCAGGTCGCTGGCGATTACCGGGAAACCACAGGCGCCGTACTCCAGCAAACGCAAGTTGCTCTTGCACTCGTTGAACAGGTTCTGCTCGACGGGCGCCAGGGCCAGGTCTAGGTTCATGCTGGCCAGAACCCGCGGGTATTGTTCAATCGAAACACCCTCGTGGAACTCATGGGCATAAGGCCGCAGCTTGTCTGGGCACATGCCGAAGAACACCCACTCCACCTCGTTGGCCAATTCCTTGACCACGTCCGCGATCACTTCAAGGTCGCCCGTATGGCTCGCCCCACCCGCCCAGCCGACGCGCGGTTTGCGCGACTGCCGGCGCAGGGCCTTGAGGTCGCTCCAGTAGCGGGTATCCAGCGTGTTGGGTACCACGCGGATATCGCCATGCACGCCGGCGAAGGCTTCGGCCAGCGGCTGCGTGGAGACGACAAAGCGGTCCACATAGGACAGACCACGACGTATGGACCGCAGAATGTCCTTGGGCATGTGCGTCCTGTGCACGCTCTTGAGTGGCAGGTTGGGCAGGTAGTCGTCCAGCTCGAAGACCTTGAAGGCCCGCGAAAACGCATGCATCCGGCGTATATGCTCAATCTGCTCATCGCCAACCTGGCGCTGCAGGATGATGCTGTCCGGCTGATAACGCTCAAGTTCGGCAGGCGCCAGATAATTCCACGCCACCACCCCCTCGGCCAGCCCCTCGCGGTTGAGCGTATCCAGCGGCTGGATGACCCGGTAGTTGCCACACCCCCCTCTGTCCGCCGCATGGGCGAGGACAGTCGGCAGCGGTTTCCAGGACGACAACGGTCGCCAGCTCAGACCGGAGGGCGCCAGGCCGAGGCCATTGTTGGAAGACAGCGAGAAGTTCGGGTTGTGGAGCGGGTCGCGTGCCAGTACAGGCAGCCAGCGGTCATACAAGGCATCTTCTTCTGCGGTGGTGGCCGGCGTTACAGCATCCTCACTTAGCAGCAACTGAACACGCGGCGTCCACACGTTCAGGTAGCCGCCACGGTGCAGGCGCAGGCACAGATCAACATCCGTCCAGCGCTGCAACTCGGGGGCCTCGTCGAAACCGCCCGCCTCTAGGAACAGGCTTTTGTTCACCAGCAGGCACTTGCCGCTCACTGCGACATAGTTCTGGTCCACTTGCAGGCGCTGCAGATAGCCGGACGCGTCCATCGGCTGACCGGCAAAAGCTTCGCCAACAGGGCCATTCAGGCCGAGCACGAAACCGGCATGACTGATGGTAGCGTCCCCCGCCACCAGTTTGCACCCCACCACGCCGACTTCTTGGCGCATGCCGTGGTTGAGCATCTGCTGCAACCAATCGTTGTCGAGCACCGCAGCGCCTTCGTCCAGCCACAATAGGAAATCACCACGGGCCTGCCCGGCGGCCTGGTTGCGCATTTGCACTGGCGCCATGGTGGCGGGGAATCGCAGGCAACGAATGGCATCGGTGCCAAGCCGGGCAACGTTGTCGAGCCAGCCGTTTACTGCCTGGCCGGCATTATCACGCGCCAGCAGCAGCACCTCGTAGTTTCGATAGGTCGTCTTCTCCAGAATGGTTTCCATGCAACGCTGCACCCGCTCGGTGCCGCTGCCCTGGAGCAGGATCAGGATGCTGACCGGTGCGTCGCCGGGGGCGCCATAGTCCAGATCATAACGCCCGGGCAGACGAGACTCGACCCGCGCCTGGGCAAAACCGCGTGCATGCAAATGGCGCTGAATGACACCGCGCTCGTCTGGGCAGTCGCGCAACGAAGGGACATCACAGATCAACAACGGCTCGCTGATGTGCCCCAGCCCCTCGAAACCGGCAGACTCGATCAGGCGCAGAATGTAATCCAGCTCGAACGCCTGCCCCGCCTCCTGGTGAAAGCCCCCCATATCCAGCCACACCTGACGGTTGAACAGCCAGTGACGTGACATGCTTGCTGGCAAACTGAGCAGTAGATCAAGGTTGAGATCAGGGCGCAGCGCAGCGCCCATTTCTGACCCATCGGAACGCAAACCCTCATCACCATAAACGGCCCGACAGCCCGGCGCCGCTAGCAGGTCAAGCGCGGCGATCAGCAAGCCGCTTGCAGTGAACTCACTCCCCGCCTCTACCAGCATGAACCAGTCGAACTCACCCGCCTGAACAGCCAGGTTCAGCTGATCGCTCAAGCTGGCATCGGTCAAACGCATGAAATGCAGCTCGTCCTGCGCTGAAGTCGCGGGGGCCTCGCCCGGCGTCAACACCACAATTTTCAAAGTGGAATAAAGGCAGTGATCGCTACTCAGGCTTTGCAGAGAAGCTTTCAACCCCTCTGCGTGCCCGTCAGCGTCCACCACGATAATGCCGATCACAGGGCCGCCCTGATGGGCCTGCAGACGCTGTGCGATCAAGCGGCTCTGCATCGCATCCGGAACGCGCTCGGCCAGCCAGGTTTGCAGTGTCAACGCCTTGGGCTTGCCACCCAGATGCTCCAGCATTTGCTGACGCCCGCGGCTTACTTCTTCGCTGCCAACGTCGCTATGGCGCGCATACAACTCGCGATAAAGCGCGGGGTAATCTTTCAGTGCCTGCTCGGAGCGTCGTGCAGGCGCACTGTCATCCAGGCGCATACGGACTTCCACCGTCTCGCAGCGAACATGATGGAAAGCGCTTCGCGCGCTCAGGCGCATGAGGAAATCCCAATCCTCCAAGCCTGCCAGCGACTCGTCGAAGTCCCCCACGGAAAGTGCAAGCGCGCGTGGGCAGGCAAACGTGTTGATCGGGATATAGTTGTTGACCAGCAAAAGCTCCCTGGAATAAGCCTCGTGAGGATAGCGTTGCTCGCGCGCCACCTCAGTCCGCTTGCCAGCCGCAATCGTTTCCTGAATGAAGACTGCATCTGTGTACACCACACTGTCGGGGTGGGTATCCAGCGCTTTGGCCAATGTTTCAAGATGGTCAGGCAGGTACAGGTCGTCGTCGTCCAGATACACGACATACCGACCACGGGCCAGATGCAAAGCGGTATTACGGGCCGCGGCAGGACCGCGATTACGGCCCTGGCGGATATAGGTGATGGGGAAATCGTAGTCAGCCAGCAGCGACTCGACCGGGTCGCCGTTGTCGTTGACCAGAATGACGTCAAAGTCCTTGAAGGACTGATGAGCAATACTGCTCAGCGCATCCTTGAGCAATTGCGGGCGGTTGAACGTGGTCAATATGATGGAGAACAGCGTTCTCTCGGCGTCTTGCGCCAAGGCTTCGAGACGCCCACACAATTGCCGAATCCGTTTGCCCAGCCCGGTATCCTGCTCTTGCGGATAAAGCGCCAGCCGCCGCTTGAGGTGCGCAGCAACTTCGCGCTCATAGCCTTTCAGCCGCCCTTCGTTACCACGCTCAAATACGCCTTCGAGAATACAGGTGTGCCCTTCCAGCGGTGCGGAGGAGACATAAAACTCATGGGAATGTTGTGCAGCATGTACGCGATAGCTCACACCAGGCACAGCGCTGAACGCGAAGTCAGGGTAAAGTTCTGCAAGCTGAACCATAAGCTGCCAGTCACCAGACCCTCGAATTCTGACATCACGCCGCCAGGCCTTGAAAAAAGCATCTCTACGAATGATGGCTGCAGAGGGCGTAATGTAGCTGTCGTAAATCAGAAGATCCGCAACCTCATTACGCCCGCCAAAATAATCTGCACCACGATGCCCCGGGTGGCGAGGCCCTGGTAGGGGCTCTCCTTGCTCGCTGACCCAACATATCGGACTGTAACCCAGGGCAACCTGCGCATTGCTTTCCATCGCAGGGAGAAGGCGCTGAACATGGCCTGGATTCATGAAATCGTCGGCCATGAACAAAATTATGTATTTGCCTTTGGCTGCCCAAAAGCCATTTTGAGAGCTGTTGCCTGCCCCAAAATTCCGCCGGTTACGCATATAGCGCACCCGCGTATCAGACGAAAATTCCGCCATGACCAACTGCGTGTTGTCCGTCGAGTCATTGTCCAGAACAAGGACTTCAACCTCCTCGACACCCTGGCTCAACACGGACCGCACTGCCTGCCCCAGATACCGACCATAGTTATAGGCTGGAATGACGACGCTCAACAACGGCGCTGCGCCACGCACCGCTGTTGCATCCAGTGCAATGGCGGAGGTCAACGCATTGATCCAGAAGTCTACGGTATAGGGGTAAATACGCTCATCCGGGCGAGCGCTGCCTTGCATGAGAAACGACCGCAGGCGACTCGCCAGCGCCTCGTACTCCACCCACTGCATACCATCAAGAAAAGCGAACAAGTCTTCGCTGTTACTAAACGCACTACCGTCTACATAGCAGTCACGCGGAAACCATTCTGGCACCGAAGCGGTTGCGGTATGCACAGGAACGGCACCAGACAACAGGCAAGACTGCCACTCAGGTGAGAGCCAACCCGACAACTCGGGCTCAAGGCCACATAAAGCGAAGTGTGCTCCCGCCAACTCGATAGCGTCCCGGCCATGCACACATGCCTTTGCGCTGAAAGCAGAGCGCAGGCTCAATTCGGCAAGCGGTAGTTCCAGCGGCTGATTGAGCCGCACCAGGTCTTGGCCTGTGAACGCCTCTTTGGCAGGTAGAAACACCCGATCAAACTGTTCGAGTAGCTGTGCGCCGTCCCTAGAGTTCTCCAACTGCATCAGATAGCGTCGAGTATCGGACGAGAATGTCAGCACTTGCGAGCCTGCATGAACCTGCTCAATCAAGAGGACACTGTCATAGTGACCAGTGACGACGTCGGCTACAGCCACCCGCTCGAAGACAAGACCGTTGGCATTACCGTAGGTCTGCAGTGGGCCAAGAGGAAATAGAGCATGCAGCTTCTCCCATTGCTCATCGCTTAAAAGAAAAGCCTTCTGCTCCTGCCCTAGCTGAACCCCGGCGATACCCACTCGCCAAGGCTTCCCCTGGCAACTACCGCCTGCAATTGAGGCCCAATCCATCACGCATCCCCTCTGTCACGGCCTCGCTTACACGGAGCCTCGTTGAAATTCAATTTCGTTCACCCAGGGATTTCGCCCAGGCAGCCATGCTGTCGATCGATTGGTCCAGGCTGGTCCAGACGTCCAGCCCCAACCTACGGGCATGGCCAATATCCGGTACATAAAAGGAACGTTCCGAACCCTCGGGGCGCCCCATGATCCGCACCTGTTTTCCTTGAGCCACTCGCGAAACAACCCGACGCGCCAGATCGGCAATGCTGATCGCCTGATCGGAGCCAACGTTGTAGGCTTCGCCGGATTTGCCTCGTGCCAGCAACACCAACAGCCATGCAGCCAGATCTGCACCGTGCAAATAGCTACGCACCGCCGTCCCACAAGAGCGGATCACCACCTGATCCGCAAACAGGGCGTCACGAACAAAGTTGCCAATGGCGAAGTGGCCATCAAGCGGCAGACCTGGCCCCGAAAAGGCGAAGCAGCGCGCCATGATTACGTCAATGCCATGCGTCTGTGCATAAATCGCGCCCAAGGTTTCCTGTGCTCGCTTACCTTCGGCATAAGCACTTCCCGCGCTATTGCTGACACAAGCGCTAGCGAAGCCTTCCACAACCCCGGAGACCTCATCGGCTCCTCCCCGCAGAACCCCGTACTGCGCACCGGAGCCAGTAAAAAGCACGCGCGCCTGATCCCTTACTGCCAGGTCGAGCACCCGACGCGCACCGGTCATGATGGTGTCGAATATTTCCAACGGCTTGCCATGGGCAGCCGCGGAAGTTTCAGTTGCCGCATGAATAATCAGATTTACAGGCTGACCCGGAACGGTCAGCAGATCACGCACATCACCACAGACCCAATGCAGCCAAGCGCACTCACGGTAACAAGGCTGCGCATCCAGAAACCGGGATGGGTTGCGTGACAGAACGGTGACATTCACCCCTGCGCCTTGCAGGTTTAGTTGCTGAAACAACGCCAACAACCATGATCCAAAAAAACCTGTACCACCGGTCAACAGCACATGCTGCCCCGCCAGGGCGTTGTGCAAACCAAGCGTGGAGGGGACGGCAAGCAACGCGTTTCTGATTACGGGTGAAAGCGAGGAAAATCCGGGCATTGGCGTCAGGACTCATGGGTAGGTTAAACGCGGGAGTGGAGACGCAGCAGCAGTTCAGGCGCCCCCAAAAAATGGCCGCCTGGCCACAGGCCTAATAGAAATACAGGGTAATGTCTTCCAGAATGTCCGCGTACAAGCGCATGCCTACCTTGTAATCGCTGCGAATGGACTGCACTTCATCGATCAAGCACCAATAATCGTCAGAACGATGATAAGCACAGACTGCCAAAGCGGGCCTGTCGCGCTCGATGATCATACGTGCGCCCCGCAAGGCAGATGCCTCCATGCCCTCGATGTCGAGCTTGAACAAGCCAACCTTGCCCGGCACCACGGCATCCAGCGGTACACCCTGAATGAACGAGGTGATGCTTGCGGGCACATCACTGCTTAATTCTCCAGCAATATCATACGAAAGCTCTGGCTGATAGATGGCCCGGCTGGGCACTTCGTCCAGCCCCATGTTGAACAGCCAGACACTGGGCCGGTCCGAGACACTCTTGAGCGCCTCGTAGTAAGCGGGTAATTCGGGCTCAAACAGCCAGGCCTGCTCGACCGGACCAAAGTGTTTCTCTAGCCGATGCAGGGTATCGCCCGCTGCCGCGCCGGCGTCCACAAAGCGCGCCGCCTGTTCAGGCCGTACAAATGCCTTGTCGAAATACTCTTCATCCCAAGGCGACTTGGCCTGCTCGGCACACGCAATTGACAGGCGTGTGCGCATACCAATCAACGCATCAAAAACCTTGCGTGATGGCTCATCGTCCAGGCACAAAAAAGCAGAAATGAACCGCCAGGGATCACGTAATGGTGCTTCTGCAAAACTGGAGAACTTCTCGCATCCAAGGCCAGGCCCCGCGCCATCCAGCGCGTATAGAAATTCATGCATGTTGACCAGGCGAATCCCCGGCACCTGACCCAATTGCCTGGAAATGGCGTTGCCATGCCTGCCACTCGCGACAACGACGACCGCGTTGTCCAGAGAAAGGCTGGATGGGTGAGCGATCAAGATCCCCTCCAATGAACCGCCTTCCTTCGCGCAGTCATTGTCGAGAAAACCTTTGACCTCAACGCCTAGCGTTTGCGCGTGAAGCGCCAATCGTAAACCGACCTTGAAGGCACCAAAGATATAGAACCCCTCACTCAGCCAGCCGAGCACCTGCTTCTTTAGCGCCGCCAAATCGGCCAGGCCAGTGTTCGAGTCCAGCAAGCGCCTGATATTGGGGTAATTATCCAGACGTGATAAAGCCTCCAGCCGAGACGGGTGCCTGATCACGATGTAATCTTGAGCATCACGCAGAGGCGCATCCGACCAGCAAACCGGCACACGCTCGCCAGACGGAAGTGCAAATGAATAGATGCAACCTTTCTGCATCGCTGAAAAATTGGCGCCGAGCAAGGACAAGCCAGCATTCATCATATTACCTGCCTAACCGATTGGAACGGCCACGAACTGCCATCCCGCAACATAAAATAAAACCAAGCACCTGAAAAATGCGTTTGTCACTCGATAACGATATTGAACAGTGCATCTGCGCGCTGCGGGTACAGTGCCGCCAAGCGCGGCCTGATACGCTCCAGTCGCTCAGCGATCCACTGATTCAACGTCAAGTTCGGATCAATCAGTAGCTTTTCTTTTGCAGACGTGGTGCTGCCGTTAACATCGACATAGTGCCGCGCAATTCCCGACACCTTTGCATCATCGAGATAATTCAGCATGACCGAAATATCAGGCGGCGGTACATCCAGGCGGTCAAGCGCATACTCGATCGCCAAAATATCGTTGATGCTTTGCAGGTAGGTACGTAGCCTGACATTGCCCTCATCGACAAGATAGTGCTGAAGCCGGCCGTAAGTCGTTACGAAGCGGCGCTTGCAAAAGTCATAGACTCGAAGCAGTTTTTTCATCTCTGCGAAATTTTCACGCACGCTACCCAAGCGATCCGTCAACACACCGTTGCCGTAATAGAACATATCGGAAAAAATCGAGGCAACCTTGGGAGAGCTGCAACCAGGCACAACAGTGATATCAAACGCGGCGTCATGAACGGTCAGAGAGTTAAGATGATGAGGGTATGCCTGCGAAAATACAGCCTCTGGCATATCCATAAATTTCAAAGCACACAGTTCAATATCAGCAAGCAACAAGTTTACCTGCCCTGCAACGTGCTCCGCACCCAGCAGCGGCGTCTTGTTATTGAGAACATCATACTGCTTGGAGGTTATTGCCCGCTGCGGCTCGTAAAACGCAAGCAGGTCATAATCAGACGAAGCATTCCCCATACCAAGAGGAATAGAGCCCATCAGCGAATAGCACAAAACGCGTACCGGGCAGTGCTGCTCCATTCGCTGGATAACATCGTCCACCTGCGCCTGCAAGTCAGGCTTCGCACACACATCAATCAGTTGCGCACGCATTATCGAGCCACCCACTCATCCAGTAAAAAGTCATACGCTTCGAGCGCAGCGGCCGACTGTGCGAAACGATCGGAAATGCGGTACAAATCCCTGACGCCACGGTCAAACTCGCTTTCTTGATAAGCATAGTGAATCGAGCAACCTAGCAGCGCAAACGCCTGGGCCAGAGGCTCGAGATCAGCGCTTTCTGCCCGCAGATGAACGCCACGGAGGCTGACCCTGCCGGTTTCGCTAAAGTTTCTCAGTACCAGCACACGGCACAACTTCAGCAACGTCTCATAGTAGGCACTTTCTGCCCGATACGGCGCTCTCAGAAAATACGAGTGCATTACTGGATAGGGCAATTCGGTGATGCCTGATCGCACCATGCAATCAATCAGCGCTTTCAAAGCAGGGTGATTAAGGTAGGCCTCATAGTCCGCACTCGACAGCTTCAGCGGAACCAGTGACCGCTTGCGATGAATCTGGAAGGCGGCACGGTGTTTGCCGCTGTCCATGTTGAAGTGGTTTTCTTCACTGTTCCAGTCCGCCTTCACCGCATGGTTCAAAAAGAACAAGGGATCGATAGATTCCGTTTGCCGCATGCGCTCATACACCTGCCTACGGCTTCTCAGCACGTTATCCACCCACGCGGCCGTTTGCGCGATACCAAATTGATCAGCCGCGTTGCGACAGTAAAGGTCCATGTAGTGGTCCGGTGTTGCGCCCGCCTCACCGTCAAACCACTTGAACAGCTCTAGGTAGGGGAACAGGGTAAACACCGGACTGTCCTGGAACAGGCCATTCCCGTTACGGCGCGCACAGACCAACAAGGCCGGTATCCACGCCAGCACGTCCCCCGACGCGTCACTGATGAGCGCATCATCCTTGTAGTCCGGATGAAAAAGCCCTCTCAGTGCAGGGATCTCAACGGGCAAGGTCAGCTGTTCGTCAATGATATGGTTATGAAGCTTTGCCATCTGCGCCCGGTCTTCAGCAGATCGCCACGACATGTTGGACCCATTCACCGGGCAAAAAATGACCCGTTCGAACCCCTCCGCGGCCAAGCCAAGCGCAATGCTTTCGTGCTCAAAAATATTGTTTACACAAATGATCACGAGTGCAGATTTGTCTGCATGCCCGACACTTGTGACTGGCAGCCCCTCGTGACGCTCTATTTCGGCAGCACGCTTGTCAATAAAGCCTGTGACATTGCAGCTAGCCCTCAGATAACGCGAAACCATCGTCCCACGATGGGCGGCACCGTACAGAACTATCGGCGTCTCGGCAGTCCAGATCATACCGGGCACACTCCCTTGAGCAGGCGCAAGAACTCCGCGTCTGGCTCACGCTCGCGTACGGGGAACGACATGAAAGCAGGATGTGTAACGACAACAGGAAGCGACTGCAGCTGCCTGCAATAATCCATCAGCGCCTGTGCCTGGTACGCTCTGAAATAAGCCTCCCACTCCGCCCGCTTCATTTTAAGCGGAATGCCGTCAAACCCCTGGCGCTCCAGATAGAAGGCGCGATGAGAGCCATCGAGAATATTGAAGCGGTGCGCGGCGCTATCAAACACGGCGACAGACGCAGCCTCTCGATAATAATCCCCCATATCGAAAAAGGTTTTCGCGCGATAAAAATCCAGCTGCGCTTGGGTAAACAATTCATCAAAAGGAAGCAGTGCCTTGACCACCGGATCATCCAGTCGGACGTTGGTCGCCCTGTCGATAACATCTTGTTCCTGATTTTGCCACTTGAAGTAGTCAGCGTAATCGTGATCAATGCCATCGTAAGATCGCCTTACGGTATAGACATAGTCCTTGTGCACAATGGCAGTCACATAATCTGACAACGCGCTCAGCAGGTAGTCACCTGCGTGCACCGTATACAGCTCGTCAAAACTGGCAAAGGGCACCGCATAATCACCCGAATAAAATGCGTTCCATGCGCGCGTCATGGCGGCCGCTTTTTCTCCACGGAGAAACGCGGGCAAGTGCAGTATTTTCGTATAGCCGACGCTTCGCAAGGTACGCGCAATCGGGGGGTGGGCAAGGCCATTTCCTATTGCCACGAACACCAGCGCATCACCGTGCATTTGAATGCACGTCTCCACATTCATCACCGGTACAGGCGCATTCGACACGCCTTCCGGATTACGATCAATGATGGCGCAAACATTCACACCGCATTGCATCAAACGCCGACAAAAGCCAACACCTATCTGACCGCCACCATAAATGACAACAGGCTGTTCTATCGTGGAAATTTTATTCATTGATCGCACATCCGATTTCCTTGCACAGCGACCGCTACGTATTTCGCTGATGAAAAAGCATATGAGCTACCGTGACATGTGGCACTCACGGCCTCTCAGGCACAGCGTAGAGCACTGCATCAAAGGTACTGGGCGAGTGACAGCGCAGGTAAAAGCGGTAGCCCAAATCAAAGCCTTGCAATTGCTCGGCTATTTCCCAGAGGTGTTCCGCACGGTGATAGATACTAATGGCCAGGTGGGGACGATGTGCACGCAGCAGGCCCGCCGCGCCGCGCAAGGCTGCCGGCTCTTCGCCTTCGATATCCATCTTGATGAAGTTCGGCGCGAATCCGGGCAAGGCATCATCCAGGCGCACACAACACACAGGGTTCCCGCCGGACTCTACAAGATGTCCCCCCGCCCCCAAGGTGGGGTCATACCCACTCAAACGGCTGCTGCCTGACACGCCACAGGGAAAATGGATTGCGCCCGGGACCTGGCCAAGTTGCGCCGTCAGATGACGATAGTTATCCAGGTCCGGCTCGAATGTCGCCAGGCTGGTGAAACGAAAACCGGCAGCCAGCAACGCCTGAACAGTGTCGCCGATGTATGCACCGCAATCGATGAACCGCAGCGGTTCAGGCAAACCCGGCACGTCTGCCGGGAAATACTGCTGCCCTGCTACCGAAGGAAGGCAACGCGGATCACCCAAGGTGCGGTACTTCACTATCGCGTCCAACAGCTGTTTGCTCGCCTCATCCTCCAGCGCAACCCGCAACGCTGCAATACGTGCTGCATGCTGTTCGTAAAAGCTGGGGGCAACCAGCCAGTAACGAAACGGCTGGTCTTCTGGATAAAGGCGAACGAATTCGACCAGGCTGACTATGCGACCAAACCCCAGCGCCTCCAGATCATCGAAAATGGTCCTGGTATCCACATGGGCGTTGAACAAACCTATCAACACACAGGCTTTAGTCGGGTCATGGTTAGCAGCCCAGTCTTGTGCACTAAAGACTGGTAAGCCGTCCACGTCGTGCAGGCTCTCATCGCGGTCGAGAAAGGCATCCACGCGCTGCCCTCGCGCAACGAGATAATCCCGCACGCACCGCCCGGCAAGCCTGGCCCCATACACCAACAGTTGGTCGAAGCCGAACTCATTCGCCATGATCGGCTACCTTGATCAGGACGGCATGCCCGTTGAGATTATGAAGGAAGCGGTATCCGCTGTTCTGCGCCACGAACTCGTTGACCATGCGCGTTACCCCTTCACAGCCAAAGAACCCGTAATCGTCGAAAACCACCACGGCTCCACGCACGAGCCTGGGCGCAGCCCAAAGCAGTACATCGCGAGCAGACTCATAGACGTCAACGTCAATATGCAGCAACGCCAGCCGGTCACTGACCTGTTCCGCGTTGTTCTCCGGGAACATGCCGACCAGTACGCGTACGTTATCTGCCACCCGGCAACGCTTGGCCATTTCCAGAACCAGGTCAACACCGGTATCAGCATGCTCGCCGCCGCTGTAGCTGGTGTCATGTGCCCCGGCCTTGACTACGCCAGTGAAAGTGTCCGCCAAAAAAACACTACGCCCCTCGCGCTGGCCGGCCATTGCCAGCAAACACCCCGAGCCACCGCGCCATACGCCAACCTCGAGAAAGTCGCCCTCAACGTTGTCAAGTTGGCGCGCCAGCGTCCACAACTCGTACAGCCGCATGATGTCGACCAGGGTGGCGTGGCGCACGGTCTGGTACACCTTCAAAAACGCGGCGTCATTGACCCACGGCGCGTGGCTGGCCATGGGCAGTACGCGGGCATGACGCACCTTGGGCGATTTATCATGCGCCCAGTCGTGCTGGCTACGCAGGTAGCCGTAGCACAACCCGGTCAAGCGACGCTTGAGCCACACCTTCATCTCTGAGGGTCCAGCGAAACAGCCATCTGCTGTGCCAGCTCTTCGCGGCTGAGGAACGGATACAAGTCTTCGAGCGCACCGGTTACCGGCTTGCCGTTCTCGTCCATGCGCGTCATCACCCGTGGAACACGCGGCTCCTCGATCTGCACAAGTACCTCACAGATCACCGGGCCATCGCGCTCCAGCACTGCCTGCAAATCAGCCTGCAAATCTTTGTGCGACTCGATGCGCGCATAACCCACACCATACGCACTGGCCAGTTGCGCCAGGTCCGGCAGCTGCAAGCCGCTGCTGGCATCGGCACCCACCAGCAGTTTGAAATGAGCACTCTGCGAGGCACGAATCGAGGCATAGCCCTGGTTGTTGATGACGAAGCATTTGACCGGCAGTTTCTGCGCGGCCAGGGTCGCCAGCTCCTGAATGTTCAGCTGCAAACCACCATCGCCTTCAACACACACGGTCGGCTGGCGGCCAGAGGCCAGACACGCGCCGATTGCCGACGGAATGCCAAAGCCCATCGACCCCGTGCCACGGTTGTGGAAGCAACGCTGGCCCTTCTTCAGGCGCAGGTTGAGCAGGAACAACTCGGAGGCGAAACCCGAGCTGCCCGGTGCGATCACGTCGCCTTCGTTGAGCAGCGAGGACAGCTGGTCAGTGAAGTAGTACATGCTCACGCCCTGGCTGTCGTCGGCGTGTTCGCTCTGCAACAGCGGGTATTGCTTGCGCCATTGCGCGATGCGCGCCAGCCAGTCGGCGTAGGACGGTAGGCGATCACGGGAAACCTGCGCAGCCAAGGCTTCAATGAACGGTTTCACATCCGAGACGACGGAGACCTCGATGGGCATCTGCAACTTGGCGATTTCCGCCGGATCGATATCCACCACAACTTTCTTCGAATAGGGCGCGAAGTGAGCATGGTTGTAGGCAGTCAGCGCCATATCCAGACGCGAACCAAGCACGATCAGCAGGTCGCAGTTCTGCAGCGCAAAGTTGGCCCAGCGCGGTGCTATGGAGCCTGGACGGCCGCCATAGAGCGGGTGCTCGTCTTCGATGATGTCCATGGCCAGCCACGTGGGCATGACCGGTACGCCTGCGGCTTCGATCAACTGGTTGAATGCATCAACCGCACCCGCCATGCGAATGCCACTGCCGGCGATGATGCCTGGGCGCTTGGCCTGGCGCAGTAAACTCACGGTTTGCTCAACCGCCGCACGGATGTCCGGTTGCTCCGCAGCCACGGGGCGCTGCGCCCGGCGCAAGGTCGCCGGGTCAATCCGGGCAGCCTGAACGTCCAGCGGTACATCCAGCCATACCGGGCCACGACGCCCGCTGAGCGCGGCATGTTCGAGCTGGTCGAAGACTTCGGCGACCGCCTCGGGATCGGTCAGGGTGAACGCCGCTTTGGTGATCGGCTCGACAATCGACACGATGTCGGCTTCCTGAACGCCCAGCATGCGCAGGCCGGTACCGGCTTTAAGGTCGGCACTCTTGACCTGGCCAGAAACGAAGAATACCGGCGTTGAGTCCAGCCAGGCACCCAGCACTGCCGTAACCGTATTGGTCGCACCTGGGCCACAGGTCGTCATGCATGCTGCCGGGCCACCCGTGAGCTTGCCGGCTGCTTCGGCGGCAATAGCCGCCGCCTGCTCGTGCAGGCAAAGCACCGGCTCCAGCTCGGGGTGGCGCCCCAGGGCGTCATTGAGGTGCATCGCACCGCCTCCCGGCAGAAAGTAGACCTGCCCCACGCCCAGACGCGCCAGGCGCTCCATGATGTAATCTGCTACACGGACAGTCTGTGTCACCTTGAATACCCTCTCGAAACCGGCACTTAAGCAAGCCGCGTCAAAAACTGCAGCGCCGACCAGAAGCCGGCACCATGATCCTTGTGCCCTTGCCAGACTTCAGGAATGAAGCTGACTTCGGGATGATTGCGAATCTGCGCCCAGGTGGCCGGCCAGTCGATGTCGCCGGTACCCATCACTACGCCTTCGCCGTTGGTACCCTTGGCATCGGCCACGTGCAGGTGCGCCGAATGCGGCAGCAGCAGCGCCAGCGCGGCCTGGAAGTCGAGGCCGAAGTGGAAGCAGGTCATCTGCAGGTGCGACAGGTCCAGACACAAGCGCAAGCCGTGCTCGCGGGCCTGGGCCGCCAGTTCGTCGGGCATCATGAAAATGTTCTGGTGGCGCTGGCCGCCGAAATGCCAAGGGAACGGCGCCATGTTCTGCGGGATCAGCTCGGTACCGGCGAAGTCCACCAGGCGGCAGGCTTCATGGAAGCGCTCGTAGAGTTCGGGGCGCATGGCCAGCGGGCGCGGCGCGTCGGCGGAGAAACCGCCGATGTTGGCGACGATCAGCCGGGCATCAGCCCCAGGGAAGAACTCGCCGATCTGCAGGGTGGCATCGACCACGCGCTGCAGATTGTCGATAGAACGCCGACGGTAGGCCGGGTCGTCTGCAACCAGATCCAGCAGCTCACTGTTCTCGAACAGCTCCGGCGCATGCACCACCAGACGCGAACAGTCCACTTCGGCCAGGAATGGCTGCGGTTTCAGGCTGAGGTCGCGATAAGACAGATGGAACTCGAACAAGTCCGGCTCGATGCGTCGCCGGTAGTCGCGGAAGTCGTGGTAGCGCACCGGCACCCCCCAGCGAACCGGCATGTCGAACGCCAGCTTCTGCTCGGGTTGCTGTTCCTGCAGGTCGCTCTCGAACAGGAAGTCACCCTGGACGATGTCGCGCCGTACCGGCTTGCCCAGCAGTTCCGGCAGCCGGTACGGCGGCAGGCCCTGGCCGGGGCTGGCGATGCGCAGCATGCCCTGCTCCAGTAACGCACCACACGGGATATCGCGGGCAGCGATCACGCTCTTGCCGAGGTTCTCGCGGTTCAGCAATTCGCCCTGACTGGCATGGCGACCTGGCCCTTGCCAAGGCAGCGCCAGTTCCAGTTGGCGGATGCCGTCCACCAGTTGGCGAAATTCGGTGGGCTCTAGGCTGGCGAGGTGATCCGGCCCTTCCATGTTGCGATCCAGGGTGATGTGGCGCTCCACCAACCGGGCGCCCAAGGCCACTGCGCCGAGGGTGATGGCAATACCGCGCTCATGGCCGGAATAGCCGATCAGGCCATGCAGCTCCTGCAGGCGGCACAAGTAGCCGAGCTGGATATCCGCTTCCGGTGCCGGGTAGGCGCTGTTGCAGTGCAGTAGCGCGAAAGGCGTGCCCAACGCGTTGAGCTGTTCGATGGCCCGGATGATTTCGTGCTCGAAAGACATGCCGGTGGACAGGATCAGTGGCTTACCCAGGCTGGCGGCCTTGGCGATCAAGTAAGGGTTGCACAAGTCTGCCGAGGCAATTTTCAAGGCAGCCACATCGAAGTGGGCCAGGGCATCGACGCTAGGCTCATCCCAGGGAGTGCACAGATAGGTGATGCCCTTTTGCGCACAATAAGTACGCACCTGGCGGTGCTCGTCGAGGCTCAGCTCAACCTTGTCCAGCAGATCCTGGATGTACTCCACGCCAAGATCTTCGGCACGCGAGCCATCAGCCTTGCGCCGGTACAGCGCCTCGCGATTGCGCAGCTGGAATTTGACGCAGTCGGCTCCAGCCGCAATGGCTGCATCCACCAGTTGCCTGGCCAATGCCAGCGAGCCGTTGTGGTTGTTGCCGATCTCAGCGATGACGTAGACACGCCCGCCACCCAGGGCAATGCCGTCGAGAAGAATTGGGGTCATTGAATTTTCGTCCGCCAAGAAGTTACACCACAGGACTCAAAGCGGAAACCTTGAGTCTGGCAGCCCAGTGCGCGCACCGCATGCACCACACGCTGGCGATGCTGGGGCTGTACGTAGAACAGGAAGAAGCCACCGCCACCGGCACCCAGCAGCTTGCCGCCGAGCGCGCCTGCAGCCAGCGCCGCGGCGTAGATTTGATCAAGGTGGCCATGGCTAATGGCCGAGGAAAAGCACTTTTTCAGGCGCCAGGCTTCGTCCATGCACAGGCCGAAATCGCGGAGCTCACCGCGAATCAGATAGCGGTGCATGCGTCGACAGAGCGCTACGCTGGCGTGGAGCAGGTCTGTTTGAGAGGACTCGGCCTGCATCTCCTCACGCTGCAGGTCGTGCAGGCGGCCTGAATCGTGAGAAATGCCGGTGTCACACAGGACCAGGCAGGATTCCAGCTCATTGCGGATCGCCTCTTCCAGGCGAATCGGATGGACTAGATTGCGCTGGTTCTCGAACTCGATCAGGTTGAAGCCACCGAAGGCCGAGGCATACTGATCTTGCCAGCCACCGGCAATACCGAAGCAAAGGCGCTCGGCCTGGAACGCCAGTTCGGCAATTTCATAGGTGCTCCAGCGATCCTGGCGCAATTCATTGAATACCGCGATTGTGGCTGTGGTGGCAGCGGAGGAGCCGCCCAGCCCGGAGCCCACGGGGAAATCCGAACGCAGGTAAAGATCGAAACCGTATTGCGGCTTTATCAGCGAAACGATGGTCGCCAACAGGCTTTTTTCACTGGCGGCTAGCAGGTCAGCCAGTGAGTCGTAGTCCTCCTCACGCCCCAGATCTTCGGAGAAAATGCGGATGCCACGGTCACTCCGTGGAACAAGGGTGGCGTGAGCATAAAGACCGACAGTACAGCTGAGCACCGCTGCCGGGTGGTCAATGAAGAAATATGTCAGGTCCGCACCGCCGCCGCAGAAGCTCATGCGCACCGGCGCGCGGGCCCGCGCCAGTACCGGTACTTCCGGGCTGGCCGCCATCAGGCGGGTAAAGACTTCCACCAGGCGCCCCTGCTCATCCACGGCCGGGATGGCGTTGAAACCCAGGTCGAAAGCCTTGAGCAACTCCTCCCGCGACGCACCGGCTTGAACAGCGCGGTAGTGGGTGTTCATGCAAGTTGTTACTGGCAGGTCGGTCTGGCCGCCCTGCAGCAGGTGGCGACGCACATCGCCGTTGGTCACCACGCCCAGCAGACGGCGGTCGTCAGCAACCACAAAGGCGATCTGCAAGGCGCCTGCCTCAATGCACTTGACTGCATCGAGAATGCTTTGGCGATCGCCAATGCTGAGGGTCTGCACAAGCAGGCTCATAGCGAAGTATCCGGAAGAAATTCGTGGGTGTAGCGCGCAAGCGACTCTGGCGTGCCGATATCGATGAAACGCCCGCTGTAATCGACAACTGTCACGGCCGCTTGCTGGAGCAACTCAGGCAACAGATCGTGCTCCATGGAGCATGCACGAACAGGCGTAGTGGTGAAGGCCGACGCGGTGAAGGCATACACCCCTGCATTGATAAGGCCGGCGCCTGGCACGCCCTTTTCCTGCAGCGCAGCCATGTGCCCGGTTGCAGTCAGCGCCAAGCTGCCATACCGGCTGCGGTCACTGACCCGAGCCGCCAGTACCGCGTTACCTTCGCTCTGGAGCATCTGACGGTAACCCTGCACCTCCACAAAAGTGTCGGCATTGAGTACCAAGTACCTCCCCTGCGCAGGTTGCTCGCGCAACGCGTTGAGCAGCGCCCCGCCGGTTCCCAGAGGGTTCTCCTCCACCACCATCGACAGCGGCAGACCGGCCTGGCGAGACAGCTCGGCAAGCTGCTCGGCCACCTGCTCAGCGCGGTAATGCGCGCACAGTACACCTTCGCTGACGCCAGCACGGGCCAACTGGCTTAGTACGCGCGCCAGAAAGGGCTCACCGCGAACGGGAACCAGGGCCTTCTGCGAGTCAGTGACACTGCGCAGACGCGTACCGAAACCACCACACAGGACGTAGGCGCGCATCAGCACGGCCTCTGCAGGTAGGTTTCCAGGCAGCGCGCCGCGTGTTCCAGATGGTCGTCGCTCAAGCCCGGCCACAGGCCAATCCAGAACGTGTCGTTCATGATTTTGTCAGTCACCGACAGCTCACCGGAAACCCGGTAGTGCAGCCCCTGCATGTAGGGCTGGCGCGTCAGGTTCCCGGCAAACAGCAAGCGCGTGCCCACATCCTGTTCATCCAGGTAGCGCAACAGCTCGACGCGATTGATGCCGCAGCCATCGCGTAGGGTGATCGGATAACCGAACCAGGAAGGGTCGCTTTCGCGGGTGGCCTGCGGCAGGATCAGTTTGTCCGCACAACCGGCCAGCCGGTCACTGAGCCAAGCGAAGTTGCGCTTGCGCGCGGCAACGAAATCATCAACCCGGTCCATCTGCGCCAGCGCGCAGGCGGCCTGCATGTCGGTGATCTTCAGGTTGTAGCCCAGATGCGAGTAGGTGTATTTGTGGTCGTAGCCCTGCGGCAGCCCCCCCATTTGCCAGCAGAAACGCTTGCTGCAGGTGTTGTCCTCGCCCGGCGCACAGTAGCAATCGCGGCCCCAGTCGCGGAACGACTCGATGATGCGCTTGAGCAACGGCGAGTCGGTAAACACCGCACCGCCCTCGCCCATGGTGATATGGTGCGCCGGATAGAAGCTGAGGGTGCCAATATCGCCGAAAGCGCCAACCATGCGACCCTGGTAGGTGGAACCCAGGGCATCGCAGCAGTCTTCGATCAGCCACAGGCCATGCTTGTCGCACAGGGCGCGCACAACGCTGAGGTCGAAGGGGTTGCCCAGGGTATGGGCCAGCATGATGGCCTTGGTCTTCGGGCCGATGGCCGCTTCGATCAGCGCCGGGTCGATGTTGTAGGTGCCCATCTCGATATCGACGAACACCGGAACCGCGCCGAACTGCAGGATCGGGTTGACGGTGGTCGGGAAGCCGGCAGCAACGCCGATCACCTCGTCACCCGGCTTGATCGCCCGGTCGCCGAGGCGTGGCGAGGTCAGTGCGGAAAACGCCAGCAAGTTGGCCGACGAGCCGGAGTTGGTGGTGAGTACGCAGCGACGCCCCAGGTACTTGGCCAGGCGCTTCTCGAACGCCTCGTTGAAGCGGCCGGTCGTCAGCCAGCCATCCAGCACGGCCTCGGTCATTGCCTGCAGCTCGCCGGCACCGATCACCTTGCCCGAAGGCGGAACATTGCTCTGCCCCGCCACGAAGGGTTTGGGCGCCATCTGCAGCTCGGCATAGCGCCCGACCAGCTCGGCAATCTGTTGGCGCAACTGCTGCGCCGTACTGTCACTCATGGATTCCGCCTTGGTGAACCGCGATCTGCTCGCGGGTAACGATGTTCATGTCACGCCCTGCGCGCCAGGCCAGGTGCCAGTCCAGGGTATGTTTCAGGGTGTCATCCAGCGACCAGCGCGGTGCCCAGCAAAGCACTTGCCGCGCCTTGCTGGAATCCAGTGCCAGCAAACTGGCTTCATGCGCCTGGACATCGCCGGCGACCGACCAGCGCGCATCGCCTGGCCAGCGCAGGGCAAGACGACGGACGATTTCGCCGACGGTGGCCAGCCCTGCGCTGTCCGGGCCGAAGTTCCAGGCTGTTGCGTATCGCTCGGCGTCCGTGAGCAAGCCCTGCGCCAGCTGCAGATAGCCCATCAGCGGGTCGAGCACGTGCTGCCAGGGGCGGGTCGCATGGGGATAGCGCAAGACCACTTCTTCACCGTCTTGCCAGGCGCGGAAGATATCCGGCAGCAAGCGCTCGGCAGACCAGTCCCCGCCACCCAGAACGTTGCCAGCACGTGCCGTGGCCAAGGCCACGCCGGCGGAGCGCAGGAACGAGTCGCGGTAGCTGGCGCACAGCAGTTCGACACAGGCCTTGCTGCTGCTATAGGGGTCGAAGCCGCCCAGGGCATCCTGCTCGCGGTAGGGCCAGGGCCACTCGCGGTTGTCGTAGCACTTGTCAGTGGTCACCACCAGCACTGCGCGCACCGAAGGCGTGGCACGCACCGCTTCCAGCAGGTTGAGCGTACCCATGACGTTGGTGGCGTAGGTGTCGCCTGGTGCACGGTAGGACTCGCGCACCAGCGGCTGAGCCGCCAGGTGCAGCACCAGTTCGGGTTGGAAATCCTGCATGGCACGCGCCAGGGCCGAGGCATCACGGATATCGGCGAAATCACCTGGAATCTGCTGTTGCAGTTGCGCGACCTGCCACAGCGATGGCGTGGTGGCGGCAGGCAAGGCGAAACCGCGCAGCTCGGCGCCAAGCTGGCGCAGCCACACGGCCAGCCAGCCGCCCTTGAAACCGGTATGCCCGGTCAGCAGGACGCGGCGCCCTGCCCAGAATGCCGGGTTCAGCGCCATAGCTGCCATGCTGCGTCGCCGTTTTTCCAGTGGGTTTCAAGCAACGTGCGATCACGCAGGGTATCCATCGGCTGCCAGAAGCCACGGTGCAAGTGGCTCATCAGCTGGCCGTCTTCGGCCAGACGGCGCATGGGCTCGTCTTCCCAAGTGGTGGCATCGCCCTGGATGTATTCGAGCACGGCCGGTTCAAGCACGAAGAAGCCGCCATTGATCCAGGCACCGTCGCCCGCCGGCTTTTCCTGAAAGCCACGCACCTGTTCGCCGTGCACGTCCAGGGCGCCATAGCGACCCGGCGGCTGTACAGCGGTAACCGTGGCCATCTTACCGTGCTGGCGGTGGAATTCGATAAGGCGCGGAATATCGACGTCGGACACACCGTCGCCGTAAGTCAGGCAAAAGGTTTCATTGCCGACGTAGTCGCGGACACGCTTCAGGCGGCCGCCGGTGGCGGTGTTTTCCCCGGTATCCACCAGCGTCACCCGCCACGGCTCAGCGTGGCGGTTATGGATATCCATGCGATTTTCCGCCATGTCGAAGGTCACGTCCGACATGTGCAGGAAGTAGTTGGCGAAGTACTCCTTGATCACATAGCCCTTGTAGCCCAGGCAAATGACGAAGTCGTTGATACCGTAGTGCGAGTAGATCTTCATGATGTGCCAGATGATCGGTTTGCCGCCTATCTCGATCATCGGCTTGGGGCGCAGGTGGGATTCTTCGCTGATGCGTGTGCCCAGCCCCCCGGCCAGAATTACTGCTTTCATTGTGTTGTTGGTCCGCATTGGTCGGAGGGGGCGGCGACAAAAAACTGGCCCCAGGCCCTTTATGCTGGTCAAAGCAAAACGCATGCCTGCTTTAGGGTCGCCCTGGGTGCGGCATCGGTTTTGTTACTGGGGGCTTTTCAAAGAGCGCTCAACTCATGCCAGCGCCGATTCGGACCGGCTAGCGAGCGCGGAAGAAGAAAGAATGGAGGGTGATTTGGGCGGCCTCTTCGCGGGTAAACCCGCGAAGAGGCTATCTCAGGCGCCCTACCAAGCGTCAATCCTCCGCCTGGTCCTCGCCGCCCTGTCGGCTCATACCGTACTTGCGCATCTTCTCGACCAGGGTAGTACGGCGAATACGCAAACGTTCAGCCGCGCGCGCAACGATACCGTTGGCATCGTCCAGCGCCTGCTGGATCAGTCCCTGCTCCAGGCTACCCAGGTAGTCCTTGAGGTCCAGGCCTTCGGGCGGCAGCATGGCGTGGTTGCTGAAGTTTGGTGTGTGGCCATTGATCGCCACGCGCTCTTCCAGGTCGCTGCGCAGGCTGTCGACCATCTGCTCGTCTTCGTCATCGACATAGCGGAATTTCTTCGGCAGTTCCGACACGCCAATGACCCCGTACGGGTGCATGATCGCCATGCGCTCGACCAGGTTGGCCAGCTCGCGCACATTGCCCGGCCAGCCGTGACGACACAGCGACATGATCGAAGCGGAATTGAAGCGAATGGAACCGCGCTTCTCGTGCTCCATGCGCGAAATGAGCTCGTTCATCAGCAACGGGATGTCTTCCACCCGCTCACGCAGCGGCGCCATTTCGATAGGGAACACGTTCAGGCGGTAGTACAGGTCTTCGCGGAAGGTGCCGTCCTCGATCATGGTTTCGAGGTTCTTGTGCGTCGCAGCGATGATGCGCACGTCGATGCTCTGGGTCTTGTTGCTGCCCACGCGCTCGAAGGTACGCTCCTGCAGCACACGCAGCAGCTTGACCTGCATCGGCAACGGCATGTCGCCGATTTCGTCGAGGAACAGGGTACCGCCGTTGGCCAGCTCGAAACGCCCGGCACGGCTGGTGATGGCCCCGGTAAAGGCGCCCTTCTCGTGGCCGAACAGTTCGCTTTCCAGCAGCTCGGCCGGGATCGCGCCACAGTTGACCGGCACGAACGGCGCTTCGCGGCGCTTGGAATGGTAGTGCAGGTTGCGCGCTACCACTTCCTTGCCGGTGCCGGACTCACCCAGGATCAGCACGCTGGCGTCGGTATCCGCCACTTGCTGCATCATCTGCCGCACGTGCTGAATGGCACGACTGGTGCCAACCAGGCTGCGGAACAGATTGGGTTCGCGCTGGCGACCCCGCTCGCGCGCCTGGTCATACATTTCGCGGTAGACCTGGGCACGGTGCAGCGAGTCCAGCAATTGGCTGTAGCTTGGCGGCATTTCCAGGTTGGAAAGCACCCGGCGGCGAAGGTCTTCCGGCAGCTCGGCGGAAGAAATTTCACCTAAAAGCAAAACCGGAAGGAACTCATCCCAGGTAGCCACTGTCTTAAGCAGCCCAAGCAGATTGCCCGGAGCATTCACGGTGCCGATGAGCACGCACAGCACTTCGCGGCTCGAGGACAATGGCTCGACCGCCTGCTGCCAGTCATGGCTGGCACACGCGAGGTTTTCTTCGCCGAGGAAGTTCAGCACCACCGCAAGGTCGCGGCGGCGCGCGCTGTCGTCATCGATCAGCAGAATCTTGGTTTCACGCCACATGCAATAGCAACTTCCCTAGTCATATCGGCGCCCTGCAGGGGCGTGCTCGACATCATTCCGACTGAATGGTCAGTGTTCGGACGTCTGAAATTCGAAAACAGCCACTAGTAAAGTCAAAAAGGCCCACACAGTCAAATTTATGGCGCCTTTTGTTAAGTCGTGCGCATCTTAACTGAAGAGATGGTAAACCTTCGATGCATTTTTCGCTTGATTGATCTGCATCATCTCTTCGGCAATTGCCTGGCGTTCACCGGTTGTCACATCGATCAGATTGCGGTAGAGCCGCAGCACCCCTTCCAGCTTCTCGCGCAGCAACGCCTGATCCATCGCATGGGTTTCCAGCACCTCGTCGATGCACGCGCGGCACGCCACATCCAGCTTGGCAATGGCTTCCCAGTCACGCTCACCCAAGGCCCCGATCAGGGCATCGCAGGTGTCATCGAGGCGTTGCAGTGCGGTCACGGTAATCTCCTTGCCATCAGCTGGCAGGCTGGGCGTCGGCAATGCCGTCCCAGCCACTTTTCACGGTAATCAGCAGCTGGGCAACTTCGTCGATAATGCTGGCATCGTTGTCCACATTGGCCTGCATCAGGCGGTTGGTCATGTAGACGTAGAGGGCGTCGAGCTTTTCGACGTACTCCGGGTTTTCGCTTTTTTCAGGCGACAAGCCATCGCGCAAGCCGATGATGATGTCGATCGCCTTGCCCAGCATCAGGCCTTTTTCCGCAATGTCGCCACGCGCCATCGCACCCTTGGCCTGCGCCATGCGATCGAGGCCGCCTTCCATCAGCATCTGCACCAGGCGATGGGGCGTGGCTTCGGAAATCTGGGCATGGGAATTGACCTTCTGGTACTGACGAAGGGCTCTCATGGGATTCATCTTGCGACCTCGTGACTGGCAGGCTTAAAGGGGGAGATATTCCTTGTATCGGGCAGGCGGCGAAAAACTTTACCGACCGATGACATGAAGCCCGGCATCTTGCAGGACTTCATGCAAGGTTCACGGATCAATCGTCGCTGTTCGCCTTGTTCAGTGCATTGAGGGTGCTCAGCACCGAGTCCTGCTGCTGGCGCAGCTGGGTGACCAGGGTATCCATGTTGTTGTACTTGTCCTGCAGGCTCTTTTGCAGGGCTTCCATGCGGGCGTCCAGGGTGTCCTGCTCGGTCTTGAGTTTGGTCAGGCTTTCGCTCAGAACTTTGGAGCGTTCGGCGAGGGTGCCGGTTGCGGCCTTGGCGAATGGCTCGGTGACTTTTTGCAGGCGCGCCAGCAGGCCATCCTTGCCATTGAAAATACTGGTCAGGTCCGCCGCGTTGGTGGAAGCAACCTTGTCCCACTTCTTGTCATCCAGGCTCAGCGCACCGCCGTCCTGGGCCGAAGTGACACCAAAAGCAGCGAGCGACTTCAAGGTACCGTTGCCTGCTACCGCATTGAGTTCCTCACGAATGGAGTTCATCAATGTGCGCATTGTGGCATCACCCGTCAGCGCCGCAGCCGTCATGGTGCCATCGGCATTCTTGGTCACTTTGGTTTCGGCGTTCATCACCTTCAACAATGCGTTGTAGGTATCGATGAAACCTTTGAGGCCCGACTTCAACGTTGTGGAACTGGTAGTCAGGGAGAGGATGGTCGCCGTAGGCTCGCTACTGGTAGCGTTGATCGGTGAAACACCCACCAGCTTAATATTGAGACCACTGACAGCATCGGTAATGTCATTGGTCTTGGACTTCATGGCAATGCCGTCCAGGGTGTACTCGGCGTCCGTCGGCTCATCGACAACGGTATAGCCGGTATCGATGCCCGAATTGCCGGAAAGGGTAATGTCAGAGCCCTCCCCCATTTTCGTCGAGGTGACGATCAGGCGAGAACCATTGGCATCCGTCAGCACGTTGGCGCTAAGGCCCGCTACGCCAAACTGGCTATTGATGCTGTCGCGCACCTGCTGCAATGTGGCGCCGGCGGGCACACTGAGGTCGAAGTCCTTGCCGCCCTGACTGATGGTCAGCGTAGTCGATGTACTGCCACTATTGACTACCGATCCCGCACCATCTGCATACACTTTGGTCGAAACTTTTGACGCAGTCGCCAACTTGTCGACGATCAGCTTGAACGAGCCGTTCGCAGCCCCAGTCCCCATGGTGACGGTCGCGACCTTTTCATCCGAAGACTTCAGGCTCAGACCCCCAAAGCTGTTGGTATCGGTCATGTTGGTCAAAGCGCCGCGGAATGCATCCAGGGCTGACTGAATCTTGCCAATAGAGGACAACGTGGTGGTTGCCTTCAGCGTTTGGGTATTGATCTGGGCCTGCTTGGGCGCTTTTTGCGCGGCCACCAGGGAATCGACGATCGCCTGGGTATCGATGCCCGAGCCAATACCGCTGACTGTTGTACCTGCCATCATTGCTCTCCTTGTTCAGTAGCTGCCGGATCCTTGGCGGATAAATCCATCAAATAGTCGACAACAACAAAAATCATGCCAGCCTATGCCTGACCGTCGAACAGCAGGCTGCTGGCTTCACTGAGGCTCTGCGCCAATTTCAGCGCAGCTTCCGATGGAAGTTGCCGGATCACCTCACCGGACTGGGTAGCAATCACCTTGACTACAATCCGACCCGTGGAATCGTCAATGGAAAAGTCCAGCTGGCGCTGGCTCGACTGGACGAAATCACGAATTTCGCCAACCGCTTTTTCCAGGTCCTCGCGCGAGTGTGGCTGATTATCGGAGGCAGCGGCTTCCTGCACCTTGGCAGGCGTAGCCGGATCCCGCTCGCGATCAGCTCCTGGCACCTGGGGTAACACGGCTGGATACACCTGGTTCAGCTTGACACTCATGTCCATGTTTCGAACTCCTCATGTCAAAAAGGGTGAAAGGGCACGTAAACGCGCCCTTTCACCCTTCACTCAAGCGCCTGAATTACTGAAGCAGTTTCAGGACCGACGATGGCAGCTGGTTAGCCTGCGACAGGATCGCAGTCGAAGCCTGCTGCAAAGTCTGCTGCTTGGTCAGCTCGGCAGTTTCCGAAGCGAAGTCCACGTCCTGCACGGTGGAGCGGGCAGCGGTGGAGTTCTTCTGGATGTTCTGCAGGTTGTCGACGGTGGTTTGCAGACGGTTCTGGGTAGCACCCAGGCCCGAACGGACGCTGTCGATCGAACCGATGGCTTTGTCGATAACGGCCAGAGCGTTCTGGGCGTTGGTGGCGTCGGTAACATCGGTATCGGCGATGGTGGTCTTGGCCGAAGACTTGGAAGCTGCACCGAACAGGTCAGTAGCGCCAGTACCGGTTGCACCATCGGCTACCGAGTAACCTTTTGCAGAGTCCAGGGAGATCTGGCCAGTTACAACTGATGTGTCATTAGCAGTACCGGAAAGCGTGGTCAGCGTGCCCGGGAAATCACCATTGCCATCACGCGCACCCACAGAAATGGCATCAGCGCCGGCCTGCGAGGTGAATTTCAGGTTCTCACCAGTGTCCGACTTCACCGACAGGCTCTTGGTCGATTCGTCGTAGTTGACGCTGATACCCAGCTTGGCGGCGTTGGACTTCAGCTGATCAGCCAGGCTTGCAGTGTCAGTAACACCGATGAAGCTGACGGTGCTGCCACCAACGGTCAGGTCAAAGTTGGCAGGAGTGGCTGCTGCACCACTTGCAACAGCCAGCTTGACTTCAGTGCTGGCAGAGGCAGTCAGACCACCGATTGCGCCATTGAGTTTGGCAGCAATATCTTTGGCCGAAGCACCCTCATCATAGCTGACAGTCTTGGTTTGGCCGTTGCCGGTTACAACCAGATCTGCTGCTGCAACGCCGCTAGCGCTTGGCGCAATAGTGCCGGATTTAATCTGCTGCGAGCCAATGCTCTTGGCCGAAACGTTGTCCAGCGCCAGGTTGATGGTTTCGTTGGCGTTGGCGCCGACCTGAATGGCCTTGGTGCCGTAGGAACCGTCCAGCAGCTTCTGACCACCGAAGGTGGTAGTTTCCGAGATACGGTTCAGCTCAGCGGTCAGAGCCTGGTATTCGTCGTTGTTCGACTTACGGTCGTCGGCGCTCAGCGAGCCAGTAGCCGAGGACAGGGCCAGGGTACGCATTTTCTGCAGGATGTCGGTCGAGGCCTGCATTGCACCTTCAGCGGTCTGGGCGATCGAGATACCGTCGTTGGCGTTCTTCACAGCCTGGCCCAGGCCATTGATCTGGCTGGTCAGACGGTTGGCGATCTGCAGGCCGGCAGCGTCGTCTTTAGCGCTGTTGATGCGCAGACCCGAGGACAGACGCTGCATCGAAGTGGTCTGAGCGTTGCTCGCCTTGGTCAGGTTGCCCTGGGTGGTGATCGACGCAATGTTGGTGTTTACAGTTAAAGCCATGACGAAATCCTCGTTGGATGGGTACTGCGGCTTCCGGCCTTGGCAACCGCCGGATTGGCCTAGAGAACCTTCGTAATGGTTATCGTCGGGTGCGCGGGTTGCTTGAGGGTTTTTTCAAAAAAAAAATACTGGCATGGGGCCAGCCCCGAGAAATCAAGGGGTTAAGGGCGGTTTATTGGCGTCAAAAACTGTTCGAGCTGGGCTGAATGCCTCATTCCGTCTGTAGGAGCGGGTTCACCCGCGAACACCGGCGAAGCCGGTGCCATAGACCGAGCTGCCTTCTTCGCGGGTAAACCCGCTCCTACAATGGGCTGCGTCAGGCAGAAGTTTATTTTCGGCAGAAAAAAAGCGCCGGGCGGGGGCCGCCGGGCGCTTTTGTGGGCTGACTGGGGATCAGTCGCGGTACAGGATGGCCGAGCCCCACGACAGGCCCACGCCGAAGCCACTGATCGCCACGCGCTTCCAGCTGCCATCGAGCATGTGCTTCTGCAGCAGCAGCGGAACGCTGGAGGACACCGTATTGCCGGTTTCCAGCATGTCCTTGACGAACTTCTCCGGGTGTTGCTCTTCAAAGCGTCGCGCCACGGCGTCGACAATCGCCGCACTGCCCTGGTGGATGCAGAAGGCGTCGATATCCGACGACTTCAGGCCGCTGGCGTCCAGCAACTCGTGCAGGTGCGCAGGCACTTTGATCAGGGCGAAGTTGAATACCTGGCGGCCGTTCATGAAGAACTTGCCGTCGCTGACTTTCAGGTGCTCGGCACCGGAACCGTCAGTGCCGAAACGCGCCTGGCCCAGGTTCCAAACCGCGTTTTCACCCATCCAGGTAGCGGTGGCGGCGTCGCCGAACAGCATGGTGGTGTTGCGGTCTTCCGGGTCGACGATCTTCGAATACGGGTCGGCGGTGATCAGCAGGCCGTTCTTGAGGCCTGCCGCTTCCATGAAGCCTTTGATCGCATACAGGCCATACACATAGCCGGAGCAGCCCAGCGACACGTCGAATGCCGCCACGCGGGTAGACAGGCCAAGTTTGCTCTGGACGATGGCTGCGGTGTGCGGCAGGCCTTCTTCGTCGCCGTTCTGGGTGACCACGATCAACGCATCGATCGATTGCGGATCAAGGTCGGGGTTGCTGGCGAACAGCGCCTGGGCGGCCTCTACGCACAAGTCGGAGGTTTCTTGCTCTTCGGCCTTGCGCGGCAGGAACGACGCACCGATCTTGCCGAACATGAACTCTTCGTCCTTGCCGAACTTCGCACCCTGAACGTAGTTGTCCAGGCCAGCGGTGGGCACGTAACTCGCAATGCTTTTGATGCCAATCATTCTGGCTTCCCAATGAAAACAGCCAAAGACCACCACTCGATGAATTGAGGGCGCCAAATACCGGAGCGGTCACCGCCAGGGGTTGTAGCCAGGGCTCGCCTGCGCACCGGTAACAAAATGCTGCAACAGCTGCTGCATAGAATACAGGGAAGATGAGCGTTTTGACTCATTGGTCACATTGAAATGCTACGAAAGCCGTGGCGAGGGTGTGGGGACTGGGGAATTTGCGGAATGACCGGGCGGGCACTGGACCCCGAATGATCAGCTTCGCAGCCGATATCGATGCGGCCGCTTCGCGGCCCTTTCGCGACGCAAGGCCGCTCCCACAAATACGCCACCTTCAGGAGAGAGGAGGACCTGTGGGAGCGGCCTTGTGTCGCGAAAGGGCTGCACAGCAGCCCCAGGAACAGGCACGCAGATCAGAGCTTGTTGAACAGGCTCAGCTGGGAAATACGCGAGAAGGCCAGCTGCGAGGCCTCCAGCATGGCCTGCTGCAAGGTCAGAGTGATGGCCGCCTGCGACATGTCGGTGTTGCCGATGGCGTTCTGGGTGGTCTTGTTGGCCAGCCCCAGGCTGGTGTTCTCCTGGCGTTGAATCTCAAGCGAGTTGCCGCGAGCACCGATGGAACCACGGGTGATATCGACCTGCTCACGGGCACTGGCCAGGTTTGCAATGGCCGAGGCCGCCGCATCTTTCAGCGCATTCGCCGCGCCAGCACCGGTCACCGGCGTTTCCAGTGCCGCCCGCAGTTGGCTGAGGGTTTCCAGCACGTTCTGGTTCTGGTGGGTATTGGCCGTGACCGCAAACTGGTCGCCTGCCTCCGGCGAACCGGAAACCTGGTAGGTCACCCCGGCCACCGTCAACGACGGCGCCGTAAAGGTACCTTTGGCGACCGGCTTGCTGTCGGCCGTCAGCGGCTGGGCATAGAACTCGTAAGCACCCGGCCCCGTGAACTTGATCACCGCACCATCACTGGGGAACGTGCTGCGATAGGCGGCCTCATCAGTCACACTACTGCTGGTGACCTGGGCGCTGGAGGTGTTGCTGCCATTTCGGGTGGTATTGAACGAATCCGGGCGTGCTTCCAGAGAGAACTCGCGCCCGCCCACGGCGGCGTCGGCATCGGCACCCTCCTTCAAGGTAACGGTTATTTCGAACTCCACGCCACGCAGGGCAATCTTGTTGGCACCTTCGGTTTTGCTGTCGAAGGTACCGTTGGTGGGCGTTTCCGAGGTGATGTCATTACCGTTGGCGTCAGTGATGGTGTACTGCGTCGCGCTGGTGAAGGTCAGCTTGTAGGGCTGGCCTGCCGTGAAACTGTTGTTGTAGGTGGTGCTCGAGGCCAGCAGACCAGACGACACCCCGACCACGCTATCGTCAGTCGCCGGCACCAGCAGGGTCGACTGGGTGCGGCTCTTGTTGCTGGCCGAGTCGAAGATGCTGAAACCGGTGTCGTTGGTGGCCAGGCTCAGGGTATCGGATACCTGCAGGCTCAGCTGGGTCTGGTCGCCGTGGTAGCTATAGGTGCCATCGGAGTTACGCACATAGGGCGGCGTGGTGCTCTTGGAGCCTCCGAACATGTAGTCGCCGTTGGCATCGCGCGAGTTGAGCAGGCCAAAGATGTTGGCCTCGATCTCTTTCAGCTCGGTGCCGATGGCCACGCGGTCAGAATCGGTCACCCCGGCGCCACCGGCACGGATCGCCAACTCGCTGGCGCGCTGCATGGCCTCGTTGATGGTGGAGAGCACGCTCTCCTCCTGCAACAGCGAGTTGCTCACGGTGTTGATGTTGCCGCTGTACTGGTCCAGCAACGATTGCTGCTGTTGCAGCAGCAGCAGGCGCGCAGCACCGACCGGGTCATCGGCTGCGGTCTGGATACGGATACCCGACGTCACCTGGTCGTTGGTCTTGTTCATGCTGGAGAAGTTCTTGGAGTAGCTACTGGCGCTGGCCTCATAGAACTGAGCAGTGGAAATACGCACGATAGTCTTCTCCTTACAAAGCGTTGATCAGGGTGCTGAAGGTTTCTTGCGCCGCCTTGATGATCTGCGAGGACGCCGTGTAGTAATGCTGGAACTTGACCAGGCTGGCCGCTTCGTCATCCAGGTTGACCCCGGACACCGCGCTGCGGCTTTCGCTGGCGGACTTGAGCACCGCCTCGGTCGCGGTGCTGTCGATGGACGCCTGGTTCGCCTTGGCACCCACGCGCTCGACCAGCGAGGCGTAGGCCGAAGTGAAGCTGGTACCGCCACCGGAACCGGTATTCACCGTCGACTTGGTCTGCAGGTCGAGCAGCGCCGTTGCGTTGCGGTTATCGGCCTTGCCGTCGGCATTGAACGACAGGGTAAAACTGTCATTGGCCGCAGGGCTGCCGCCGATGGTGGTCTCGACGGCGAACGTGCGCGGGTTGCCGCTGCCATCCAGAATCGGGTCGCCGGCCGCATCGAGCATCGGCACGGTCACCGACAGTTTGTTGTCGGTACCTGGCACCACGCTGCCGGTACCAATCTGGGTACCCTTGGCATCGAACAGCTTGTAGCCCTGGGAGCCACCGCTGGCAGCGTCGAACACCACGCGCACAGGCATCGAATCGCGAATCGACTGCTGGATCAGCGCGGTATCGGCACCGCCGTAGATGTCCAGCGACTCGCCCAGGGTCGGCTGGGTGATGGTGCCAGTACCGCTGTTGCCACTGCCCGAGGTAGCGCTGATGGGCCCGGCGAAGGCCAGCTTGTTGGCATCGGTCAAGGTCGTGGTAATGCTCCCGGCAGCTGCACGGGTAGGGATGACCTTGAAGCTGTCGCCGGCCGCCAGGCCGCCGCCTTTCAACGCCAGGCTGAAACCATCGATCACCGGCGCCGGGTCGGCATTCAGGTCGAAGCTGCCCATGTCGGTGCCGTCCGAGCGGCGCACACTGTACTGGTTGGCGCTGGTGAACTTCACCTCGTAGTCGTAGGTGGTCAACGCACCGCTGTTGGCGATGGTGACATCCAGATTGCCGGAGCCGGCACTGTTGTTCGACGAGGCCAGGCTGCGCTGGGCAATGGCAGTGGCGCTGTTGATGCTGGAGAACAGCGAGCTGCCGAACTGGCCGTTGGCATCCAGGCCCTGACCCAGCTGGCTATTGATGCTGTCGGCGACGACCAGGGCAACGCGACCAAGCTCGTTCATCGACGGCGTCAGCACGTCCTGGCGATAACGCAACAGGCCGCCAATGGCGCCCCCGGACACCACCGAGGTCACGTCCGAGCTGAACGAGTCATAGTTGATGCGCAGGGCAACCTGGCTCTTGTCGGCCACACCCGGCTCCACCGACAAGGTGTTGGCCTTGGTTCCGGTGACCAGCGATTGGCCACTGCCCAGGTACACGTCGTAGTTGCCATCACGCTCCTGCACCGTCACCCCTACCAGCTCGTTGAGCTGGCGCACGGCTTCGCTGCGCGCATCCAGCAGGCTGTTGGGGGTGTTGCCGGAGGCGCTGGCCGCGGTGATCTGCTTGTTGTACTCGGCAATGTTAGCGGTGAGCTTGTTCACCTGGCCGGCCATGGTGTCGAGCTGGGAGTTGATCGTGGCGTTCTGCTGGGTCAGCTGGGTGCTCACCGCGTTGAAACGGTTGCTCAGGGTTTGCGCCTGGGTCAGCAGCAACTGACGCGAGGCAACGTCACCCGGCTTCGCCGCTGCAGTCTGCAGCGCCGAAAAGAAGGCGGTAAGGACCGAACTGATACCGGTGTCACGGTCAGCCAGCAGCTTGTCGACGCTGGTGATCTGATCCTGGAACGTCAGCGAGTCTGCCTGCAACGAGGTGGCCGTCTGCAGCTGGTTGTCCAGGTAGGAGCTGTAGATGCGACGCACATCCGCCAGCGTGGTCCCGGTACCCAGAAACCCTGCGCCTATGTTGTGCGAAGGCCCCGCCGCCTGAACCGTCTGCTGGCGCGAGTAGCCACTGGTCGCGGCGTTGGCGATGTTGTTACTGGTTACCGACAAGGCCGCCTGGCTGGCACTCAGGCCACTCAGGCCGATGGAAATCAGGCTCGACATGATTTAGTCCTTTTATAAGTTCGTGGTTCTGCCAGCCATGGCGTATTGCGGGGTTGACTGCATTTGCTGGGCGATGCTGATGATTTTCTTCGCATAGCCCGGGTCGGTCGCATAACCTGCTTTTTGCAGCTCTCTTGCAAACTGCTCAGGGTTATCGGCCGCATCCAGCGCACCTTGATAGCGAGCATTGCTCTGCAGCAAGGTAACGAGATCGTGGAAGCTGTCCTGGTAGGAGTCGTAGCTGCGGAACGCCGCGGTTTCCTTGACGAACTGGCCATCGCGGAATTCGCTGGTGATCGCCCGCGCCTGCTCGCCTTGCCAGCTGCCGGTGGCTTTGATGCCGAACAGGTTGTGGCTGCTGCTGCCGTCGCTGTTGCGCATCACCGACTTGCCCCAACCGGTTTCCAGCGCGGCCTGGGCCACCAGGTAGCGTGGGTCGACACCAATGCGCCGGGCGGCCTGTTCGGCCATTGGCAGCATGGTGGCGACGAAGGCGTCGCTGTCGCTGAAAGCCTTGTTCGGCGCCAGCGGTGGCTGGGCCACGGCACGGCCGACAATGCGCAGGCCGTTGTCCGGCACGGCGAAGGCCTTGGCTACTGCCTGACCGTCACGGGCAGGCACGGCGGCGTTATTGGCAGTTTCCGCCGACGGCACGATACCGGCCAACAGGCGGTCGGTGAGTTTGCTGGGCAGGGCCAGGCGCCGCGCGTTGAGTGCAGCAACGTCATTGCGCGTAGCGGACGAGGCCATGGCATGCGCCGGCTCCGCCACCTTGTTGCCCCACAATGCCGGGCCACTGCTATCGACGCGCGGGAACGGGCTGGTATTGATCGACGCACTGCGGCCCTTGGTCAGCTGGCGCACCAGCACGTCCTGCAAGCCGATGCCGCCACCTTCGCGGGACATGCTCACGGCCAACTGCTGGTCGTACATGTCGCGGTACTGCTTGACCGTTTCGGTGTTCATCGGGTTGTCGTCGGCCAGCACGTCACTGGCCTTGCGCGAGGCCTTGAGCATTTCGCTGATGAACAGCGACTCGAATTCCTGGGCGACCTTGCGCACATTGGCTTCGCTGTCGCGGTCGCCGTGCTTGAGGGCACTCAGGCGGTTGAGGTCGGTATAGGCGCCGCTGTCGGCACTACCGGATACCTGGCTTTTGATATTCATCCGCGCCGTCCTCAGATCACGATCAGGTCGGCCTGCAAGGCGCCGGCCTGCTTCAAGGCTTCGAGGATTGCCATCAGGTCGCCGGGCGCTGCGCCCACCTGGTTCACCGCGCGGACGATTTCATCCAGCGTGGTGCCCGGGCCGAACTTGAACATCGGCTTGGCTTCCTGCTCGGCATTGACCCGCGAGCGTGGCACCACGGCAGTCTGGCCATTGGAGAAGGCCCCCGGCTGGCTGACGATCGGGTCTTCGGTGATGGTCACGGTCAGGCTGCCGTGGGTGACCGCCGCCGGCGACACCTTGACGTTCTGGCCGATGACGATGGTGCCGGTACGCGAATTGATGATGACTTTGGCCACCGCCTGGCCCGGGTCGATTTCGAGGTTTTCGAGGATCGACAGATAATCCACGCGCTGGCTTGGGTCCATTGGCGCACTGACTCGCACCGAACCACCATCCACGGCCTGGGCCACGCCAGGGCCGAGCAGGTCGTTGACCTTGTCCACGATGCGCTTGGCGGTCGTGAAGTCGGGGCGGTTGAGGTTCAAGGTCAGGGTATTGCCCTGGTTGAAGCCGCTCGGCACCGCACGCTCGACACTGGCACCACCCGGAATACGGCCAGCCGACGGAACGTTGACAGTGATCTTCGAGCCGTCACGACCTTCGGCATCAAAGCCGCCCACGACCAGGTTGCCCTGGGCAATGGCGTAGACATTGCCGTCGATACCCTTGAGCGGGGTCATCAACAGGCTGCCGCCGCGCAGGCTCTTCGAGTTACCGATCGACGACACGGTGATGTCCACCACCTGGCCCGGCTTGGCGAACGGTGGCAGGTCGGCATGCACCGACACTGCGGCAACGTTCTTCAGCTGCACGTTGCCGGAACCGGCCGGCACCTTGATGCCGAACTGCGACAGCATGTTGTTGAAAGTTTGCAGGGTGAACGGCGTCTGGGTGGTCTGGTCACCCGTGCCATTGAGGCCCACCACCAGGCCGTAACCAATCAACTGGTTGGAACGTACGCCAGAAATGCTGGCAATGTCCTTCAGGCGCTCGGCCTGGGCAGCGAAGGCGCAGGACAAAAGCAGGGTTGTGGCAATCAGCTGCCTCACGTTGAACATGGTCATCCGTACTCAGAAAGGCCAAAGCGGGCTGATGAAGAAGCGGTCCAGCCACCCGGGCTGGCTGGCATCGGCGAACGAACCGGTGCCGGAGTAGGTGATGCGCGCGTCGGCCACACGGGTGGACGGCACGGTGTTGTCGGTGGCGATATCGTCAGCGCGAACCATGCCGGCAATGCGCACCAGCTCTTCGCCGGTGTTCAGGGTCAGCCACTTCTCGCCGCGCACGGCGATGATGCCGTTGGGCAGCACCTCGGCCACGGTGACGGTGATCGAACCGGTCAGCGTGTTGCCCTGGGTGGCCTTGCTGTCGCCCTTGGTCGCGCGATCGCCGCTATAACCGGCCTCCAGCGAAAGGTCGCCGCCACCGAACGGATTATTGGTGTTGGGCGTGCTACCAAACAGCGAAGTCAGGCCGATGTCGGTCTTGCTGGTCTTGGCGATCTGCGAGCCCGCGTTCTTGCTGGCGGACGTGCGCTCATTGAGCGTGATGGTGATGATGTCACCCACCCGGAACGCCTTGCGGTCGCTGTACAGGTTCTGCTCGAAACCGGCCTGGTAGATCGAACCGTTGTTGGCCGCTGCCGGCAACGGGGTGCGCGGCAACACCGGCGCATAGTACGGGTCGTTGGGCTTGGGCGTCGGTGCGACGCAACCTGCCAGCAACACCGCCCCCCCCAGGGCGAAAACGGACAACAGACGATTCATGACACTTACCTCACGGGCGCAGCTGAGTGACAGGGCTTAGAGCTGTTGAGTAACGAACGACAGCATCTGGTCGGCCGTGGAAATGACTTTGGAGTTCATCTCGTAGGCACGCTGAGTGGTGATCATGTTCACCAGCTCTTCCACGGTGCTGACGTTGGAGTTCTCCAGCGTCTGCTGCAAGGTGGTGCCAAAACCGTTCAGGCCTGGGGTGCCGACCTGCGGTGCGCCACTGGCGGCGGTCTCGAGGAACAGGTTGTCACCGATCGCCTGCAGGCCGGCCGGGTTGATGAAGTCGGCGGTCTGGATGTTGCCGATCACCTGTGCAGCCGGGTTGCCGGCGGTGGTGATCGACACGGTGCCGTCCTGGCCTACGGTGAAGGTCTGGGCGTCGTTAGGCACGACAATGGCAGGTTCCAGGGCGTAGCCGTTGGCGGTGACGATCTGGCCATCGGAGTTCAGGTGGAAGGTGCCGTCACGGGTGTACGACACGGTGCCGTCCGGCTGCAGGACCTGGAAGAAACCGCGACCGTTGACTGCCATGTCCAACGGGTTTTCGGTGGTTTGCAGGCTGCCGGCGACGAAGCTTTTCTGGGTGCCCACGATACGCACACCGGTACCGACCTGCAGGCCCGAGGGCAGCTCGCTGTCCTGGGTCGACTGGGCACCAGGCTGGCGCTTGATCTGGTAGAGCAGGTCTGCGAATTCGGCGCGATCACGCTTGAAGCCGGTGGTCGAGACGTTGGCCAGGTTGTTGGAAATGACCGTCAGGTTGGTGTCCTGAGCGGACAGGCCGGTTTTAGCGACCCAAAGAGCCGGAAGCATGTGAGTTCTCCTCGTGCGCCTGTTTTACGGCACCCGTTCAAAAGTGATTAGCCGATTTGCAAAACCCGAGCCATGGCTTCGTCGCCTTCCTTGGCCGTATTCATCATCTTGACGTGCAGTTCGAACTGGCGGGACAGCGCCAGCACCGAGGTCATTTCCTCGACAGCGTTGACATTGCTGCCTTCCAGGAAGCCAGCCACCACCCGCACGTTGACGTCGGCATCGGCCGGCTGGCCGGAAGTGGTATGGATCAGACCGTCCAGGCCCTTCGTCAGGCCTTTGGTGTCCGGGTTGACCAGTTTGATGCGGTCGACCTCAGCCATCACCCGCGGGTCTTCACCCATGGAGCGGATGCTGATGGTGCCGTCGGCACCCACTTCCACTTTCTGCTCCGGCGGGATGGCGATCGGGCCACCGTTGCCGATCACCGGCATGCCATTGCCGGCACGCAGCACACCGAGGGCATCGATGTTCAGACTACCGGTACGCACATAGGCTTCGCTGCCATCCGGCGCCTGCACGGCGATAAAGCCTTTGCCGGTCACCGCGACGTCAAGGTCGCGGCCAGTTTCGACCAACGGGCCTTCACTGAAGTCGGTGGCCGGGCGCTCGGTCATGGCGAAGGCGCGCGCCGGAAAGCTGTCACCGAACACCGGCATCGAACGGGCCTGCTCCAGGTCGCGCTGAAAACCGTTGGTGGAAATGTTCGCCAGGTTGTTGGCGTGGGCCTTCTGCGCCAGCGCGTTCTGGCTGGCGCCGGTCATGGCCACATAAAGCAACTTGTCCACAGTTTCTCCTCTGCGCGTAGCTGCCGCGCTGTCACTGGGCAGGTTCCAAGCAATAATTGAACCAAGTCTGAAACACCCGGTTTACGGGGCTTTCAGCGCGGCAAGGGGCAATAACCGTCAGTTTGTCGGCGGATGTTTGCCGCCTGCGGCAAGGGCTTGCTCAATGGGCGCGGCAGGCGGCGTTGTTGTAGGGGCCAGAGTGGCGCACCCAGCCTTTGCCCGGGTTGTGGGCCGAACACAGGTAGCGGCCGGTGACCAGGCTTTGCCATTGATAGAACGGGGCGGGGGCAGCGGGGGCCGGCAGAACCAGCACCAGCAAGGGGAACAAGGCCAGTAACGACAGCCGCTTCATTCGCGTGAACCTTCACATTCTTGGGGCCGCTTTGCGGCCCCAATTACAAACACCCAAAGCAAAAACAATCATCAGGTCATCTGAATGATGGTCTGCATGATGGTGCTTTCAGTGGAAATGGTCTTGGCATTGGCCTGGTAGTTGCTCTGCGCCTTGATCAGGTTGACCAGTTCGCCGGTCAGGTCGACGTTGGAGTCTTCCAGGGCACCACCGGAAATCTGGCCGAGGGTACCGGTGTCCGGAGCGCCGATCACCGGCACGCCCGAGGCGTAGGACTCTTTCCAGTTTGTACCGCCAATCGGCGTCAAGCCCTGCAGGTTGGCGAAGTTGGCAATCGCCACCTGGCCGATCACCTTGTCCTTGCCGTTGGTGAAGCTGGCAAACAGGTAGCCGTTCTGGTCGATGCTCAGCCCCGACAGCTCACCGGTGGCGAAGCCATCCTGGGTTTTGGCGATTTCTGCGGACGACGCGTTGTATTGGGTGGCACCCAGCATGTCCAGCTTCACACCGTCCGCGTTGGCGATGGCGCCATTGGCCGACCACTCTCCAGCGGCGTTCTTCTGCGCCGGGATCCAGTCGTTGAGCTGGAAGATCTTGTCTTCGCCAATGCTCAGGCCGCCCGCGACGTCACCCGCAGTCATTGCATCCTTGTCCAGCGTACCATCGGACTTGAACGGCACGGCGTTGACCAGCGGCGTGGTGGAAGCCGGATTGGCCGGGTTGCGGCCATCGATAGTGGTGTGCATGGACCAGGTATTGGTCGCGTCGTCCTTGATGAAGTACTGATTCATCTGGTGTTCATTACCCTGGCTGTCGTACACCGGGGTATTGAACGTGAAGTTGTAGGAACTGGCATTGGTGGGATCGAAGGGCGTCACCGACGGGGAGGTCGCGGCCGAGTTCAGGTTGATCTTCTCGGTGATGAGGCTGGTCGGCTTCGGCGTCAGGTTGGAAGTATCGATCTGCAGGTCAGTCAGGATGCCCTGGATGATCTTGCCATCCTCGCCGACCGCATAACCCTGCAGGTTGGCACCCGAAGCATTCACCACATAACCGGCCTTGTCGCTGTAGAAAGCGCCCGCACGGGTGTAGATCTTCGAGCCGTTATCGTTCAGGGCAAAGAAGCCGTTGCCATCGATAGCCATGTCCAGCGCCTGGCCGGTGGCGTTGATATTGCCTGGCGTGAACAGCTGCGAAACCGCGGCAGTCTTTACCCCGGTGCCGATCACGGTCTTGCCTGCGCTGGTGCCGCGAATGGAGTTGGAGTACTGGTCGGCGAACTCGGCACGCGACGACTTGAAGCCAGTGGTGGCAACGTTGGCAATGTTGTTGCCGGTAACGTTCAGGGCCTTGTTTGCTGCATAGAGGCCGCTAAGGCCGATATTGAAAGACATGTGTAACTCCTGTCGTTTTGCTCAGGCCCTAGATGCCGATGCTTTGAATTTTGGAAAGCGCAACACTGCCCAGCCCGGCCAGGTTGAGCGTCATCTCCGAACCGTTGCTACCCATGGTCACACTGGTAACCGAGGCCGGCAGGTTGGTGGTCATGGCCGTGGCCTTGCCATCGATCGAGGCGGTGGCCTTGAAGGTGTAGGTCCCGGCGGCCGCGACTTCACCGTCATCGTTCAGGCCATCCCAGGTAAAGTCGATGCTGCCAGCCTTCTGGGTACCGAGCTCGATGGTGCGCACCAGCTTGTCGTCCTTGTCGTAGATCCCCACCGAGGTGGAGGTACTGGACGACGTCAGGTTGACCGAGCCCTTCATGTCCTTGCTGGTATCGACCACAGCCTTATCGGTCTGGACAATGACGTTGCGCCCGACCAGCGAGGAGGCCTGCAAGGCCTGGGAAGATTGCAGCCCAGCCGCGATGTAGGTCACTGCGTCGTTCAGCGACTGCATGCTTTCCAGGCTGCTGAACTGCGCCAACTGGGCTACGAACTCGCCGTTTTCCTGCGGGTCGAGCGGGTTCTGGTTCTGCATCTGGGTGACCAGCAACTGCAGGAACGCGTCCTTGCCCAACGCGCTGCCGGCGGCGCCGGTAGAGCTGTCAGTCTTGGACGTCTGCTTCTGCAGCGAGGTCAGGTATGCGCTACCGACGTCTGTAGTGGAATTGGTGGTGGTCATGTCGGCTTCCTATCACTGCCCCAGGGTCAGCACTTTCTGCATCATGTTCTTGGCCGTGTTCATCAGTTCAGCGTTGGTCTGAAACGCGCGGCTGGCGGAGATCATGTCAGCCATCTCCTCGACCACATTGACGTTCGGGTAGTAGACGTAGCCGTCCTTGTTCGCCGCCGGGTGGTTCGGCTCGTAGCGTGCTTCCAGAGTGCTCTGGTCTTCGACGATGCCTTTTACCTGCACGCCCTGCCCTGCCTCGCCCTGGTCTTCGAACAGCGACTGGCTGCTGCCGGCCTGCGCATTCTGGAAGGTGGTGGCGAACACCGGGTGGCGGGCGCGGTACGTCTGGTCGATGCTCGAAGACACGGTCTCGGCGTTGGCGATGTTGGACGCCACGGTGTTCAGACGCGTGTTCTGTGCGCTCATGCCGCTACCGGCAATATTGAAGACACTGGAAAGGGACATGGTCATTCTCCCCGCAGGGCGGAAACCAGCCCTTTGAATTTACTGTTGAGCAAGGTGAAGCTGGCCTGGAAGCCAATCGCGTTTTCCGTGTAGTTCGATTGCTCGATCTGCGCATCCACGGTGTTCTGGTCGATCGACGGCTGCAGCGGCGTGCGGTACTTGAGGGTATCGTCAGCCGCGATGGCGAGGCCTTCGGCTTCGATGTGCCGGCTGTTGGTACGGTCCATGGCGAAGCGGCCGCCTTGCTGCTTGCTGGTCTCGGCGGCGAGCACCGAAGAAAAATCCATGTCACGCGCCTTGTAATTGGGCGTGTCGGCGTTGGCGATATTGTTGGCCAACACCTCGGCACGCTGGGCGCGGAAGCCCAGGGCCTTTTCGTGGATACCAAGCGCCTTGTCGAAACTGATGCTCATGTCGGGGAAACCTTCAGAGGTTGACCGGAATTTCGTTGAGCAAGGTATAGCAAGGGCTGTGCCAACCACTGGAAAGCCCGTATTTATGGGGTTTTGCAGCGCAGTACTGTCAGATTGATGCCAGAAAAGCGGCAAAGGCCTTCCGCCTGAGGTGACAAAAGCGGCAATTGATGGGCGGCAAAAGCGGCAAAACAAAAAATTGACGTCAGTGTTTTCCTGTGCGGGCCTCTTCGCGGGTGAACCCGCTCCTACGGCGGGCTGTGTCCAACCTCCGAGGTGTGTCCACCACCAATCTGTGTAGGAGCGGGTTCACCCGCGAATACGGTGGCGGCGGCAACGGTGAACGGCGGGTGGAGATTGGCCAGCAGGGCCGGCCCTTTCGCGGGTGAACCCGCTCCTACACGACGGTCTTNAACGGTGAACGGCGGGTGGAGATTGGCCAGCAGGGCCGGCCCTTTCGCGGGTGAACCCGCTCCTACACGACGGCCTGCGTCCAACCTCCGGTGTGTGTCCACCACCAATCTGTGTAGGAGCGGGTTCACCCGCGAATACGGTAGCGCCGGCAACGGTGAACGGCGGGTGGAAATTGGCCAGCAGGCCCGGCCCTTTCGCGGGTAAACCCGCTCCTACACGGCGGCCTATGCCCAACCACCGATGTGTGTCCACAACCAATTTGTGTAGGAGCGGGTTTACCCGCGAATACGGTGGCGGCGGCAACGGTGAACGGCGGGTGGAGATTGGCCAGCAGGGCCGGCCC
>NZ_OLKJ01000037.1:0-262334 GCF_900291005.1 Pseudomonas sp. Kh14
GGAGCGGGTTTACCCGCGAATACGGTGGCGGCGGCAACGGTGAACGGCGGGTGGAGATTGGCCAGCAGGGCCGGCCCTTTCGCGGGTAAACCCGCTCCTACACGGCGGCCTATGCCCAACCACCGATGTGTGTCCACAACCAATTTGTGTAGGAGCGGGTTTACCCGCGAATACGGTGGCGGCGGCAACGGTGAACGGCGGGTGGAGATTGGCCAGCAGGGCCGGCCCTTTCGCGGGTGAACCCGCTCCTACACGGCGGCCTATGCCCAACCACCGATGTGTGTCCACAACCAATTTGTGTAGGAGCGGGTTTACCCGCGAATACGGTGGCGGCGGCAACGGTGAACGGCGGGTGGAGATTGGCCAGCAGGGCCGGCCCTTTCGCGGGTGAACCCGCTCCTACACGACGGCCTGTGTCCAACCTCCGATGTGTGTCCACAACCAATTTGTGTAGGAGCGGGTTTACCCGCGAATACGGCGGCGGCGGCAACGGTGAACGGCGGGTGGAGATTGGCCAGCAGGGCCGGCCCTTTCGCGGGTGAACCCGCTCCTACACGACGGCCTGCGTCCAACCTCCGGTGTGTGTCCACCACCAATTTGTGTAGGAGCGGGTTTACCCGCGAATACGGTAGCGGCGGCAACGGTGAACGGCGGGTGGAGATTGGCCAGCAGGGCCGGCCTCTTCGCGGGTAAACCCGCTCCTACGGGGATCTCGGCAGGAACAGCGGATAGGCAAACAAAAAGGCCGGCATCTCTCGATACCGGCCTTCGTGCTTACTTGGCCTGGTAGATGATCCCCGGGCTGCACTGCACCATCTGGTAATGGTCCGGCAAGCCGTTCAGCGCTTCCGAGGCGCCGAGGAACAGGTAGCCACCGGGCTTGAGGGTACTGTGAATGCGCAGCAGGATGTCCTTCTTCACCTGCGCCGAGAAATAGATCAGCACATTCCGGCAGAACACGATGTCGAACTTGCCCAGACTGGCATAGCTGTCGAGCAGGTTGAACGAGCGGAACTCGACACGGCTGCGAATCGCCGGCTTGACCGCCCAACGCCCCGGACCCTTGGGGTCGAAGTAGCGCTGCAGGCGTTCCTGGGACAGGCCGCGGGCAATCGCCAGACTGTCGTATTCGCCGGTTTTGCAGTTGGTCAGCATGGTGCCGGAGAGATCGGTGGCGACGATCTGCGCCCCCATCTTCAACTGGCCGAGGTTGCTGCGCTCGAACTCGTCGATCGCCATTGAAATGGAATACGGCTCCTGCCCCGACGAACAGGCCGCCGACCACATGCGCAGGCGCTGGCCGGGGTTGTTGCGGATGAACTCGGGGATCACCTTGTTCTTCAACACCTCGAAGGGGTAGGTGTCGCGAAACCACAGGGTCTCGTTGGTGGTCATGGCATCGACCACCTGCTCGCGCAAACCGCCGCGCGGCTGGGCCTGGATGCGCTGCACCAGCTCACCCAGGCTCTTGATGCCCTGTTGTTCCATCAGCTTGTTGAGACGGCTGGAAACCAGGTACTGCTTATTCTCGCCCAGCAGGATGCCACAGGCTTTCTCCAGGAAGACCCGGAACTGTTCGAAATCCAAATTACCCGTAGACACTACTGCCGCCTCTTTTCAATCACTGGTGCCGGGGGCATGCCCCCGGCTGCTTCAATGCGCTGCCTTGATCCGGTCGACCACCCGCTGGGCCAGGTCGTCCGGCTTGAACTTGGCCAGGAAGTCATCGGCGCCGACCTTCTTGACCATTGCCTGGTTGAACACCCCGGAAAGCGAAGTATGCAGGCAGATGTGCAATTTTTGCATGCGCGGATCGCTGCGAATCTCCGCCGTTAGCGTATATCCGTCCATTTCCGGCATTTCAATGTCCGAGATCATCATCAGGAACTCTTCTTCCGGCTTTTTGCCCTCATCCACCAGCTGACGCAGGTAGTTCAGCGCCTGACGGCCATCATTGAGCGCCACCACCTCGACCCCTACGGTCTGCAGGCAACGGCTGACCTGCTTGCGCGCCACCGACGAGTCGTCGACGGTCAGCACCCGCATCAACACCGCCTTGTCCTGCACTTCGGCATCGATCACACCGGCCGACACCGACTCGGACGACGGCGACACTTCGGCCAGCACCTTCTCCACGTCGATGATCTCGACCATGCGGTTGTCCACCCGGGTGACCGCAGTGAGGTAGTGATCACGGCCGGTACCCTTGGGTGGCGGATGGATCTCTTCCCAGTTCATGTTGACGATGCGCTCCACCGAATGCACCAGGAAGCCTTGGGTCTTGGTGTTGTACTCGGTGATGATCACGAAGCTGTTGCGTGTATCTTCCTGCAACGGCCGCAACCCGGTGGCCATCGACAAGTCGAGGATCGGGATGGTCGCCCCGCGAATATTGGCAACGCCACGCACCACAGGGTGCGCCTTGGGCAGCAGGGTCAGCGCAGGGCATTGCAGTACTTCCCTGACCTTGAACACATTGATGCCGTAAAGCTGTTCGCCATTGAGGCGGAACAGCAGCAATTCCAGGCGATTCTGCCCCACCAGCTGCGTGCGCTGGTTGACCGAATCCATAACACCCGCCATGCCAGACTCCTTAACGTTTCAGCCTTTCGTTGCAACTCAGGTAGCGAGTCGGCACGGGCTTTGCTTTTTTGAGTGTCATGCACACGAAAACGACATTTTCCCGACGATTGACACGCCTGCTGACTGGCCCGCTGGCCACGCTGTGCCTGCTGATGCCCGGCGCTCGCACAGTGGCGAACGCGTTCACCTTGCCTGAACAGCTTATCGGTGTCACCCAAGGGTTTCTTGAATTCACCGTTGAAGATTATCTGTCCACTACCCAGACTGCCGGCCGCTATGAAATCCAGGTCAACCCGCTGGACCCACGCCTGCGCATGCCGTTGTGCAGCCAGCAGCTGGACGCCTCACTGGAAAGCCCGGCCCAGCCGCTGGGCCGGGTGACGGTACGGATACGCTGCAACGGCGCAGCACCGTGGACGGTATTCGTGCCGGCCACCGTGCGACTTTTCCGCGACGTGGTGGTGGTAACCCGCCCGCTCAAGCGCGACAACACGGTCGGCGAAGGTGACGTGGCCCTGCGCGAGCGCGATGTCGGCACCCTGGGCCAGGGCTTTCTGACCGAGCTGGACCAGGCGGTGGGCATGAAGATGCTGCGCCCCACGGTGATCGACCAGGTGCTCACCCCGCAACACCTGGAAAAGGCCGAGGTGGTGCGCAAGGGTGACCAGGTGGTGATCATTGCCCGCAGTGGCAGCCTGAGTGTGCGCATGCCGGGCGAAGCCCTGAGCAAGGGCGGCCTGAGCGAGCAGATCCGGGTACGCAACCTCAATTCCAAACGCGTGGTCAAGGCCAGGGTGACCGGCCCGGGCCAGGTCGAGGTCAGTATGTAGGCCAGCCACCAGATTGCGCTGGCAGTGAGGAACCGCTTTTCCTAAACTGAGTCAGAACATGGGTTCGCGGGCTTGCCGACAGGCGGCAATGCATTTGTGCCTAAAGTTTATATCGGGTTGGCCGAAAACAAGGCAAGCGTCCAAATACCCAGAGGTTTCTGATCATGGTCATCGACTTCAGTCGTTTGAATAACTCTCCGTCCGTCACGGGCGGCGTGCGCGGCAACACCGCGTCCGGCAGCGCCGAAAAACCGGCAGCCAGCCAGGAAGCGGTGAAAGACACCAGCGCCAGCGGAGAGGCGGTACACCTCAGCCAAGAGGCACAGCAGTTGCAGAAAATCAGCGACAAGCTGCGCGACGAGCCAGTAGTCAACAGCGCCCGTGTGGCCCAGTTGAAGCAGGCGATCGCCGACGGCAGCTACCAGGTCGATGCCGGCCGGGTCGCCAGCAAACTGCTTGATTTCGAAGCCCAGCGCTGACCGTACGGCGCGCTGACTTCACGGACGCCAGAAAAGCCAAGAGTTAGCCATGCACGACACCACCTTGCTGCAACTGATCGAAGATGACATTGCCCCGATGCAGGAATTGCTCGACCTTCTGCACAAGGAAGCAATCGCCCTGCATGGCCGCGACATGCCGCTGCTGGAGCAAATCCTGGCGCGCAAGCAGTCGTTGATCATCTTGCTCGAGCAGCATGGTCAGCGCCGCAGCCAATTGCTCGGCAGCCTGGGCCTGAGTGCCGACCGCACCGGTGTGCAGGCTGTAGCCGCGCAGTCACCTCATGGTGATGTGATGCTGCAGCGGCTCGACATGTTGTCGCAACTGATGGACGACTGCCAGCAGGTCAACCAGACCAATGGCCGGATCATCCAGGTTCAGCAACACGTCACCAACAACCAGATCCGTATCCTTCAGGGCGGCGATTCGCCTTCGCTCTACGATAGCCGTGGCAGCACCTCGCCGCTGGCCAAACCGCGCGCGCTCAGCCAAGTGTGATTTTTCTATCAAGGCACAGAACATAGTGGCAAAATGCCGTTACTTGCGTGTGTCGCTTTTGCCTGGAGAACGATAAGCTGTGTTCAATGAATCCGATGCCCCGCAACCACCCAAGGTGTTGAGCACCCCCTTGGAGATTGCGGCCAACTTGCGGCAGCTGCAGGAAAGCCACGACCCCCTGATCATCACCTTCCACGACCGCAGCCAGCGCTTCCAGAGCTATGTGGTACACGTGGACCGCGAAAGCAACACCCTCGCACTGGATGAGATGATCCCCCGTGACGGCGAGAAATTCATCGAGAACGGCGAGCACTTCCGTGTCGAAGGTTTCCACGATGGTGTACGCATCGCCTGGGAATGCGATCACGCGCTTAAAATCAGCGAAGTCGACGGCCACCGCTGCTACAGCGGCGCCCTGCCGCAAGAGATGACCTACCACCAGCGCCGCAACGCCTTCCGCGCCGCGCTGAAGCTATCGCAGCTGGTCGACATCATCCTTGACGGTGCTCACCTCAAGGGCAACGGCGCCATGCGAGGCAAGCTGCTGGATATCTCGGCCACCGGCTGCAAACTGCGCTTCGAAGGCAATGTCGAAGACCGCTTGCAACTGGGCCAGGTGTATGAGCGTTTCAAGGCGGGCAACCCACTGGGCCTGGTGGACACCATGGTCGAGCTGCGTCATCTGCACTATGAAGAGCGCATCAACACCACCTTTGCCGGCGTGCGCTTCCACAACCTGAGCGGGCAGGCTCAACGCAAGATCGAGAGTTTCGTGTACCAGCTGCAGCGTGAGGCGCGGCGGTTCGACAAGGACGATTATTGATCGTCGGTCGGTAAAACAGAAAACGCCACCTGCTGAGGTGGCGTTTTCATTTGTGTTTCTGCTGGGCTGGCCTCTTCGCGGGTAAACCCGCTCCTACAGCGACTTGCTGACCTCTTCAGGTTCAGGCGCCTGTTGCTGCGCACCCTTCTCTTCATCCTCGGTATCTTCAGCCGCCACCGGCGCCTGCATCACGTCCTGCACAGTCTGCTCATCCACCCGCGGGTCCAGCGCCGCCGACAACGGCGAGCCGGCCGCCGGCATCGCCACGTGGCCCAGCGGCGCATCCTGTACCTGATGCAGGCCGGTAACCGCTTTCGGCCGAATGCGCCAGACCAGCACCAGGGCAAAGAATACGAAGAAGGCATACAGCATCTGCGCGCCCAGCACTTTCATCAGAACCCCTGCCGCCAGCGGACCGACGCATGCACCCACACCGTAGGTCACCAACAGCATCGCCGTCAGCGATACCCGGCGCTCGCTTTCCACGTGGTCATTGGAAAAGGCAACCGCCAGCGGGTACAGGCAAAACTGCAGCAACGAGATCAGGAAGCCGATACCGAACAGCAACTCCAGCGGCACAGTGGGCAGTATTGCCAATGGCGCAGCCGCCAGCGCCAGCCCCACTGCCACACTCCGAATCAGCACCGCCCGGTCATAACGGTCAGACAACCAGCCCAGCGGCCACTGCACCAGCAGGCCGGCAAAAATGCAGCTACCCATGAACAGACCGATCTGCTCGGTACTCATCCCCTGGCTTGACGCATATAAAGGCGCCAGACCGTAGAACGAGCCGACAATCAGCCCCGAGCCCAAAACCGTACTGAGCGACTGCGGCACGCGCTTGATGAAGAACTTCGGCTCCATCGGTGCCGGGCGCAGGGGCGCCGGGTGAATACGCCGGGTCATCGCCACGGGCACCAGGCACAGGGCAAAGCACATTGCCACCAGCATCAGCAACTCAGGGCCGAGCTGCGGGTGCACCACCAGAATCAACTGGCCAAGCACCAGCCCCAGGTACGAGGCAATCATGTAGCCGCTGAACACCGCGCCCCGGTGCTTCACATCGGCTTGCTCATTGAGCCAGCTCTCGATGACCATGTATTGGCACATCATCCCCAGGCCGACGATCACGCGCAGCCCGACCCAGGCCGGCAGCCAGCTGGTCAGGCCATGGCCGAGCACCGCAGCGCCGACGATACCGGCACAGGTAGCATAGGCGCGTATGTGCCCTACCCGTCCGATCAGCCGGTGGCCAACCTTGCCGCCAACCGCCAGACCAAAGTAGTTGGCCGCCATCAACGCACCCACCCACAGGCTGTCGACGTGGTCGGCAGCCAGGCGCAGGGCCAGGTAGGTGCTGAGCAGGCCCGAGCCGATCAACATCATCAGCGCGGCGAAATACAACGACTGAAACGGCTTCCATACATTTCGCATACGTCCCGTGGAGCTCCCTGGTCAGGTGGCAGTTTTGGGTGCTAGCAGCATAAAGGCAAAAACCGCCTGGCGCAGGCCCCCCCGACAGCTATTTGGCACTGCGGGGGCGTGCCCGGTGCAGGTTGTGTCGCGCTCAGGCCTGTGCCGCCAGGACCCGGCGCTCCCACGGCGTGATCTCGTCGAAGAAATCGCTCAGCTCAAGGGTCTTGCTGGCAATGTAGCCTTCGATGAACTCGCTGCCGAACAGTTCCCGCGCCAGCGTGCTGCGCTTGAGCCTTTCAAGGGCCGCGTGCAGCGTGCACGGCAGGCTCAGGTGTTCGGGTACTTCGAATTCGCCCTGGATGGCTGGCGATGGCTGCAAGCGCTGCTCGATGCCATGCAGCCCGGCGGCCAGGCTGGCAGCAATGGCCAGGTACGGGTTGGCATCGGCGCCAGGCAGGCGGTTTTCCACCCGTCGCGCGACCGGCGCACTGGCCGGAATGCGCAAGCCAGCGGCGCGATTGTCCTCGGACCAGCACGCATTGTTCGGCGAGGCATAGGGGTGGCACAGGCGCTGGTAGGAATTGACGTTGGGCGCGAACAGGGCGGTGAAGTCGGCCATGCACGCCTGCAACCCGCCGATGAAATGGTGGAAGGTGTCTGTCGGCAGGCCTTGCTCGTCACTGAACACGTTACGCCCGCTGCCGACCTCGACCAGGCTCTGGTGAATGTGCATGGAACTGCCGGGCGTACGCGCCAGCGGCTTGGCCATGCAGACCACGGTCAGCCCGTGCTTGAGCGCCACTTCCTTTAGCAGGTGCTTGAACAGGAAGGTCTGGTCGGCCAACAGCAGCGGGTCGCCGTGCAGCAGGTTGATCTCGAACTGGCTGACACCCATTTCGTGCATGAAGGTGTCACGTGGCAGGCCGAGTGCGGCCATGCAGTGGTACACCTCCTTGAAGAACGGGCGCAGGCCGTTGTTGGAACTGACACTGAACGCCGAATGGCCCAGCTCGCGGCGGCCATCGCTGCCTACAGGCGGCAGGAACGGTTGCTGCGGGTCGGTGTTGGGGGCAAAGACGAAGAACTCCAGCTCGGTTGCCACTACCGGCGCCAGGCCCAGTGCCGCATAGCGGGCTATCACGGCCTTCAGCTGGCCCCGGGTGGACAATGCCGAGGGCCGGCCATCCAGCTCGTTGGCATCGCAGATGGCCAAGGCGCGGCCGTCATCGCTCCAGGGCAGGCGGTGGACCTGACCGGGTTCGGCCACCAGTGCCAGGTCGCCGTCATCACTGCCGTAGAATTTCGCCGCTGGGTAGCCGCCCATGATGCACTGCAGCAGCACACCCCGGGCCATCTGCAGGCGACGGCCTTCGAGGAAGCCGTCGGCGGTCATCACCTTGCCGCGCGGGACGCCGTTGAGGTCGGGGGTGACGCATTCGATTTCATCGATGCCCTGGAGCTGAGCAGTGCTCATGACGCTTGTCCTTGTTGTTGTAGGCTGACAACAACATAGGCTGCGGGTGTTTAAAATATCAAGCAGCCTATTGGTGGCTGTGCCGGCCTCTTCGCGGGTGAACCCGCGCCTACGGGTGGGTGCGATCCTTGTAGGAGCGGGTTCACCCGCGAAGAGGCCGGCACAGGCCACCCCTACTCCCGCAAGGTCATGCCATTGGCCGGCAACGGCAACGCCGTCTTGTAGCGCACCTGCTTCAGGGCAAAACTTGAACGAATATTGGCCACGCCCGGCAAGCGCGTCAGGTAATCGAGAAACCGCTCCAGCGCCTGGATGCTCGGCAGCAGCACCCGCAACAGGTAATCCGGGTCCCCGGTCATCAGGTAGCACTCCATCACCTCGGGCCGCTCGGCGATCTCTTCTTCAAAGCGGTGCAACGACTGCTCCACCTGTTTTTCCAGGCTGACATGGATAAACACATTCACATCCAGCCCCAGCACCTCAGGCGACAGCAAGGTCACCTGCTGGCGGATCACTCCCAGCTCTTCCATGGCCCGCACCCGGTTGAAACAAGGCGTGGGCGACAGATTCACCGAGCGTGCCAGCTCGGCATTGGTGATGCGGGCGTTCTCTTGCAGGCTGTTGAGAATGCCGATATCAGTACGATCGAGTTTGCGCATAAGACAAAATCACCGGTTTTTTGTGTTTATGCGGAATGTTTATCTGCCTCGCTCGGCAAAGGCAATCAACTTGAGAGAAAAATTCTCCTGCCGGGCCACTAAGATGTAGGTGACGCTGACTTACCAGTCACAAGCCGGTACTCAGCGGCGGCCGCTTCAGAGCTCACAAAAACAAATACCCGAGCGAGCGTAAAAAGCATGAACGAGTACGCCCCCCTGCGTTTGCATGTGCCCGAGCCCACCGGCCGGCCAGGCTGCCAGACCGATTTTTCCTACCTGCGCCTCAACGATGCAGGTCAAGCCCGTAAACCCGCTATCGATGTCGATGCTGCCGACACTGCCGACCTGTCCTACAGCCTGGTCCGCGTGCTCGACGAGCAAGGCGATGCGCAAGGCCCCTGGGCCGAAGACATCGACCCACAGGTCCTTCGTCAAGGCATGCGCGCCATGCTCAAGACGCGGATCTTCGACAGCCGCATGGTGGTCGCCCAGCGCCAGAAGAAGATGTCCTTCTACATGCAAAGCCTGGGCGAAGAAGCCATCGGCAGTGGCCAGGCGCTGGCGCTGAACCGCACCGACATGTGCTTCCCGACCTACCGCCAGCAAAGCATCCTGATGGCCCGCGACGTGTCGCTGGTCGAGATGATCTGCCAACTGCTGTCCAACGAGCGCGACCCCCTCAAGGGCCGCCAGTTGCCGATCATGTACTCGGTGCGCGAAGCCGGCTTCTTCACCATCAGCGGCAACCTGGCGACCCAGTTCGTACAGGCGGTCGGCTGGGCCATGGCATCGGCGATCAAGGGCGATACCAAGATCGCCTCGGCATGGATTGGTGACGGCGCTACTGCCGAGTCGGACTTCCACACCGCCCTCACCTTTGCCCACGTATACCGCGCCCCGGTCATCCTCAACGTGGTCAACAACCAGTGGGCCATTTCCACCTTCCAGGCGATCGCCGGTGGCGAGTCGACCACCTTTGCCGGCCGTGGCGTGGGTTGCGGTATTGCTTCGCTGCGGGTTGACGGCAACGACTTCGTCGCCGTGTACGCCGCCTCGCGCTGGGCGGCCGAGCGCGCCCGCCGCGGCCTGGGCCCAAGCCTGATCGAGTGGGTTACTTACCGTGCCGGCCCGCACTCGACGTCGGACGACCCCTCCAAGTACCGCCCTGCCGACGACTGGAGCCACTTCCCGCTGGGTGACCCGATCGCCCGCCTGAAGCAGCACCTGATCAAGATCGGCCACTGGTCCGAGGAAGAACACCAGGCCGTCACGGCCGAGCTCGAAGCTGCGGTGATTGCCGCACAGAAAGAAGCCGAGCAGTACGGCACCCTGGCCAACGGGCACATCCCGAGCGCCGCCTCGATGTTCGAGGATGTGTACAAGGAGATGCCCGAACACCTGCGCCGTCAACGCCAGGAACTGGGGGTTTGAGATGAACGACCACAACAACAGCATCAACCCGGAAACCGCCATGGCCACCACTACCATGACCATGATCCAGGCCCTGCGCTCGGCCATGGATGTCATGCTTGAGCGCGACGACAATGTGGTGGTGTACGGCCAGGACGTCGGTTACTTCGGCGGCGTGTTCCGCTGCACCGAAGGCCTGCAGAACAAGTACGGCAAATCGCGCGTGTTCGACGCGCCCATCTCCGAGAGCGGCATCGTCGGTACCGCCGTGGGCATGGGTGCCTATGGCCTGCGCCCGGTGGTGGAGATCCAGTTCGCCGACTACTTCTACCCGGCCTCCGACCAGATCGTCTCCGAGCTGGCACGCCTGCGTTACCGTTCGGCCGGCGAATTCATTGCCCCGCTGACCCTGCGCATGCCTTGCGGCGGCGGCATCTATGGCGGCCAGACTCACAGCCAGAGCCCGGAAGCGATGTTCACCCAGGTGTGCGGCCTGCGCACCGTGATGCCGTCCAACCCTTATGACGCCAAAGGCCTGTTGATTGCCTCGATCGAATGCGACGACCCGGTAATTTTCCTGGAGCCCAAACGCCTGTACAACGGCCCGTTCGATGGCCACCACGACCGCCCGGTAACACCGTGGTCGAAGCATCCGCACAGCGCCGTGCCCGACGGCTATTACACCGTACCGCTGGACAAGGCCGCCATTACCCGCCCTGGCAATGACGTGACCGTGCTGACCTACGGCACCACGGTGTACGTGGCCCAGGTGGCCGCCGAAGAAAGCGGCGTCGATGCCGAAGTGATCGACCTGCGCAGCCTGTGGCCGCTGGACCTGGATACCATCGTCGAGTCGGTGAAGAAGACCGGCCGTTGCGTGGTGGTGCACGAGGCCACCCGCACCTGCGGCTTCGGTGCCGAGCTGGTGTCGCTGGTGCAGGAGCACTGCTTCCACCACCTGGAGGCGCCGATCGAACGCGTCACCGGCTGGGACACCCCCTACCCTCACGCACAGGAATGGGCTTACTTCCCCGGCCCTTCGCGGGTAGGTGCGGCACTGAAAAAGGTCATGGAGGTCTGAATGGGCACGCACGTCATCAAGATGCCGGACATTGGCGAAGGCATCGCGCAGGTCGAGTTGGTGGAATGGTTCGTCAAAGTCGGCGACATCATCGCCGAGGACCAGGTGGTGGCCGACGTCATGACCGACAAGGCCACCGTGGAAATCCCCTCGCCGGTCAGCGGCAAGGTGTTGGCCCTGGGTGGCCAGCCCGGGGAAGTGATGGCGGTCGGTAGCGAACTGATCCGCATCGAAGTGGAAGGCAGCGGCAACCATGTGGATGTGCCTCAGCCAAAACCGGTAGAGGCCCCGGCTGCCCCCATTGCAGCCAAGCCGGAACCGCAGAAAGACGTAAAACCCGCCGCGTACCAGGCGCCCGCCAACCACGACGCTGCGCCCATCGTGCCGCGCCAGCCGGGCGACAAGCCACTGGCCTCGCCGGCCGTGCGCAAACGCGCCCTGGACGCCGGTATCGAACTGCGTTATGTGCATGGTAGCGGCCCGGCCGGGCGCATTCTGCACGAAGACCTCGACGCCTTCATGAGCAAGCCGCAAAGCAATGCCGGGCAAGCACCTGATGGTTATGCCAAGCGCACCGACAGCGAGCAGGTGCCGGTGATCGGCCTGCGCCGCAAGATCGCCCAGCGCATGCAGGACGCCAAACGCCGGGTCGCGCACTTCAGTTATGTCGAGGAAATCGACGTCACCGCCCTGGAAGCCCTGCGCCAGCAACTCAACAGCAAGCACGGCGACAGCCGCGGCAAGCTGACCTTGCTGCCATTCCTCGTGCGCGCCCTGGTGGTGGCGCTGCGTGACTTCCCGCAGATCAACGCGACCTACGACGACGAAGCGCAGATCATCACCCGCCATGGCGCGGTGCATGTGGGTATTGCCACCCAAGGTGACAACGGCCTGATGGTACCCGTGCTTCGCCACGCCGAAGCGGGCAGCCTGTGGGCCAATGCCGGCGAGATTTCTCGCCTGGCCAACGCTGCACGTAACAACAAGGCCAGCCGTGAAGAGCTGTCCGGCTCGACCATCACCCTGACCAGCCTTGGCGCCTTGGGTGGCATTGTCAGCACGCCCGTGGTCAACACCCCGGAAGTGGCAATCGTCGGGGTCAACCGCATGGTCGAACGGCCAGTGGTGATCGACGGCCAGATCGTCGTGCGCAAGATGATGAACCTGTCCAGCTCGTTCGACCACCGCGTGGTCGATGGCATGGACGCCGCCCTGTTCATCCAGGCCGTGCGTGGCCTGCTCGAACAACCCGCCTGCCTGTTCGTGGAGTGAGCATGCAACAGATTATCCAGACAACCCTGTTGATCATCGGCGGCGGCCCTGGCGGCTATGTAGCAGCCATCCGCGCCGGGCAACTGGGCATTCCTACCGTACTGGTGGAAGGCCAGGCACTGGGCGGCACCTGCCTGAACATCGGCTGCATCCCGTCCAAGGCGCTGATCCACGTGGCCGAGCAGTTTCACCAGGCCTCGCGCTTTACCGAACCCTCGCCGCTGGGCATCAGCGTGGCTTCGCCGCGCCTGGACATCGGCCAGAGCGTCACCTGGAAGGACGGCATTGTCGACCGTCTGACCACCGGTGTTGCCGCCCTGCTGAAAAAGCACGGGGTGAAAGTGGTGCATGGCTGGGCCAAGGTACTGGACGGCAAGCAGGTCGAGGTCGATGGCCAGCGTATCCAGTGCGAGCATCTGTTGCTGGCGACCGGTTCCAGCAGTGTCGAACTGCCTATGCTGCCGCTGGGTGGCCCGGTGATTTCCTCGACCGAAGCCCTGGCGCCGAAAACCCTGCCGCAACACCTGGTAGTGGTCGGCGGTGGCTATATTGGCCTGGAGCTGGGCATTGCCTATCGCAAGCTGGGTGCACAGGTGAGCGTGGTGGAAGCGCGTGAGCGCATCCTGCCGACCTACGACAGCGAATTGACCGTCCCGGTGGCCGAGTCGCTTAAGAAACTGGGCATAGCGTTGCACCTGGGCCACAGCGTCGAGGGCTACGAAAATGGCTGCCTGCTGGCCAGCGACGGCAAGGGTGGGCAACTGCGTCTTGAGGCCGATCAGGTACTGGTGGCCGTGGGCCGCCGGCCACGCACCAAGGGCTTCAACCTGGAGTGCCTGGACCTGAAGATGAACGGCGCCGCCATTGCCATCGACGAGCGCTGTCACACCAGCATGCACAACGTCTGGGCCATCGGCGACGTCGCTGGCGAACCGATGCTGGCGCACCGGGCCATGGCCCAGGGCGAGATGGTCGCCGAAATCATCGCCGGCAAGGCCCGACGCTTCGAGCCGGCAGCGATTGCCGCCGTGTGCTTTACCGACCCGGAAGTGGTGGTGGTCGGCAAGACCCCGGAACAAGCCAGCCAGCAGGGCCTGGACTGCATCGTCGCGCAGTTCCCGTTTGCCGCCAACGGCCGGGCCATGAGCCTGGAATCGAAAAGCGGTTTTGTGCGCGTGGTGGCGCGGCGCGACAACCACTTGATCCTGGGCTGGCAGGCGGTTGGCGTGGCGGTTTCCGAACTGTCCACCGCGTTTGCCCAATCGCTGGAGATGGGCGCGCGCCTGGAAGATGTGGCCGGCACCATTCATGCCCACCCAACGCTGGGTGAAGCGGTACAGGAAGCCGCACTGCGCGCCCTGGGCCACGCCTTGCATATCTGACACTGAAGCGGCCGAGGCCGATTTGGCCCGCTGCGCCGAGAGGCGCTGCGGGTCTTTTTTCATTCAGGCCATCTAAGCCTTCAGAAAACCGCACGCTCTTTGATGGGCTAGTGTGGTGTTTTGCAAATACGGCCAATAACTCGCGAGCGATTTTTGCGCTCAGGCAAGGCGTCGCGACGAGTCGTAGCCCAGCTACGGCGAGGAGCGACAACGCCGCATGAGCGCAAAAAGCGCCGCGAGTTATGGTCGTTATTTGTGAAACACCACACTAGCTACTCGGCAATTGCGTTCTTGCCTGTACCCTTGGCCCTGTAGAGTGCCTTGTCGGCACGCGCCAGCAGCGCGTGCTGGTCCTCCCCTTCCCGCCATTGCACCACGCCATAGCTCATGGTCAGCCTGCAATCACCCACCGGCTCCACCTGCTCCAGCACCTGACGCAAGCGCGCCGCCACATCCAGCGCCTCCCCCAGCGCGGTCTGCGGCAGCACGATGACGAACTCGTCGCCGCCCCAGCGCGCCAGCAGGTCCAGTTCGCGCAAGCAGGTGCGCAGGCTTTCGGCCACCCGGACCAGCGCCGCATCGCCACGGGCGTGACCGTAGCGGTCGTTGATCGGCTTGAAATCATCCATGTCCATCGCAATCAGCGACAACGGCTGACGGAAGCGCTGGGCGCGCTGGCACTCCAGCTGCAACGCACTCTCCAGTCGGTAACGGTTGGCGACACGGGTCAACGCATCGCGTTCGGCCAATTCACGGTTTTCGTCCAGTTGCCGCTGCAACTGCTGGTTCACCCAGGACAACTCACGGGTGCGTTCGGCCACCTGAAACTCCAGCGACTGGTTCTTCTGTTCCAGTTGAGACACCAAACGCTTGCCAGCGTCGATATTGCGGTGCGCACCCAGCATGCGCGCTACGGAACCGTCCTCGTTATGCGCGATGATGTAGCCGCTGTCTTCGATCCAGATGTAGCTGCCGTCCTGACAACGGCAACGGTATTCAATGCGGTAGCGCTCGTTGCGGTGATTGATATAGGCCTCGAAATGGGCCATTACCCGTGGGTAGTCTTCGGGATGGATCACGCTTTCCCAGGTAAATACCGAGTTGGCCATGGAGTGGCTGGCATAGCCCAGCATGCTGTACCAGCCCGGGTTGCGATAAACGTAACCGGTATTGGCATTCCAGTCCCAGATGCCATCGCTGATCAAATCGAACAAGGTGTGCAACTGCTGTTCACTGAAGCCGGCAGGTACCGGCCTGGTGTCTTGACTCATGGACGCTCTCCCTGATGCCCAGCAACTGCGCTCCGATCAAGGGGCTGCCGACAGTGGTGTTGATTGCCGCGAGCGGCAAGATGATGCCTATCACGGGCAAGCATATGCCCACCCGAGTGCAACCGAAATAGCGCCAACGCCCTGATTTCGACCGGCACAGCGCTGGCATGGCTTTTGCGCTTGGTACCTGCCAACGAGATTTCCAAGGAGGAAACATGATAATCGCCCCAAACGGCGTCAGCTGGCAGCCCACACTCCACCAGCCTCGGTACACCAGCGATGAGCAGACAGTGGCCCAGATTGCACCGCTGCGCACGCCAATAACCACCGCCAACACGGCGAGCCAACAACAGAGCGGGGGCAGTACCGCTCAGCAAAACGCTGAGGATGCTCGTGCAGAAGCCTTTGCCAAATTCAAGGTGATGCTGCAAAACCTGGGTTCTGCGACCACCGAGCCGGTCATCGGAGAACCACTGCCGCCCAAGACTGCCCGGCAGGAGTTTCAAGACTTCATGTCCAAGTCGCCCGGCGAGATGATCAAGGAAAAACTGCTGCGTGAAATAGGCCTGACCGAAGAAGAGTACGACGCCCTGCCGCCAGAATTGAAAGCAAAGGTCGACGAGTTGATCGCCCAGCGCATGAAAGATGACATCGAGCGCAAGATCGAGGAGAAAGCGCAAGAGCAGATCGCCAAAGTGGACGGCGGCCTGGATGAAGAGCAACAAGCGGCACGCCCGGTATGAGGGGGTGGCAGCGGCCGGTAAGGAGAGCGCCGCGGATCGTCCAAGGCGCCCCAGCCTGAACGGTTTGAAGACGTCCGGTGGCGTCGATGTTCAGGTGGTGCATGGCTTCGTCAACTGCACCACTACCGGCGCCATGACCGGTCTCAGGAAAAATAGGCAGGATGTTGTGCAGAGAATTCGTTTGAGGTCCTTGGCCTTATTGTCCAGGGTGGCAGGCTGGTAGCTATTTGCCACGCGTGGACGCAGGCGCATGACGATGCCTGCGTAGGGGAACGATGCCGGATCCCCCCTAAAATAAGAGAGGACAAGGAAATGCAATCACACGGTTTGAAGCAAAGCCTCAAGCAGCGGCATATCACCATGATCGCCCTGGGTGGGGTGATCGGTGCAGGGCTGTTCATGGGCTCGGGCTCACTGATCGCATCGGCAGGGCCCGCGGCCATACTGTCGTATTTCATTGGTGGCCTGGTGGTCACCCTGGTCATGTTCATGCTGGGTGAAATGGCCTGCCGCAACCCGGATGCAGGGTCGTTCTCGACCTACGCCAACACCTACCTCGGCGACTGGGCAGGGTTTGCGGTCGGCTGGCTGTACTGGTTCAAGTCGATGATGACCATCACCCTGGAAGCGGTATTGCTGGGCGCCATCCTGCATGACTTCCTGCCCTGGCTACCGATCTGGGCAGGCGCCTTCCTGATGCTGGTGACACTCATGGCCAGCAACGCCTACTCGGTGCGTTCGTTTGCCGAAGTAGAGTATTGGCTGGCCGCGATGAAGGTCGCCACCATCCTCATCTTCATGCTGCTGGGCGTCTCGATCCTGCTCGGCCTGCACAGTGAGATTCCCGCCCCCGGCCTGATCAACCTCACCGCCCATGACGGCTTCATGCCCAACGGCCTGTCACCGGTGATGGCCGGCGTTATCGTGGTGATTTTCTCCCTGGGGGGCAGCGAAATTGCCGCCGTGGCCGCGGGTGAGTCAGAGAACCCGCGACAAAACGTGATCCGCGCGATCAAGAGCGTGATCCTGCGGGTGATGCTGTTCTACGTAGGTTCTGTGTCGATCCTGATCCTTTGCCTGCCCTGGACCGACAAGGCCAACCTGGCCTCGCCCTATGTTTCGCTGTTCAGCCTGGCCGGGTTCGGTGGTGCGGCAGTGGCCATGAAACTGGTGCTGTTCGTCTCGTTCATGTCGGTGATGAACTCGTTCATGTTCTCCAACTCGCGCATGCTGTTCTCGCTGAGCCAGCGCGGTCACGCGCCCAAGCTCTTCTCGCGCACCAGTGCCAAGGGCGTACCGATCAATGCACTGCTGCTGAGCCTGTCGATCTGCACGATGATCCTGACCGTGCACTTTGTCAGTGGCGGCGACTTGTTCATGACCTTGGCCAAGAGTACCGGCAGCCTGGTCATGGTCGTATGGATCTTCATCATCATCGCCCACGTGGCCATGCGCATGAAAACCCGCCACGAAGCGGTCGCCCCAAACGCCTTCCGTGCCTGGCTGTTCCCCTATACCAATATCATTGCGCTGTTCGCCTTGCTGGCAGTCATCGGCACCCAGGCGTTCGACCCGGCATCGCGTTTCCAGTTCTGGTTCACGGTGCTGACGGTACTGCTGGTGGTGGCGGGGTACTTCCTGATGCGCCACCGGCTGGCATCTAGCGCGGCGTTAGCCCACGAAGGTGATGCATGACAGCGCTGGCCAAGCGCAGATGCTGTCAACAGCAGCACGGCGGCAACGAAGACGACGGAGACAATCATGGGAATGACGAGAATGGCGTCCCAGGCAGGAATTGAACCTGCAACCTTCCCCTTAGGAGGGGGATGCTCTATCCAATTGAGCTACTGAGACGCTACGACCGGCAGCGAGCGCTGCACAGCGGGATGGCCAGCATGTTAACCAGCATGCTGGCGTTTGTCATGCCTGAACTGGGCTTTTTCGCGTAATCCTTTTCTGCGGCTGCTATCCCCGCGGTAGCACGCCCTGATCGCGAAGCAGCGAAACGAATGCGGCGACCGCCGCCTCCAGTGTGGAAGAATTATCCAGCACATGCACCGACGGGTCGGCTGCAGCTTGCAAGCGTGCGCTGCGCGCCAGGCGCTGCTCCACTTCTTCTGCGGTTTCCCGGCCCCGGGCCAGCAAGCGCTGGCGCAGCACCTCAGGCTTGACCTCGACCAACACGGCCAACAAATCCGGATAGCGCTGACGGGCCTCTGGCAGATAAGCCCGCGAGCCATTCACCAGCACCGCCCTCCCCGCCGCCAACCACTGGTCCACCTGCCGGGGTATGCCATAGTCCAGACCATTGGCCCGCCAGTGCATGGCAAACGCACCCTGCGCACGCAAGGTATCAAACTGCTCAGGCGTGACCCCTTGGGCAGCTTCGCCTTTGGCTTCGGCCGAACGGGTGATGACCCGGCGGGCAATTTCTACCCCGGCGGCGGCCAGTTGCTCACGCGAAGCGTCGATCAGGGAATCTTTCCCGGAACCCGACGGCCCAACCAGAAATATCAACCGGCCCGTCCCTGATCGGCGGTCGCTTGCGTCATGTTGCATAGCCACTATGCTCTATGGAGGGAACCGGCGCATTCTAGGGCTTTTCCGGGCATTTTTCTGCGTTTTACCGATTGTTGACGGCAAAAGACTGACGGCCAGGCTAGCCAGAGCATGTAAAACTTTTCAAACCAGTGCTCATTTCTGATAATTGGTACTGGCATAAAGCCTTTATCCGGATCACTATTTGTCACATAATTGACGCCAAGCAAACGGCGACCTTGAGGCAAGATGAGCATCCATTTTTCACTGGCGGTTGAACATTTTGTCGTCGCCACGGTCGTACTTCCATCCCGTGCGGCCAATTTGAGAACCGCTTCCCCTGAACCAAACTCTGGTCAATTTATATGCGCCCAATGAAACAGGCTATTTATTCGAGCCGCACTGCTGACAAGTTCGTCGTCCGCCTGCCAGACGGAATGCGTGAGCGCATTGCCGAGGTAGCGCGCAACCACCACCGCAGCATGAACTCCGAGATCATTGCACGCCTGGAACAGAGCCTTATCCAGGAAGGTGCGCTGGGTGACGAACTGAGCATGCGCCTGGACAGCCCTGAACTGTCCCTGCATGAGCGCGAGTTGCTGCAGCGTTTCCGCCAACTGTCCCACCGCCAGCAGAACGCTCTGGTCGCCCTCATCGCTCACGATGTGGAAATGGCCGCAGACGCCTCCTGAGGGCTGCAGCGAATACGAAAAAGCCAGCGTAAGCTGGCTTTTTTGTGGGCGTCTGACTGGCAGCAAGGCCACTACCCTGCGGAATTGTTCCCACAGGGCGGATCGGCTTACAACAGGAACAGCGTGGCCAGCCCAAGGAAGATGAAGAAACCACCGCTGTCGGTCACAGCAGTGATCATCACGCTCGCCCCCATCGCAGGGTCGCGCCCCAGGCGGGCCAATGTCATCGGGATCAGCACGCCCATCAGCGCCGCCAATAACAAGTTCAAGGTCATCGCCGCGGTCATCACCACCCCCAGCGACCAGCTGCCATATAGCCAGAAAGCCACCGCACCAATCACGCCGCCCCAAACCAGGCCGTTGATCAGCGACACCGCCAATTCCTTGCGCATCAAGCGACTGGTATTGCCTGGCGACACTTGGTCCAGGGCCATGGCGCGGACGATCATGGTGATGGTCTGGTTACCAGAGTTGCCACCAATACCCGCAACGATCGGCATCAACGCAGCCAACGCCACCAGCTTTTCAATCGAACCTTCGAACAACCCGATCACTCGCGAAGCAACGAACGCGGTAATCAGATTGATGGCCAGCCACGCCCAACGGTTGCGGAACGAACGCCAGACCGAGGCGAAAATATCTTCCTCTTCACGCAGACCCGCCATGTTGAGGACTTCGCTCTCGCTTTCCTCGCGGATCAGGTCAACCATTTCGTCGATGGTCAGACGGCCGATCAGGCGTTCGCTCTTGTCCACCACTGGGGCGGATACCAGGTCATAACGCTCGAAAGCCTGCGCTGCATCGTAGGCATCTTCCTCGGGCTGGAAGGAGACAGGGTCGGTCGCCATGACCTCCGCCACCTTCTTCTCCGGGTCGTTGACCAGCAGGCGCTTGATCGGCAACACCCCCTTGAGGATGCCGTCGTAATCGACCACGAACAATTTGTCGGTGTGGTTCGGCAATTCTTTCAGGCGGCGCAGGTAGCGAAGCACCACTTCCAGGCTGACGTCTTCGCGGATGGTGACCATCTCGAAGTCCATCAGCGCACCGACCTGCTCCTCGTCATAGCTCAGCGCCGAACGCACCCGCTCGCGCTGCTGGGCATCGAGGGTTTCCATCAGCTCGTGAACAACGTCACGCGGCAGCTCTGGGGCGAGGTCGGCCAGTTCGTCGGCGTCCATCTCCTTGGCGGCAGCCAGCAGCTCGTGATCGTCCATGTCGGCGATCAGCGATTGGCGAACCGAATCGGAAACTTCCAGCAGGATGTCGCCATCGCGCTCCGAGCGCACCAACTGCCAGACCGTCAGGCGATCTTCCAGGGGCAAGGCTTCGAGGATGTAGGCGATGTCGGCGGGGTGCAGGTCATCGAGCTTGCGCTGCAGCTCGACGAGGTTCTGGCGGTGGACCAGGTTTTCTACCAGGTCGTTGTGCGCGCCTTCCTGGCGATGGGTCAGGTCTTCGACCATGCGCTGACGATGCAGCAGTTCGACCACCTGGGCCAGGCGATCCTGCAGGCTTTCTTGCGCTTTTTTAACTTCTACTTCGGTCATAGGCGAACTCCACTCCCAGCAGCGGAGCACGCCGAGGGAATCAATCGGTCAGATCTTTCTGTATGAATCGTGTTAGCGAGTAACTACTGGGTAAGTCCATGGTGGTTTTCCACAAGCCCCGGCGGGGCTGACGGGCGCAATCATACACTGCTAAAGCTGTCAGATCGCTTAAATTTTTGGCCAGAACAATCGTTTGCGTGATAAAGCTGGGACAACGCTCGAAGCTATCAGTGCGACGGTTGTTTTGGATGAGAAAGCACATTTGATTTTTGAGGCCGCTCAGCGGCGCCAGACTACACCGCAATCATTACAGAAGAGCGTAGATCGACAGGCTCAAGAATTCATTGACGCACAAACAAAAAGCCCGCTCTATTGAGCGGGCTTTCTGATGGGGTGTGGCGGACTCAGCAGGATTCGAACCTGCGACCGCTCGGTTCGTAGCCGAGTACTCTATCCAGCTGAGCTATGAGTCCGTGGTGGTAGTTTTAGACCAGATTACCACTGGTTGACTGAAATGGCTTTGCAAGCAAAACCACTTCAAAAAGTGGCGGACTCAGCAGGATTCGAACCTGCGACCGCTCGGTTCGTAGCCGAGTACTCTATCCAGCTGAGCTATGNGGCGGACTCAGCAGGATTCGAACCTGCGACCGCTCGGTTCGTAGCCGAGTACTCTATCCAGCTGAGCTATGAGTCCGCGATTGGCAGTTTTAAACCAGATACCGCTGGCTGACTGAAATGGCTTTGCAAGCAGAACCACTTCAAAAGTGGCGGACTCAGCAGGATTCGAACCTGCGACCGCTCGGTTCGTAGCCGAGTACTCTATCCAGCTGAGCTATGAGTCCGCGATTGGCAGTTTTAGACCAGATACCGCTGGTTGATTGAAGCAGCCTTGCAAACAAAGCCACTTCAAAAGTGGCGGACTCAGCAGGATTCGAACCTGCGACCGCTCGGTTCGTAGCCGAGTACTCTATCCAGCTGAGCTATGAGTCCGTGTCTTGCCGCGCATTATAGGTCGCTGAAACATTTTTGCAAGAAGCTTTTCGTTATAAAATAACTACTTAGCGCTCCTACCGTTTACAGCGCCCTACGCAAATAATGGCGGTGAAGGGGGGATTCGAACCCCCGATACCCTTATGAGGTATACTCCCTTAGCAGGGGAGCGCCTTCGGCCACTCGGCCACCTCACCGCAACACGAGGCGAATATTAAAGAACCTCTTTCACCTTTGCAACCCTTTTTTTGAAAAAAACTTCAAAAAAATTAAAGGCTTGGCTCTTCATCCTTCTCCTTCTTGATCCGCAGGTAGATTTCCTCGCGGTGAACTGCCACTTCTTTCGGGGCGCTCACGCCAATACGCACCTGGTTGCCTTTGACGCCAAGCACCGTCACGGTGATCTCGCCGTCTCCAATGATCAGGCTCTCGGCGCACCGACGAGTCAGAATCAACATAGCTTTCTCCTTACGCAAAACATTCAGGGGTAACAGTCTTGGATATCGGGCCCGGGTCGCGGACGACGACCATGGCCCCGGTTACTCGCCGCACAAGGCAGGACAGGACCTGCGCGGCGAGCAGAAACGCGAAGGGCGCGGCAAGCCGCGCCCTTCCAGGCAGCGCCTTACTCGCCCTGTCGGGCAGGAGCATCCAGATCGAACGCGGTATGCAGCGCGCGTACGGCCAGCTCCAGGTACTTCTCTTCGAGCACCACAGAAACCTTGATCTCGGAAGTGGAAATCATCTGGATGTTGATGCTCTCCTTGGCCAGGGCTTCGAACATGCAGCTGGCAACACCGGCATGCGAACGCATGCCGACGCCAACGATCGAGACCTTGGCGATCTTGGTGTCGCCGATCACTTCACGGGCACCGATTTCGCGCGCGGTGTTTTCCAGCACGCTCTGCGCCTTCTCGTACTCGTTGCGGTGCACGGTGAAGGTGAAGTCGGTGGTGTTATCGTGAGCAACGTTCTGCACGATCATGTCGACTTCGATGTTCGAAGCGCTGATCGGGCCGAGGATCTTGAAGGCCACGCCCGGGGTATCCGGCACGCCGCGAATGGTCAGCTTTGCTTCATCACGGTTGAAGGCGATACCGGAAATGATCGGCTGTTCCATGGATTCCTCTTCATCAATGGTAATGAGGGTACCCGGACCCTCCTTGAAGCTGTGCAGCACGCGCAGCGGAACGTTGTACTTGCCGGCGAACTCCACCGAACGGATCTGCAGCACCTTGGAACCGAGGCTGGCCATTTCCAGCATCTCTTCGAAGGTGATCTTCTCCAGACGACGAGCCTGTGGCACGACGCGCGGGTCGGTGGTGTAGACGCCATCGACATCAGTGTAGATCTGGCACTCATCAGCCTTCAGCGCCGCCGCCAGGGCCACGCCGGTGGTATCGGAGCCACCACGCCCCAGGGTAGTGATGCTGCCGTGCTCGTCGACACCCTGGAAGCCTGCAACCACGACCACGCGGCCTTCCTTGAGGTCGGCACGAATCTTCTGGTCGTCGATTTGCAGAATGCGCGCCTTGTTGTGCGAGCTGTCGGTGAGGATACGCACCTGGTTGCCGGTGTAGGACACCGCTGGCACACCACGCTTGATCAAGGCCATGGTCAGCAGGGCAATAGTGACCTGCTCACCCGTCGACACGATCACGTCCAGTTCACGAGGAACCGGCTGATCGGTGATCTGCTTGGCCAGGTCGATCAGGCGATTGGTTTCACCGCTCATGGCCGACAGCACAACCACCAGGTCGTCGCCCGCTTCACGGTGTTTCTTGACCTTTTCGGCTACCTGCTCGATCCGCTCGATGGAACCGACAGAGGTGCCGCCAAATTTCTGTACGATCAACGCCATTTCAATGGTGCCTCAGCCCATACAGGGCCCCAAAAAACAATCCAACATGAAGAGGTGGACGGGAGTGGCCTGTGTGGCCACTAGACCATCCCCCCGTTCATCTCAAAGTCCCTGCTCTGCGAATGGCACGGCCAGCGCCAGGGCCTGGTCCAGGGCAGCGACGTCGACGCCACCACCCTGGGCCATGTCCGGACGGCCACCGCCCTTGCCACCCACCGCCGCAGCGGCTTGTTTCATCAGATCGCCAGCCTTGAGTTGGCTGGAGAGGTCCTTGGTCACGCCGGCCACCAGCACAACCTTGCCCTCATGCTCGCTGCCCAGCAGGATCACTGCGTGGCCGAGCTTGTTCTTCAGCTGATCGACCAGGGCCAGCAGAGCCTTGCCATCCTGCCCATCCAGGCGGGCGGCGAGGACCTTGGCACCCTTGACCTCAACGGCCGCGTTGGAGAGATCGTCCCCGGCGGCGCTGGCGGCCTTGGCCTGCAGCTGTTCCAGCTGCTTCTCCAGCTGGCGGTTGCGCTCAAGCACAGCCGACAGCTTGTCGATCAGGTTGTCGCGGTTACCCTTGACCAGTTGCGCGGCTTCCTTGACCTGCTCTTCGGCAGCGTTCAGGTAGGCCAGCGCAGCGGCACCGGTTACGGCTTCGATACGGCGCACGCCAGAGGCTACGCCGCCTTCGCTGATGATCTTGAACAGGCTGATGTCACCGGTGCGCTTGGCGTGGATACCGCCGCACAATTCCACCGAAAAATCACCGCCCATGCTCAGCACACGCACGGTGTCGCCGTATTTCTCACCGAACAGCGCCATTGCGCCTTTGGCCTTGGCAGTTTCGATGTCGGTCAGTTCGGTTTCAACCGGGGTGTTCTTGCGAATCTCGCGGTTGACGATGTCTTCCAGCTGCTTGATCTGCTCCGGCTTCACCGCTTCGAAGTGGCTGAAGTCGAAACGCAGGCGCTGGCTGTCGACCAGCGAGCCCTTCTGCTGTACGTGCTCGCCCAGTACCTGGCGCAATGCTTCGTGCAGCAGGTGGGTGGCGGAGTGATTCAACGAGGTGGCGTGCTGTACGTCGGCATCGACCTTGGCCTCGACTGGCGAACCGATCAGCAGCGCACCGCTGGCCACCACGCCATGGTGCAGGAAGGCGCCGCCGGTCTTGGTGGTATCACGCACGTCGAAGCGTGCAGCACCCGCCTGCAGGAAGCCGCTGTCACCGACCTGACCACCGGACTCGGCGTAGAACGGCGTGCGGTCGAGCACCACAACGCCCTGCTCGCCTTCACCCAGCTGGTCAACGGATTGGCCGTCCTTGTACAGGGCGATGATCTTGCCCTGGCCCTCGGTGGCGTCGTAACCGAGGAACTCGGTGGCGCTGTCGACCTTGACCAGGCTGTTGTAATCCATGCCGAAGGCGCTGGCGGAGCGGGCGCGCTCACGCTGGGCGTCCATTTCACGCTCGAAGCCGGCTTCGTCGATGGTCAGCTCACGCTCACGAGCGATGTCGGCAGTCAGGTCCATCGGGAAGCCATAGGTGTCGTACAGCTTGAACACCACGTCGCCCGGTACCACGTCGCCTTTCAGCTGGGCCAGGTCTTGCTCGAGGATACGCAGGCCCTGTTCCAGGGTCTTGGCGAACTGCTCTTCTTCGGCCTTGAGCACGCGCTCGATGTGCGCTTGCTGGCTCTTCAGCTCCGGGAAGGCTTCGCCCATTTCAGCGGCCAGTGCGGCAACGATCTGGTAGAAGAAGCTGCCCTTGGCGCCCAGCTTGTTGCCGTGACGGCAAGCGCGGCGAATGATGCGGCGCAGCACGTAGCCACGGCCTTCGTTGGACGGCAGCACGCCGTCGGCAATCAGGAAGCCGCACGAACGGATGTGGTCGGCGACCACTTTCAGCGAGGCCTGGCCGTCATTGCTGCAACCGATGGCCTTGGCTGCGGCAGCCAGCAGGTTCTGGAACAGGTCGATCTCGTAGTTCGAATGCACGTGCTGCAGCACGGCGCTGACACGCTCCAGGCCCATGCCAGTGTCCACCGACGGCGCTGGCAGCGGGTGCAACACACCGTCGGCAGTGCGGTTGAACTGCATGAAGACGTTGTTCCAGATCTCGATGTAGCGGTCACCGTCTTCTTCTGGCGAGCCAGGTGGGCCACCCCAGATATCCGGGCCGTGATCGTAGAAGATCTCGGTGCACGGGCCGCACGGGCCGGTATCGCCCATGGTCCAGAAGTTGTCGGAGGCGTACGGGGCGCCCTTGTTATCGCCAATGCGCACCATGCGCTCGGCCGGCACGCCGACTTCCTTGGTCCAGATGTCGTAGGCTTCGTCGTCGGTGGCGTAGACGGTGACCCAGAGCTTTTCCTTGGGCAGGTTCAGCCACTGCTCAGACGTCAGGAAGGTCCAGGCGAAGGTAATGGCGTCGCGCTTGAAATAGTCGCCGAAGCTGAAGTTGCCCAGCATTTCGAAGAAGGTATGGTGACGCGCGGTGTAACCGACGTTTTCCAGGTCGTTGTGCTTGCCACCGGCACGCACGCACTTCTGGCTGCTGACAGCACGCGTGTAGGCGCGCTTCTCCGCACCGAGGAAGCAGTCCTTGAACTGGTTCATGCCTGCGTTGGTGAACAGCAGGGTCGGGTCGTTGTTCGGGATCAGCGAACTGGAGGCGACTCGGGTATGTCCCTGCTCTTCGAAGAAGCGAAGGAAGGCTTCACGGATTTCTGCGCTTTTCATAGGTTCTTCCACGGAAACGGCGGCCGTTTGGGCTGATACGTCGCATCGACGAAACGACGGCAAAGGGCGCCATTATATCCAGCCTGAACGGCGGATGCAGTGTGTTTATACGCCCGAAACGGTCAATCGCCATGAAATCGTCATCTCGGGCATCAAAGTGGAGGCTATACGGTTCAGCGCCTTGTCACAACGCCCCCCTTCTCATTCACCTTGTCCCTAGATAAGTACCACTCCTCGCCTGCACAACCCTTTAGCTTTAGCCACGGCGACAACTGCCGCCCCCCATTCACAGCAAGCGAGCCTTCTCATGCACCCCAACCCCGTCTATTTCATTTCTGGCAGGACCAGCGGTTTTCAACAGCGGGCAGACACGTCCATCGATGGCCAAGCCGTTCATCGTTTCTACGAATACCGGGACGACAAAATAGACGTCCTTCTGGAACAGGTATGGTTCGATCAGGGCCAGATCCCGGGCAAGCACCACATGGTGATTCAGACCCATTCCTCGGCAGTCGATATCGACATTTCCCTCTACGATTGCCACCTGAAAGCCACAGTCGGCAACAAGAGGTTCGTCCTCGCACCTACGCAAAGACAGACCCTCATCATCAGAACGGCAAAGGGTGAGGCCAACGTCCGCGTGGCGGAGGAAGTGAAGACGCCCGTGATCATCCAGGCCGCAGAGGGCCGTGCGCACATCACCACCGGCGGCGGCATCACCGAGGTCTTCACCGGCAGTGGCAATGCACAGATCAACGTGGGCCCGGGGCTGACATTCATCAAGCGCGGCTCGGCGAGCCGCGGTATGGGCGGTCATATCCTGGGAGTCGACGGCTATATTCTGGTCGACGACCCACATGAATCAGTCATCTATGCTCGCAACCAGGCGGGTGACGCCCGCTTCGAGCAGCCACTCTCCGCCCCGCTCACCGCACTCGCCAGCAATACACTCGACATACGAGGCAGCGACACCTTCAAACAGGCCGTCCACAACCACCTGGTTTTTCTTTGCCACACACATTGCGGCCAGCAACTTCTGACACAGCTGGCAAAACGGTCGTGGATAAGGGTTACCGAAACACCTCTAGCCACCCGTTTCGACGTCTACACCTCAGACCCGACCGACAACGACCATTACCTGCGACGAGACAGTAAACTGGAGTGGGTGGCCGGCTTGCCTGCCGAGGGCGGAGACCTGGCACTCAACCTGACTCGCTCGGGCAGCGACAATTTGCCGCTGCTCGACTTTTACCGTTGCTTGTGCGAGGCGTATAGCGCCTTCAACGGTACGACGGTACCTGGGCACAGTTCAATCAGCACTCTCGATCGCAGGCAGATCCAGGTCGACAATGCTCACCTGCAAGCAATTGGCCTGCCGAGCGGCCTTCTGTACGATTTCGACAATAACCCCGACACGGCGCCAACCGACACCAACCCATCACCCTTCAACGAAAACGCGCTGCGAATGGAGCTGGGCCTGCCAGTGCGCACTTACTACTGAGCGAGCCCATGTGGCGCGCCGGAACGCGCGCCACCTCCCCCATCACCCCAGCCGCTGCCCCGAATCCGGCACAATGAGAATCCCCGCGCGCAAGCCGTTCTTCACCTTGGGGTTGGGGAAGATGATGCGCGCCCCCTCCTCCTCGACCACCCAGCGCATCTCGGCCAGGTCTTCAGCCAGCAGGTAACCCTTGCTCAGCTCGGAGAAGTTTTCGATGTCCGCCGGCAAGTGCAGGTGAAAACTGTCGCTGTGCTTGATGATTTCGCGGGAAACACTGAACAGCTGCAGGCCATCCAGCGAACTTTCGCCCTCTGGCTCGGTAGCCTCGATGATGCGGATCAGCCGCTCTTCGAGCTTGTCGAGGTTGACCTGGTCGTTCTGGCCGAACGGACGGGCCTTGCCCAGCTCGAGGGTGAAGGCTTCCGCATCCAGCTGTTCGTAGGTGAACGCGCTGAAGGTGATGGACGACTTGCTTTGCAGCAGCACCGCTTCCATACCTGCCGCCGCCAGGCGCGCCAGTTCGCGACGGGAATGCTTGCGCCCCTCTTTATAAGGGTACAAGGCGAATTGCTCGATCTTCGAACCACGGATGGCAGTATGCAGGTCGTAATGCAGGCGGTTGCGCCCCGGCTTGCTGAAGAACACCCGGGCGAACTGTTCCAGCTCGGCGGCACGCAATGCTTCGAAGCCGCTGGACAGCTCATGGCGGCCATTGAACAAGCGGTTGATGTCCTGTTCGATAAAGCGCTCGCCCTTGCGGATCGCCGCCGGGTTGCCGAACAGGAACAGCACCCGTGCCCTGGGTTTGATCTTGCCGTTGGCCACGCCGTGCAGCAGCCGCTCGAGCAATTCGATCGGCGCTGTTTCGTTGCCATGAATGCCGGCGGACAACAGCAAGTCCAGCCCGCAATCTTCGCTTTCAGCCGGACGCACTTCAAGCGCGCCCTCTCCCAGCCACCGCAAACGCGCGCCCTTGGGTGTCACTTGGGTCTTCTCGGCCGGTTCGTGATCGGTGAGGGTCAGCTCAAGCAATTTGCCAAGGGCGAGCATAGGTACTTCCTTAGTGGTGGTGGCCGCAGTCAGGGCCATGAACGTGATCGTCGTCTTCGCCAAGTTCTGCCGGTTCCATTTCCAGCTGCAGGCTGACCAGGTTGGTGGCCATCGGGCGCAGCAGCAAGTTGGCATACTCGGTGTCGTCTTCCTCGACATCCACGCCGATCAGCAGTTGGCCACGGCCGTCCTGCTGAATCCACACTTCCTTGCCTTGCCAGACCACAGCAAAGCGGGTGCAGGAAGTTTCCAGCTGGGTGCCGTCTTCATCTTCGAGGATCAGGCGCAAGGCGTCGGTCATTACAGAGTCTCTCTTCAAGGTTGGCGTTGGAACGGATACACCGAGCCCAACTTCAGGATCTGGGTCAATTCGTCCAGTGCCGTACGGCATTCCACCAGCAGTTGCGGGTCAGCCAGGTCTGCTTCGCCAAGGCGATCGCGGTAGTGCCTGTCGACCCACTGCAGCAGCGTGTCATACAGCGAGGCCGTCATGATAACGCCTTGGTTGACCGCCGCCAGCTCCGCTTCCTTCAAAGCCACGCGCAAACGCAGGCAGGCCGGGCCGCCGCCGTTTTGCATGCTTTGCTTGAGGTCGAACACCTTGACCTCCTTCACCGGGCCTCCCTGGCTGGTCAGCTGGCCCAGATAGTCCCAGACCCGCTCGTTGTTGCGGCACTCTTCCGGCACGACCAACAGCATGGAACCATCGTCGCGGCTGAGCAGCTGGCTGTTGAACAGGTAGGATCGCACCGCGTCCTCCACCGCCACCGCTGCCCTGGGCACGCAGATGGCCTGGAAGTTGCCACCCTTGCTGGCCAGTTTAGCTCGCAGCTGCCCAAGTACCCCGTCGGTATCGAGAAACGCGTCCTCGTGGTAGAACAGCACCTCGCCGTTACCTACCGAAATCACATCATTGTGGAACACACCCTGGTCGATCACCGCCGGGTTCTGTTGAGCGTAGACCACACCGTCATCGCTCAGGCCGTGCAGCCGGGCCACAGCCTGAGAGGCCTCCAGGGTTTGCCGGGCCGGGTACTTCTGTGGCGCCGGGTAACGGCTGTCGAAGGCGCTGCGGCCGTAGACAAAGAACTCCACGCCAGCCTCGCCATAGGCGCGGCAGAAGCGCGTGTGGTTGGCCGCGCCCTCGTCACCGAACTGTGCCACGGCAGGCAGCGCTGCGTGGTGGGCAAAGTGTTTCTCGTTGCTGAACATGGCGCCCAGCACGCGGCTGGTGGTCGGGTGCTCGATGCTGCGGTGATATTTGCAGTTGAGGTTGGCGGCGGTGAAGTGCACACGACCGTCAGCAGTGTCGGCACTGGGGCTGACTGTCGCGGCGTTGGCCACCCACATGCTCGAGGCCGAGCAACTGGCCACCAGCAACGGCATGGCCTCGCGGGCGGCACGCTGGATAACTTCGGCATCGCTACCACTGAACCCCAGGCGGCGCAGCGCCGCCACGTCCGGGCGCTCTTGTGGCGCCAGAACTCCCTGCTTGAAGCCCATGTCGGCCAGCGCTTTCATTTTCGCCAGGCCCTGGCGCGCTGCCTCACGCGGGTTGGACGCCTGCTGGCTGTTGCTCTGCGAAGCCACGTTACCGTAAGACAGGCCGCCATAGTTGTGGGTAGGCCCCACCAGGCCATCAAAATTCACTTCATAGGATTTCATCGGCTAGGCTCCGTGACCTGTTGTTATAGGGTGACGCCCGGCGTCAGGGTCGCCGGCAAGGCAAGGCTGGCGGTCTCCAGCGAAGCCACGGGGTAAGCGCAGTAGTCGGCCGCGTAATAGGCACTGGCGCGATGGTTGCCACTGGCACCCACACCACCGAACGGCGCGCTGCTGGCAGCCCCCGTCAGCTGTTTGTTCCAGTTGACGATGCCAGCGCGACTGCGCAGCCAGAAGTACTGGTAGCGGGCTCGCGAATCAGACAATAACCCGGCGGCCAAGCCATACTGGGTGTTGTTGGCTTCATCGATGGCAGCATCGAAGTCGGCGTAGCGGATCACCTGCAGCAGCGGGCCGAAAAACTCTTCGTCCGGGCGGTCAGCCACGGCGGTGACATCGACAATACCCGGGGTCAGCAGTGCAGCATCGGCCTGTGGCTGAGTCATTTCCAGCAGTTTCACGCCACCTTTGGCGGCCAGTTCAACCTGGGCGGCAAGCAGCGCCCGAGCCGCCGGCAGCGAAATCACCGAACCCATGAAAGGCGCCGGCTGTTCATCGAACGCCCCCACCGTGATGGTTTTGCACACCTCGACCAGGCGCGCGATCAGCGCATCACCCCAGGCGCCTTGCGGTACCAGCAGGCGCCGCGCGCAGGTGCAGCGTTGGCCGGCGGAAATGAACGCCGACTGGATAATGGTATACACCGCCGCATCGAGGTCCTTGACCTCGTCCACCACGAGCGGGTTGTTACCCCCCATTTCCAGGGCCAGGATCTTGTCTGGGCGCCCTGCGAACTGTTGATGCAGCAGGTTGCCGGTGCGGCTGGAGCCGGTAAAGAACAGGCCATCGATACCTGGGTTGGCGGCCAGCGCCACACCGGTTTCACGTGCGCCCTGCACCAGGTTCAGCACACCCGCCGGCAGGCCGGCAGCAATCCAGCAGTTGACGGTAAGCTCAGCGACCTTGGGGGTCAGCTCGCTGGGCTTGAACACCACGCAGTTGCCTGCCAGCAGCGCCGGCACGATATGGCCATTGGGCAGGTGCCCGGGGAAATTGTAAGGGCCGAACACCGCCACGACGCCGTGAGGCTTGTGCCGCAGAACAGCCGTGGCATCGGCCAGCGGACCACTCTTTTCGCCGGTGCGCTCGCGGTAGCTCTGTACTGAAATCGCCACCTTGTTGATCATGCTGGTGACTTCAGTCGCAGATTCCCACAGCGGCTTCCCGGTTTCCTCGCCAATGCACTGGGCCATCGCCTCGGCATGCACTTTCAGCTGCGCGGCAAACTTCTCCAGCACATCGATACGTGCCTCCAGGCTCAATTGCGCCCAGGCCGGAAAGGCCTGCCGCGCGGCCTGCACGGCAGCGTCGACCTGGCTGGCGTCAGCGCCCTGCCCTTGCCAGATCACGGCCTGGGTCACCGGGTTAAGCGACTGCAGGGTTTCGCCCTGGCCGGTCTGCCAATTGCCTGCGATGTAATGCGTGGTCATTTACTGGGCCTCCCGGCTGGCCGACAGCGGCACCGCGCGGACATTGTCGCCGACGCCCATGCGCAGGCGCTTGGCGGTCAACGGGTCGACCACCAGGGTGCCGGCGGCCAACCGTGCAGGTGCAGCAGTGATGCGGCAATCGTCGCGCTTGCGGTTGTGGATGATGAAAGGGGTCGCGTCATCGCCTGGCGTACCTACCGCCAGCACCAGGGTCTGGCTCTCGCGCACGGCGCGGATCTTGGCAGTGTCACACTCGATGGCCGGGCCGGCATCGAAGATGTCGACGTAGCCCTGGTAGTTGAAGCCCTCCTGCTTGAGCATGGCCAGCGCCGGCTCGGTGTCTTTGTGCACACGGCCGATCACGTTGCGCGCCGCCTCGGACAGGAAGCAGGTGTACAGCGGGAACTTGGGCATCAGCTCGGCGATGAACGACTTGTTGCCCACACCAGTGAGGTAGTCGGCCTGGCTGAACTCCATCTTGAAGAAATGCCGGCCCAGGCTTTCCCAGAACGGCGAACGGCCCTGCTCGTCAGACATGCCGCGCATTTCGGCAATGATCTTCTTGCCGAACAGCTCCGGGAACTCGGCAATGAACAGCATGCGCGCGCGTGACAGCAGGCGGCCATTGAGGCCGGAGCGATGGTCGCTGCGCAGGAACAGCGAGCACAGCTCGGAGTTGCCGGTCAGGTCGTTGGCCAGGAACAGCGTCGGGATTTCGCGGTAGATCTTCAGCTCCTGCGAGGCGCTGACAGTCAGGCCGACCCGATAGTTGTACCAGGGCTCACGCAGGCCGACGGCGCCGGCGATGGCACTGATGCCCACCACCAGACCTTCGTCGTTTTCCAGCACGAACAGGTAATCGGTGTCGCCACGCTCAGCTTCGCCACGAAAGCTTTTTTCCGCCCAACCAACGCGATGCCCCAGGCGCTCTTCGTTGGCCGGCAGCGTGGTCAGCCCGGTGGTGCCGGTGCTGCGTGCCAATTCGATCAACGCAGGCAAATCGCTGCTGCGTACAGGACGAACGATCATGCTATCTCCTTGTGCGGCGGCATCGGCCGGCGCGAAACTCTGCTAACGCATCAACCCCGAAACGTCTGTTGCCAGACCTCAAACCGCGACCAGGCGCACGCTGGCGCCCTCGCCCACGCCCAGCGCGTCGGCTGCTGCCACGCTCAGGCTGACCGGCTTGCCAGGCACCCAGTCCAGGTCCAGCAACACCGCGCGGTAGTCCTGCAACAGGCCGTTGCACACCAGGTACGGGCGACCGCCTTTGGCCGGGGCCTCTTCGATCTTCACCGGCACCACCCGGCTCTGGGCGATCGAGCGGATGCCAGAGGTGCGCGCATGCAGGGTCGGGCCGCCGTCGAAGATGTCGATGTAGTGCTCGGTCTCGAAGCCTTCGCGCATGAGTATGTCGAAGGTGATCTGCGCCCGCGGATGTACCTGGCCCATGGCTTCCTGCGCCAGGTCTGGCAACAACGGCACATAGATCGGGTAATGCGGCATCAGCTCGGCGAGAAAGGTACGGCTCTTCAGGCCGCACAGGCGCTCGGCGTCGGCATAGTTGAGGTCGAAGAAGTTGCGGCCAATGGCATCCCAGAACGGCGATTCACCCTGCTCGTCGCTGAAGCCGACGATTTCGGTCACCACCGAATCGGCAAAGCGCTCCGGGTGCGCAGCCATGAACAGCAGCCGGCCGCGCGAGTTGAGCTCGGCCCAGCCACTGTTCACCAGCTCAGGCGCCACATAGAAGCTGGTCAGCAGGCTGTTGCCGGTCAGATCATGGCACAGCGACAGCACATGGATCTTGTTGTGTATCTTCAGCTCGCGTGAGGCGTGCACGAATGTTTCGTTACGAAAACTGTAGAACGGCTCAGAGTAGCCGGCCGAAGCGACGATGGCCGAGCAGCCGGCCAACTTGCCTGTTTCGCTGTCTTCAAGCACGAAAAAGTAACTCTCTTCACCGTTGAAGCTGACCTCGGCGGCGAAGGATGTCTCAGAGGCGGCAATCTTGTCGCCCAGACGAGCAGTGTCGTCCGGCAGCGAGGTGACACCAATGGGGCTGTCTGCAGCCATGCGCTGCACGTCGTTCAGATCAGCCATTTGCGCGGGGCGCATCACCAGCATGGTGTCACTCCTTTGGAATACGGGCCATTCACGTCGGCACGGAAAAACGGCAGGCACCCAGGCACCTGCACTGGAATCGGGTATCGCCGGCCCGGCGCAGCCTCGAGCTGAGGCTGCGCCGGGCCGGCGAAAAGACCACTGGCGGATCAGCCTTTGGTCAGTGTGGCCACAGCGCGTTCGAAGCGGTCCAGGCCTTCGTCGATGTCGGCGTCCTCAACCACCAGGCTTGGCGCGAAGCGGACCACGTCCGGGCCGGCCTGCAGCACCATCACGCCTTCTTTCTCGGCAGCATTGAGCACGTCCTTGGCCTTGCCTTTCCAGGCCTCGGTCAGGACACAGCCCAGCAGCAAGCCGACGCCACGCACCTGGCTGAACAGGTTGTACTGCTGGCCGATCTGTTCCAGGCGGGTTTTGAAGCGCTCGTGCTTAGCCTTGATACCGGCCAGGGTTTCCGGGGTATTGACCACATCCAGCACCGCGCAGGCAACGGCGCAGCCCAGCGGGTTGCCGCCATAGGTGGTGCCGTGGGTGCCAACGGCCAGGTGCGTGGCCAGCTCGGTGGTGGTCAGCATGGCGCCAATCGGGAAACCGCCGCCCAGGCTCTTGGCACTGGTCAGAATGTCCGGGGTCACGCCGTAGTGCTGGTAGGCATACAGCGAGCCGGTACGGCCCACGCCAGTCTGCACTTCGTCGAAGATCAGCAGAGCGTTGTGCTCGTCACACAGCTTGCGCGCGCCTTCCAGGTAGGCCTTGTCGGCCGGCACCACGCCGCTCTCGCCCTGGATCGGCTCGATCACCACGGCGCAGGTCTTGTCGGAAATCTGTGCCTTCAACGCTTCCAGGTCGTTGTACGGCACATGGCTGATACCGGTGATCTTCGGGCCAAAGCCATCGGAGTACTTCGGCTGGCCGCCCACGCTGACGGTAAACAGGGTGCGACCGTGGAAGCTGTTCAGGGTGGCGATGATTTCGTGCTTTTGCGGACCGAAGCGGTCATGCGCCACACGACGGGCCAGCTTGAAAGCGGCCTCGTTGGCCTCGGCGCCAGAGTTGCAGAAGAACGCGCGGTCGGCAAAGGTGGCGTCCACCAGCTTGTGGGCCAGGCGCAGGGCCGGCTCGTTGGTGAACACGTTGGAAACGTGCCAGAGGGTGTTGGCCTGTTCGGTCAGGGCCTTGACCAGTGCCGGGTGGCAGTGGCCCAGGGCATTGACCGCGATGCCGCCGGCAAAGTCGATCAGCTCGCGACCCGACTGGTCCCAGACACGGGAACCCTCGCCTCGCACAGGAATGAAGGCCGCCGGAGAATAGTTGGGGACCATCACCTGGTCGAAATCGGCACGTTGCACCGGGGCTTGCTCAACGGACATCTGAGTCTCCTGAAGAGGAACGCTGGCCTGGAAGTGGCGAGCGATGGGGGGATTGTAAGGACTGATCCGCGCCTGTCCTTGCGGCCAAGCGACAACTTGTTACAGCGCAAAACCCAGTTTTGACAAGGCTTTCGGCAATGCGACAAACACTGTCGCAATCGCGCAGTGTACGGGAGAGAGGGGGGCTGGGTGAACGGGTGTTCACACAGGATTGTGAGGGGACAGGATGTACGGCGATGTTGATGCGTTGGCGGGGAGATCGAGCGCCGCCCGCGCGGCGCTTCGCGGGTAAACCCGCTCCTACGCTTGTTTCGGGCCAGTCCCTCCTGCGCCCGGCGCGCGCGACCGCCTTGTTTGTTCGACGGGATATCGAGGTGTGCGCCAAGGCGTTCGCGCGCAAATGCCACAGGCATAACTGGCCCGAAACAAACGTAGGAGCAGGTTTACCCGCGAAGCGCCGCGCGGGCGGCGCTCGATTTGCGCCCCAACATCAACCTCAAGGCATACACCCCGAACCCACCCGAAATCTCAGCCCTTTTCAGCCGGCGCCGAGCTCAATTCAAACGGGCTGCTGCTGCGACGCTGGTTCCGGTCTTCCCGCGGCGTTGCACCAAAGAAGTTACGGTAGGCACTGGAAAAATGCGGCCCCGACGAGAAACCACAAGACAGCCCGATCTGGATGATCGACTTGCTGGTCTGCATCAGCATCTGCCGTGCCTTGTTCAACCGCAACTCCAGGTAGTACTGGCTGGGCACGCGGTTCAGGTACTGCTTGAAGATTCGCTCCAACTGCCGACGCGACACACACACATGCTGGGCAATTTCGTCGGTGGTCAGCGGCTCTTCGATGTTGGCTTCCATCAGCAAAACGGCCTGAGTCAGCTTGGGGTGACTCGAGCCCAGGCGGTTCTGCAGCGGAATACGCTGGCGCTCGCCACCCTCGCGGATGCGCTCTACCACCAGCTCTTCCGACACCGCCCCGGCCAACTCCGCCCCGTGATCCCGCGCCAGCACCGCCAGCAGCAGGTCGGTCACGGCCATACCGCCGCAGGCGGTCAGACGGTCGCGATCCCAATCGAACAGGTGGCTGGTGGCAATCACCTTGGGGAAGCGTTCGGCAAAGTCATCCTGCCAGCGCCAGTGCACGGCTGCCCGGTACCCATCGAGCAGGCCCAGCATGGCCAGCGGATACACCCCGGCCGACAGACCACCGATCAGGCAACCACTGCGCGCCAGTTGCTTGAGCGCCGCTGAAAAGGCAGCCCCCATCGCCGCAGGCGGCTCGTCGGCCAGCAGAAATAGCTTGTGGCAGCCCTCCAGGCGGCCGGTCCACGGCTCGCCAGGCAGCCGCCAGACGCCTTCCTGCGCAGGCTCGGCCTGCAGGAAGACCAACTCGTAGACCACATCCGGATGCACACGCTGCGCCACCAGCAACACTTCCTCGGCCAACGCCAGGGTCAAAGGCCTGGTGCTGGGCCAGATGAGAAAACCGATTCGCTGGGTGGTCATAGGGTGCGGTCCGAAACCTGAGGTCGTTCGAGTCTGTGCGCCGGGTCAGGCTGCGCTCGCCGCGCAGCATGCCCTATTCTGGTGCAAAAATGCAGCTTTTACTTCAGGCTGCCGGAGAGGAACTGCTTCAAGCGCTCCGACTGCGGGTTGGCCAGCACTTCACGTGGGCAGCCGGTTTCTTCCACCAGGCCTTTGTGCAGGAACACCAACTGGTTGGACACCTCGCGGGCAAAGCCCATTTCGTGGGTCACCACCACCATGGTCCGACCTTCCTGGGCCAGCGCCTGCATCACCTTCAGCACATCACCCACCAGCTCAGGGTCAAGCGCCGAGGTCGGCTCGTCGAACAGCATGACCTCCGGCTCCATGGCCAGCGCCCGGGCAATTGCCACACGTTGTTGCTCCCCCCCCGACATATGCCCGGGGAAGGCATCCTTGCGATGAGCAACCCCCACCTTGGCCAGGTAGTGCTCGGCCTTTTCCAGGGCTTCCTTCTTGTTCACGCCCAGCACGTGCACTGGCGCTTCGATGATGTTCTCAAGCGCAGTCATGTGCGACCACAGGTTGAAGTGCTGAAACACCATCGACAGGCGCGAGCGCATGCGTTGCAATTGACGCGGGTCGGCGGCCTTCAACGCGCCATCCTTGCCGGGGACCAGCTTCAGTTCTTCGTTGTTGAGCAGGATCTTGCCGGCGTGCGGCTGCTCCAGCAGGTTGATGCAGCGCAGGAAGGTCGACTTGCCCGAACCGCTGGAGCCGATGATGCTGATGACGTCGCCGGCCTTGGCCGCCAGCGACACGCCCTTGAGCACTTCGTGACTGCCGTAGCGCTTGTGCAGGTCTTGGACTTCGAGTTTGTACATGCTGTCGATTCTCACAAAGCGGTCAGTGCTTGCGCGGCGCCAGGTAGCCGAGCCAGCGGCGTTCGGCCATCTTGAACAGGCGCACCAGGATGAAGGTCAGGCACAGGTAGAACACGCCCGCCGTGATATAGGCCTCGAAAGGCAGGTAGTACTGGGCATTGACCGTGCGCGCAGCACCGGTGATGTCGATCAGGGTGACGATCGACGCCAGGCTGGTGGTCTGCAGCATCATGATCACTTCATTGCTGTACTGCGGCAGTGCCCGACGCAATGCCGAAGGCAGCAGGATGCGGCGGTACATTTTCATGCGCGACATCCCCATGGCCTTGGCGGCCTCGATCTCGCCATGCGGCGTCGCCTTGAGGCTGCCGGCAATGATTTCGGCGGTATAGGCACTGGTATTGATGCCGAACGCCAGGCAGGCGCAGAAGGTGGCGCTGGACAGCAGCGGCCAGAAGATACTCTCGCGCACCGCCTCGAACTGGGCCAGGCCGTAGTAGATCAGGAACAGCTGCACCAGCATCGGTGTGCCACGGATGACGTAGGTGTACAGCCATGCAGCAAGGTTGATCACCGGCTGCCTGGATACCCGCATCAGGCCCAGCGGAATGGCTGCCAACAGGCCGAAGAAAAGCGAAATCGCCAGCAGCTTCAGGGTGGTCAGCAAACCGCCGAAGTACATCGGCAGCGCTTCCCAGACGACGTTGTAGTCGAAGATCATAGTTCAGCCACCTTGACGCCCACCGAGTAGCGGCGCTCCAGATACTTCAGGGCCAGCAGCGAAACACTGGTCAGCACCAGGTACAGCGCCGCCACTGCCAGGAAGAAGGTGAAGGGTTCGCGGGTGGCGTCAGCCGCCTGCTTGGCCTTGAACATCATGTCCTGCAGGCCAACGACCGAAATCAGCGCAGTAGCCTTGGTCAGCACCAGCCAGTTGTTGGTGAAGCCCGGAATGGCCAGGCGAATCATTTGCGGTACCTGGATGCGGAAGAACACTTGGCGGGGGCTCATGCCATACGCCACGCCCGCCTCGGCCTGGCCTTTGGGAATGCCCAGGAAGGCCCCACGGAAGGTTTCCGAGAGGTAGGCGCCAAAGATGAAGCCCAGGGTACCGATACCTGCGATCAGCGGGTTCAGATCGATATAGTCTTCGTAGCCGAGCAGCGGCGCCACCCGGTTGATGATGTCTTGCCCGCCGTAGAAGATCAGCAGGATCAGGACCAGGTCCGGAATACCACGGATCACCGTGGAATACAGATCGCCCAGCCAGGCCAACCAGCGCACTGGCGACAAACGCAGCGCCACACCGATCAGGCCGAGCACGATGGCCAGGGCCATCGACGACAGGGCGAGCTGTAGCGTCAGCCACGCCCCGTCGAGGATGACTGCCCCGTAGCCTTTCAACATGATGAGGTCCTCGACCTAGAGAATGAAAAATGGTGCAAACCTCAGAGCCTCTGCTGTTTGCACCATTGCACAGGTGAAACCCGACGTCTTACTTCGAGTCTGGACCGTAGATGTCGAAATTGAAGTACTTGCTTTCGATTTCTTTGTACTTGCCGTTGGCACGGATGGCGTCGATCGCCGCGTTGATGCGGTCGACATTGGCCTTGTCACCCTTGCGTACGGCAATACCGATACCGTCACCGAAGTACTTGGCGTCGGTGAAGGCCGGGCCTACGAACGCGAAGCCCTTGCCGGCGTCAGTCTTGAGGAAGCCGTCTTCCAGCAGGGTGGCATCAGCCACGGTGCCGTCGAGGCGGCCAGCTGCGACGTCCAGGTAGATTTCGTTCTGGGTGCCGTAAGGCACCACGGTGGCACCTTTGGCGCCCAGCACTTCCTTGGCGAAGCGGTCGTGAATGGAGCCGCGCTGCACGCCGATCTTCTTGCCTTTCAGTTCGTCCAGGCTGTCGCTGACGGTGGTGCCGTCCTTCATGACCAGGCGCGCCGGAGTCAGGTAGTAGCGCTTGGTGAAGTCGACCGACTTCTTGCGGTCATCGGTGATCGACATGGACGACAGGATGGCGTCGATCTTGCGCACTTTCAGCGCCGGGATCAGGCCGTCGAACTCCTGCTCGACCCAGGTACACTTGGTTTTCATCTCTTCGCACAGCGCGTTGCCGATATCGTAGTCAAAGCCGGCAATGCTGCCGTCAGGTTGCTTGAAGGCGAAGGGTGGGTAGGCAGCTTCGATGCCGATTTTCAGCGGTTTTTCAGCAGCCTGCGACACCAGGGAAAACACAGACAGCGCCAGGGCGCCAAGCAGTGCGAGCTTCTTCATCAGGTAACTCCATCGGTACGGGGCAATACAAGGCAGGTAACGGCTGCCCGATATGCGAATGAGTACAACGCGAGCCGCGCAGGGTTCGACCAAGGCCGCATACCACGAGCGAGTGAGTGGCATTTTAACGACAGCCCGGTAGTCGATATTTCTTCAAAGCGACAACTACTTATAGAAGCGCCTGAAACCGCCGCGGGCGATGTTGACAGCCAATGCAGAATATGCAATGGCGCAAGAAATAGAACCTATAGACCTAGCAATTCCTGGGCCTATTATTGGCAAAGCCTTGTACGACGGCAAGTGCAGCGTGCTTTGATGCACAAAATGCTGACTCCTATGCACCGAAACGGGCCGGAATTGTTTCCTGGCGCCCCGAACCTGTGCAGGACCGGTGACAGAACGGTAACCGATGATTGTCGGGTAACAATGCAAGAGCGGGCTTGCCCGCGAATGCGTGAGGTCAGGGGACAGCTTAGCCTGAACTGGCGCATTCGCGGGCAAGCCCGCTCCTACAGGGGGTATTGCCGGGAAGGGGTTAGGCCGAAGCCAGGTTCATCGCCTTGTGGGTATCGATCAGGTGCTGCACCACACCTGGGTCGGCCAAGGTCGAGATATCGCCCAGGGCGTCGTACTCACCGGTGGCGATCTTGCGCAGGATGCGGCGCATGATCTTGCCCGAGCGGGTCTTCGGCAGCCCCGGCGCCCACTGGATCACATCCGGCGAAGCAATCGGGCCGATCTCCTTGCGCACCCAGTTCTTCAGCTCCAGGCGCAATTGCTCGCTGGCCTCGATGCCGGCATTGAGGGTGACATACACATAAATGCCCTGCCCTTTGATGTCATGCGGCACGCCAACCACTGCAGCCTCGGCAACCTTCGAGTGCGCGACCATGGCGCTTTCGATCTCGGCAGTGCCCATGCGGTGGCCGGACACGTTGAGCACGTCATCCACACGGCCGGTGATCCAGTAGTAACCGTCCTCGTCGCGGCGCGCACCGTCGCCGGTGAAGTACATGCCACGGAAGGTCTTGAAGTAGGTGTCGACGAAGCGGTCATGGTCGCCGTACAGCGAACGCGACTGGCCCGGCCAGGAGTCGAGGATTACCAGGTTGCCTTCGGCAGCACCGTCGATCAGGTTGCCCAGGTTATCGACCAGTGCAGGCACCACACCGAAGAACGGGCGGGTTGCCGAACCCGGCTTGAGGCCGGTGGCACCAGGCAGCGGGCTGATCAGGATGCCGCCGGTCTCGGTCTGCCACCAGGTGTCGACGATCGGGCAACGCTCCTTGCCGACGGTCTTGTAGTACCAGTTCCAGGCTTCAGGGTTGATCGGCTCACCCACCGATCCCAGCAGGCGCAGACTGGAACCGTCGGCGCCCTCAACAGCTGCCTGCCCTTCAGCCATCATGGCGCGAATGGCAGTTGGCGCCGTGTAGAGGATGTTGACCTTGTGCTTGTCGACAATCTTCGATACGCGGGTAATGTCCGGGTAGTTGGGCACGCCTTCGAACAGCAAGGTGGTGGCGCCGTTGGCCAGCGGGCCGTAGACGATATAGCTGTGGCCTGTGACCCAACCGACGTCCGCGGTGCACCAGTACACCTCTCCCGGGCGGTAATCGAACACGCGTTCATGGGTCAGCGCGGCGTAAACCAGGTAACCGCCTGTGGTGTGCAGCACGCCCTTCGGCTTGCCGGTGGAGCCGGAGGTATAAAGGATGAACAGCGCCTCTTCAGCGCCCATTTCTTTGGGTGCACAGTGGCTGGAGGCCACTTTCATCAGGTCTTCGTACCAGATGTCGCGGTGCTGGTGCCAGGCAATATCGCCACCGGTGCGCTTGCACACGATGATTTTCTGAACGCTGCTGGTTTCAGGGTTGGTCAGCGCCAGGTCGACGTTGGCCTTGAGCGGGGTACGGCGGCCACCACGCACGCCTTCGTCGGCAGTGATCACCACCTTGGACTTGCAGTCGATGATACGGCCAGCCAGCGCCTCGGGCGAGAAGCCGCCGAACACCACCGAGTGAATCGCACCAATGCGTGCACAGGCCAGCATGGCGACCACCGCTTCGGGGATCATCGGCATATAGATGGTGACCACGTCACCGCGGTGCACATCCTGGCCACGCAGGGCGTTGGCGAACTTGCAGACCTGCTCGTGCAACTCGCGGTAAGTGATGTTGCGGTGCTCGGAAGGGTCGTCACCTTCCCAGATGATGGCCAACTGGTCACCGCGCTCTTCAAGGTGGCGGTCCAGGCAGTTGGAGGAAACGTTCAGAGTGCCGTCGGCGAACCATTTGATATCGACATGGTGGTCGTCGAAGGAGGTCTGTTTGACCTTGGTGAACGGCTTGATCCAGTCGATACGCTGGGCCTGCTCGCGCCAGAAGCCGTCCGGGTTGATCACCGATTGCTGGTACATGGCCTTGTAGGTGGCCTCGTCGGTCAGGGTAGTGGCCGCAACCTCGGGACGAACGGGATACAGTGGAGCCGCACTCATCTGTGTTACCTCGGTGTAATAGTTGTTTTTGTATGGAACCGTTTGTAACTGTACCAGAGCGACAAAAGCCATTCGACGTTGGTAGTAATTTGGTACACCCGTTCCGGCAAAACGCTCTGGCGCGGGCATTACAGCCTTGCCGACGAAAAAATGAGGGGTTTGCCACAGGATTGTTACAGATTCTGTCAAAACACTTTATCAAAACACCCACTGTTTCAGCATCGGCCACCGCCATAAAATTCACCTCGCCAGCAACGGCAAGGCGATTAACAACTGGTAACAGCCCCCACGAAGGCAAGCGTTAATCCCCCTCTAATCCCAATAGTTAAAACTCGCTGTACTCGCGGCGCCATAAGCGCCGCGTGCCCCCTCACGACCTTAGACAGGTAAATAGAAAATGAAAGCTTTACTGGTATTGGTACTTGGCAGTCTTTGCGGCGCGGCGATGGCCGGCGAAGCCAAAGATGCCGAGCAGATTCCGGTTGAACAGTACAGTTACTCGCAGCACCTGGACATTGCTCGCGTCATTTCCATGAGCGAAGTGCCTAATGTGTGCGAAGTCGTGCCCGCCCGCATGACCTACGAGGACTCCAAGGGCCAAACGCACATTCTCGAATACCGCGTGATGGGGAACGGCTGCTCTAACGGCTGATACCTTGTGAATTGGGGGCCTGCGGGCCCCTTCGCGGGTGAACCCGCTCCTACGGGTACCACGCAAACCATGAATGTGGCGCGGTACCAGCGGGTTCACCCGCGAAGCATTCACCACCTGATTAACAGGCTATTAACTTACAGCCATTTAATCAGTCGACTTGCCCAACGAATAATCCCTCAACTTGTTGGCAATCGTGGTATGCGAAACACCCAGTCTTTTGCCCAAGGCCCGACTACTGGGAAACTCCCCCATCAAACTTTCCAGCACCGCCTTTTCAAAGCGCCCTACTATCTGCGAAAGATCCCCTTCCAGCGAAAACTCGCCCAACGGTTGCCGCACGCCATAATCAGGCAAACGAATATGCTCGCTTTTAACTACGCCGCCGTCACATAACGAAACCGCCTGGAACAAAACGTTTTCCAACTGCCTTACATTACCTGGCCAGTGATACTGCCCAAGTTTGTCCATTGCCGCCGGTGCCAGGCGCGGCATGGCGCAGCCAATCTGCCGACTGGCCTGATCGAGAAAATGCTGCACCAACCCCTCCAGACCATCCATGCATTCGCGCAAAGGCGGAATGTGCAGCGACAGTACATTGAGCCGGTGATACAGGTCCTGGCGAAACTCGCCACGGGCACACAACTCGGACAAATCAACCTGGGTTGCACAAATCACCCGCACATCCAGGTAGACCTCTTCATCGCTACCTACCCGACGAAAGCAGCCGTCCTGCAGAAAGCGCAGCAGCTTCACCTGCAAGCGCGGGCTCATCTCCCCTACCCCGTCAAGGAACAGCGTGCCGCCTGCAGTCAACTCCAGCAGCCCCAGCTTGCCTTCGGCCCGTGCCCCTTCGAATGCCCCAGGGCCGTAACCGAACAGCTCGGTCTCGGCCATCGACTCGGGCAACCCGGCGCAGTTGAGCGCCATCAGCGGCGACTGTCCACGGGGGCTGGCCAGGTGGCAGGCACGCGCCAGCAACTCCTTGCCGGTACCGGTTTCGCCCTCGATCAACAACGGTGCATCCAGCGGCGCCATGCGCCGCGCTTCACGCACCACGGCAGCCATCACCCGCGAGCTCTGGAAGATGCTGTCGAAGCCACGCAGCTCTTGCTTGCGCACATTGTAGATACGCTCGCCGATCCGGTCGGCGCGGTGCAGGGTAAGCACCGCGCCGGCCAGCGCCTCGCTGTCATCGTGCTCGGACTGCAGCGGTGCGATATCGGCCAGGAACACATCGCCTTTGACTTTGATGCGCAAGCCGTTGATGCGCGACTTGTTGGCCCGCACCAGCTCTGGTAGATCGAAGTCTTCCACGTAGCGCGCCAGCGGCATGCCCGGCACCTCATCAACCCGCACGCCAAGCAACTGCGCGGCTGCACGGTTGGCGGCAACGATGCTGCCGCCCATGTCGATCGACAACACCGGAAAATCCAGCGCCCCCAGCAACGCATTCAGCTCCATGTGCCGGCGTTCGCTGGGCATCAGGCCCACACGCTTTACGCCGAATACCCCGGCGATCGCCTCGAACTTCGGCCGCAGGGCCTGAAATTGCAGGTTGATCAGGTTCGGGCAGTGCAGGTAGATGGCGTTGCCATGATCACCGCCGACCTCACCGCGCAGCACGTTGATGCCGTACTCCACCAGCAGGTTGAGGATGTCGCGCAGGATGCCAATGCGGTTCTGGCAATGGACTTTGATACGCATGAGGGCTCTCGAAGCGCTGATGTTTTTCAACACCGCGCAGAAAAGTCGTAAAGATAAGCTGACAAAAACTGCGTTTACGCCAGCCAGATGCCTCGAATTTTCCGACACTTGCCGCGTTTTGTAAAATTATCGTTACGAAAAGCCGCATTGGCCCCCTCCGCGGCCGAGCCCCGCCCCCGTGCAAAACCGCTGGCGAAGGGATATTCCTTTAGGCATGTCCTGTACATAACAAGAAAAGCCCTCACCAGGAGAGCCTCATGAAACAGACGCAATACGTGGCACGCGAGCCCGATGCGCATGGTTTTATCGATTACCCGCAGCAAGAGCATGCGGTTTGGAACACCTTGATCACCCGCCAGCTGAAAGTGATCGAAGGCCGTGCGTGCCAAGAGTACCTGGACGGCATCGACCAGCTGAAATTGCCGCATGACCGCATTCCGCAACTGGGCGAGATCAACAAGGTGCTGGGTGCCACCACCGGCTGGCAGGTTGCCCGGGTTCCGGCGCTGATCCCCTTCCAGACCTTCTTCGAATTGCTGGCCAGCAAGCGCTTTCCGGTTGCCACCTTCATCCGCACCCCGGAAGAGCTGGACTACCTGCAAGAGCCGGATATCTTCCACGAAATCTTCGGCCACTGCCCGCTGCTGACCAATCCCTGGTTCGCCGAGTTCACTCACACCTACGGCAAGCTCGGCCTCGCCGCGACCAAGGAACAACGCGTGTACCTGGCGCGCCTGTACTGGATGACCATCGAGTTTGGCCTGATGGAAACCGCGCAAGGCCGCAAAATCTATGGCGGCGGCATCCTCTCGTCACCGAAAGAGACCGTCTACAGTCTGTCTGACGAGCCCGAGCACCAGGCCTTCGACCCGATCGAGGCCATGCGTACGCCCTACCGCATCGACATTCTGCAACCGGTGTATTTCGTGCTGCCGAACATGAAGCGCCTGTTCGACCTGGCCCACGAGGACATCATGGGTATGGTCCACAAAGCCATGCAGCTGGGTCTGCACGCACCGAAGTTTCCACCCAAGGTCGCTGCCTGAGCGATCTTGCCGATAACAACTCGAACCGGAAAACACCTCATGAATGCCTTGAACCAAGCCCATTGCGAAGCCTGCCGCGCCGATGCACCGAAGGTCACCGACGAAGAGCTGGCCGAGCTGATCCGCGAAATCCCGGACTGGAACATCGAAGTACGTGACGGCCACATGGAGCTGGAGCGCGTGTTCCTGTTCAAGAACTTCAAGCACGCCCTTGCGTTCACCAATGCCGTGGGCGAAATCGCCGAAGCCGAAGGCCACCACCCAGGGCTGCTGACTGAATGGGGCAAGGTCACCGTGACCTGGTGGAGCCACTCGATCAAAGGCCTGCACCGCAACGACTTCATCATGTGCGCACGCACTGACAAAGTGGCGGAAACGGCTGAAGGCCGGAAGTAAACACCAGAAAGAAGGGGCCAGAGGCCCCTTTTTTCATGGGGCATATGTGCGCTGTTCGCCCGCAAAACCGACAAACGACCGGGAAAAAAACCAAACTGTCATCCAGACTTGTGTATCCTGCCCCAGCTTTTTGAAGCTACAAACGCGCCTGGCGCAGACTTTTCACTCACACTTGCGAGGAACGACGAGATGCATGAAATCCCGAATCTTCCCTTCCCAAGCCTGAACCCAGAAGAGCCATCCGTGACCGTTCACGCCGAACCGGCAGCTGCCGCCGAGCAGGATGGTGACGATCAATCCAGCGCTGACCAGGAATAACTGCGCATCCCCGATTGTGTGAAAACGGCTGACCTGCGGGCTACCCCCGTCATCACGTTTTCACACCGTCTAAAATCAACGTTGTAACAACCCACTACCACCTGCCCCGCCCCTCCCCCACACAGACTCGTGCCTCCAACCGCAAAGAGGCAGAGCCATGTCATCCATCACTGACGCCGCCGACCTACTCGCCCGGATAGACACGCTGGACGCCGAGAGCGTGCGCCTGCACAGCGACCTGTCCGGTCCAATGGACCTGGCCACATCGCTGCGCGAACATTTCAACCAGGCCCTGGGCTTCACGGACCTGTTCCCCGTCGACCTGAGCGATCATGACCTGCGCCAACAACTGACCGCAGCTTTCGCCAGTGAACCGGCGCGTGAGCACTTCAACCGCACCCTGCGACGCCCCGCCGGCAGCCAAGTAGAGGCGAACCTGGTGGCGACCTTGCAGGCAAAACTGGCCCATATCGTGATCACGGCAACCGATGCCTCACTGATCGCCGGGTTGAACGAAGGCCTGCCCTACCCATGGCCCTATGCCAGTTGCAGCCTTGCCCAGGCACTCTGGGCTCGCCGGGTATGCCTGACCCAGCGTGACTGCTTCGTAGCGGCCGCCTTGCTGCTGTACCCCAGTTTGCCAACTACCCCCCAGCCCCCTCGATCGGCCTCCCGTCCACTGGTGCTGGACAACTACCTGGACCTGCCCACACTGGCCAGACACCTGCTGAAGCCTCCAGCCGGTGTTCACCTTGCCGTACACCTGTTCAACGCCCTCGGTGCGACAGTCTATGCACAAGGCAGGCGTTACCGCCCGCCCACTGCCCGCGAACGGGAGGCAGGCATAACCCCTGATCAAAATGGAAAGGCGTTTCTCCCAGGCCCGGCCTTGAATGCGCCAGCGGCGCAAGCGCTCGACGCCCTGCTGCATTCGTCCATGTTCAGCCGATGGGCCGGCGAACTGGCCGCCTCGGCAGAATGGGATGCCAGCTCCGATCACTTGGCCTTGGCCGAACAAACCTTGATCGACGTGTTGTACCCACCCGATGACCGCCAGCCGGGGCTGATCATGGCTTTCGATCTGTTCAGCCCGGACAATGCCACGCTCCCCGTTGAGGAAATCCGCCTTGACCTGATCAACAGTGTGCAAATCCGTCTCGCCTGCACCCCGGCGATTGCGCAACTGGCCGGTGAGCTGCTGATGCGCCGCTTCGCGCCCGAACTACTGCTCAGTGGCTACCCGGCCGATTTCAGCTTCGAGCCCGACCTGCGCTGGGCCAGCGTCCGTCAGGGAGCCCTGATACTCAGCGCCCGCCAGCAACCGATGACCTTCGACAACGCAGAAGAGGTCATGCGCCAGGCCCTGCAAGAGAATGACCCCGTTCCCGAAGAAGCACTGCGCCAGACGCTGGCGGTGTGGGCCCCCTTGCGCGGATCATTCGAACTCCCCCCGCCCTGGTCGCACCAGCAATGGCAATTGGCGTTGCATCGCTACCTGGCGGTCAGGGACGTTGAAAGCCTCAATGATCTCCCGGACCGCTTCGAGGAGGCGCGTCGTCAGTTGCTCCAGAGCCGGATAGCGCCAGAGTCGCGCAATGCGGATGGCCAGGTGCACCTGCTGATGTACCTTGACCATGGCGCAGGCTACCGAGGCAATCCCCGCTTGCCGGACGTGACCGCCTGGTATGAAGTGGCCTTCGGCGCTTGGGAACAGCGTGCCATCAACGTCTATCAAGCTATCCTGCACCGCTGCTTGAGCCACCTGCCGGAAGATATCAAGGACCGCCTGCGTGATGGCCACTGGACCGCCTATGCCGTGACCTGGCCGATCTACGTGGGCCCTGATAACCGACCTGAGTACGGCTCCAGCCCCAGAGCGGACTGGCACATGCAGACGGCCACCCAGGGTTTCGTCGTACATGCCCCCGGCACAGAGGGCGATTGGCTTTACGAGCTGTTCCCCGAACGGCTGCACTGGCAAGCCCACTTCGTTACCCACACAGCGCCGACGCGCCTGGCCGAGCAATTGACGCTGCTCTACAGCGAATACAACCAATCACGACTGCCGTGGATCGCTGCTGACTTTCCTGCCTTGCGACCCGTGCTCATCGCCCCCACGCAAGATCGCCTCGACTCACTGGCCAGGCATTACGCCAGCGATATCGCCTTGGGCAATCGGGATGCTTTGCATGCACTGGGCAAAGGCGCTACCCCGCATGAACAATTCCTGGCCAGGCGCCAGTCCGTGAGCACTGGGCGCTACTTGCAACGGTTGTTTTCCAACCTGATACCGGGCTTGAGTTGCCTGAACCCAGAGGATGGCAGCGATGCCCTGGCTTGCGTCCTGGACATCGCCGCGCTGAAAGGCGCGGCAGTCACGCTCGGTGGACGGGCCTTCAAACCATTGGCCAAGCTTCCCGGCGTGCTGGGCCAAAGCGCCAACACCGCACGCCTGAACGCCGCGCGTGCCGCCCGACGCTGGAGCAGCATCCCCATCACGCCCGACTTCAGCGAGCGCATTACCCCGCCCAAGCGCTGGCGCAGCGCGCCCGAACTGACGATGGTCGCCCCCGAATCCCGGGAACTCATGACGCAGCGAAGGGTACTCCCGGGCCAGACGCCCGATGCCGTACTACTTGACCAGATACCCGGCAGCCATGGTCCGGTGCCACGCGAGCTGCCCGAGACAGCCACACTGATCCCCCGCGACAATGCCACGGTCGATGCAATCATTCATGGCGCCGCCTATCGCCTTCAAACACCGAACACCTCGGGGCTGCTACGTCGGGTTGCGCATGAGCCGCTACTCGGCCAGCCGCCCACCATGGTGCCGCCGCCTTACCCCGGCGGCGAAGCGCGAATGGCCCTGAGCTTCTCGCCTTTGCCCAATGACGCCGGCACACCCGCATTCGGACAACAGGTCAGTCACGCCTTCCAAACCGTGCGAATCGAGCCGGTACCGATTCGTTACCGCCCCCAGCACACGCGCTTCGACATCTGGGCGCAGGTCATGGTGCGCGAGGGCAAGGTCGTCGTACACGCCCCTAATAACCCCAAGCGATTGAAGCCCTTGCCCGCCGAAGAAAACCAGTTACGCCTTGGCGTCATCTCGCCTCCCGTGTACCACAGGCGCATCGTGGTCGACCCATCGCCTGAACTACGCTTTGGCTTGCCTGCGGACATGCCGATCGAGCAAGTCAGGCAGATTACCGACTACTGCCCTCCCGTGCGCCTGGGCGGGCTGGCGCGGACCATCCCCGACCGCCGCACCCTGCGCGGCGCATTGATCGACTGGCGCGGTGAGCAGTGGTTGATCGTCGAGGCCGATCTGGGGGTATTCTATGGCGCCCCCCATCAGCCCTGGGCGTGGCAGACAAGGCTGCTGGATGCCCCGGCCCTGCCAGCTTCGCTGCCACATCCGCCCAGAGGGCTGCGTCGCAAGTTCGAGAGAATCACCGACCACGAGGCCATCGAACGGTACCTGGAAATCAGCGAAACCTACCGCATCGTCGCCGAGCGTCCCAACCTGCAGCGCGATATCGATAACGTGGCCAGATTGCTGCGCGACTGGATAGAACAAGGGCGAACATGGCAGCCCCGCCGCCCCTCGCCCTACCTGCAGTTCATCGAAGCCATGGAGTCGCGCCTGCTCCCGGCATACGCGCGCAACATTCTCACGCAGAGCACGGCCCAGGACGCTTTGGCGGGCCCCGCCAGTCGCGGCATTGCAGCGTTGAACCGGGAGATAATCCCGATCTGGAGGCAGTTCCACAGCACCAGCGCCGCAGACCGCCAACACATCCTTGGCGTACTGGACGATCTGCTACCTGCGCGCGGCGCCACTACCCCTTACACACCGGCAGCAGGTGCACAGTCGCTCGACGACAACGCGATGGCTGCCTTGCGTCAGCACCTCTACCCAGTCAACCTGGCCTTTGCCAGCGTCACGCTGAAGGACCATAGCCGCGTGGTGTTCTTCGCCCTGTCAGGCAGCCCTGGCCGCCGCGCATTGGATATCACCCCGACGCCCCGCCTCACACCGGCAGTGGAATATGTCGATGCACGTCAGGTTAACCAGTCTTTCCCGCCAGACCCGCGGTTTACCGAGCTGCCAATCCTGCGGCGCGCAGATTTCCTGTGGACGCGCGTCCATAAGCGACATCTCGATGCCGAACGACACATCGCCAGCGCGCTGAACCGCAGACTGCTTCACCGCCACACCGAGGTCGAGCGTATCGATGTCTTCACAATGCTCGACTCCTGTCGCTCCTGTGGCGGCTTCGTCCTGCCGCGCTTGCGGCTGGATTACCCGCAAGCCGAGTTCAGTGTGACCTGGATGCTCGATTACACCAACTGACTACAGGCTGACAGCTTCGCCCGCAAATACCCTTGCTGTGGTTAAGATGGCGGCACACACCGCCATCCTTACCGCAGCAACGGATCCCCAATGCCAGCACGCAGTCCCACGTCCCTTGCCGTCACTGGGCAAGTCGTCTCCATCGTCCTGTTCACCTTCATCGGCTACCTGAACATCGGCATCCCCCTGGCCGTTTTGCCCGGCTATGTGCACAACGACCTGGGTTTCAGTGCCGTGGTCGCCGGCCTGGCTATCAGCGTGCAGTACCTCGCGACGTTGCTCAGCCGCCCTGGCGCCAGCCGTATCATCGACAACCACGGCAGCAAGAAGGCGGTCATGTACGGCCTGGCCGGTTGCGGGCTTAGCGGGGTATTCATGCTGGCCTGCGCCTTCCTCACTCACCTGCCCTGGCTGAGCCTGGCTTGCCTGCTGGTCGGCCGCCTGGTGCTGGGTAGCGCAGAAAGCCTGGTGGGCTCGGGTGCGATCGGCTGGGGCATTGGCCGGGTGGGTGCTGCAAACACGGCCAAGGTCATCTCCTGGAACGGCATCGCCAGCTATGGTGCGCTGGCCATCGGCGCCCCACTGGGCGTACTGATGGTCAAGGGTCTCGGGCTGTGGAGCATGGGTGTGGGCATCATCCTGCTGTGCGTACTCGGTTTGCTGCTGGCCTGGCCCAAGCAAGCCGCACCCATCGTCATTGGTGTACGCCTGCCGTTCCTGCGGGTGCTGGGCAAGGTATTCCCGCATGGCTCGGGGCTTGCCCTGGGTTCGATCGGCTTTGGCACCATCGCCACCTTCATCACCCTTTACTATGCAAGCCGAGGGTGGGCCAATGCGGCGCTGACCCTTAGCCTGTTCGGCGCCAGTTTCATCAGTGCACGGCTGCTCTTTGGCAACCTGATCAATCGCATCGGGGGATTCAGGGTGGCGATCGCCTGCCTGTCGGTGGAAACGCTCGGGCTGTTGATGCTGTGGCTGGCACCCAACGCCGAACTGGCCTTGGCGGGGGCTGCATTGAGCGGTTTTGGTTTCTCGCTGGTGTTTCCGGCATTGGGTGTGGAGGCAGTAAACCAAGTGTCGGCAGCTAACCGCGGGGCGGCGGTGGGGGCGTATTCGCTGTTCATTGACCTGTCACTGGGGGTCACTGGGCCCTTGGTCGGTGCGGTGGCGGCGGGCTTCGGCTTTGCTTCGATGTTTCTGTTCGCGGCGGCTGCGGCAGCGTGTGGGTTGGTATTGAGCCTCTATTTGTACCGCCAGGGGCGTCGGGACAGGGACCGTACAACAGAAGCCTGAAAGCCGGTGCCGGCCTCTTCGCGGATAACCCTGGGCCTGCAGGGTTGACGCGCCAGCCTGGCTTGCACGCTCCCCCGTAGGAGCGGGTTTACCCGCGAAGGGCTGCAAAGCAGCCCCCAAAGGCCCTGAACCTTAGCGCTGAGCGTACTGCAACACCACCTCAAGCGGGTGACGCATCTTCCGCTCGGTCATGCGCTTGACCTGGCTACGGCACGAGTAACCGGTCGCCAGCGGCTCCCCTTCCTTGTCCAGCTTGGTCGCCCAGCTCTGCTCGAATATGGTCCGCGAGGTTTCCTGGTTGCGGGCTTCATGCCCATAGGTACCGGACATACCGCAGCAACCCGTGGCCTCGGTCACCAGCTTCAGCCCCAGACGGGCGAACACCTGCTCCCACTGCCGGGTGCTGGCCGGCACGTTGGTCTTCTCGGTGCAGTGCGCCATCAGGCGGAAGCTGCCCGGTGCGGTAGGCGCCTGCTCGGGCAGCACATCCATCAACCATTCCTGCGGCAGCAGCACCTGCGGGCAACCCTCCAGGCCTGGCACCTTCTGGTACTCCTGGCGATACACAAGCGTCATCGCTGGGTCCAACCCCACCAGCGGCACACCGCAATCGGCCAGGGCCCTGAGCTGCGTGGCGTTGCGGATCGCTGCCTTGGCAAATGCGCCAAGGAAACCCTGTACGTGCAACGGCTTGCCGTTGGCGCTGTACGGCGCCAGGAATACCCGGTGGCCCAGGCGGTGGGCAAGGTCGATGAAGGCCGACAGCAGCGGCGTTTCGAAGTAGCGGGTGAAGGCGTCCTGCACCAGCACGATGCTGCGCTCGCGCTGGGCCGGGGTCAGCTCGCGCAGGGCCGGCACCGTGGCCACGCCGACGCGGCAACGGGTCAGGGTAGCCTGGAAGTTGAAGCGGCTGATCAGCGGGCTGTCGACCATGCCCACCTTGTCGGCCAGCAGCTGGCTCACCCACTTCGAGCCCATCACCGCGTTGTACAGCCCCGGCGCGTGCGCCAGGTAGGGAATGGTGAACTCGAGCGAGCCGATCAGGTAGTCACGCAGCGGGCGCTGGTAGCGACCGTGGTACAGCTCGAGGAAGCGCGAGCGGAAATCCGGCACATTGACCTTGATCGGGCACTGCCCGGCGCACGACTTGCACGCCAGGCAGCCGGCCATGGCGTCGTACACTTCATGGGAGAAGTCTTCCTGGCCTTGGCTGCGCGCGCGGTTGTTGCGCAGACGCGCCGGCAGGCCCTTGAGCCACGACACCTTGTTGCGCGCCGCAGCCAGCACATCGATGTTCGCCTCGCCCTGCAGGCGCAACCACTCGCGCATCAGCGAGGCGCGGCCCTTGGGCGAATGCTGGCGTTCGCGGGTAGCTTTCCACGACGGGCACATGGCGTCGTTGGGGTCATAGTTGTAACAGGCGCCATTGCCGTTGCAGTGCACGGCGCTGGGGAAGTCCTGCCATACGCGCTCGTCAATGGTACGGTCAAGGTCGCCGCGCAGGGTCACGCCATCGACCGGGGTCAGCCCCTCGGCGCTGCCCAGTGGTGTGCAGATCTTGCCCGGGTTGAGCTGGTTGTGGGGGTCAAAGGCGCCCTTCAGACGCTGCAACGCCGGGTACAGCTCGCCGAAGTACTCGGGCACGTATTCCGAGCGCAAGCCTTTGCCGTGCTCACCCCACAGCAACCCGCCATAGCGTTTGGTCAGCGCGGCAACTGCATCGGAAATCGGCTTGACCAGTGCGGCCTGCGCCGGGTCCTTCATGTCCAGTGCCGGGCGCACGTGCAGCACGCCGGCATCGACGTGGCCAAACATGCCGTAGGCCAGGCCGTAGCCGTCGAGCAGTGCGCGGAAGTCGGCGATGTAGTCGGCCAACTGCTCTGGTGGTACTGCGGTGTCCTCCACGAACGGCTGCGGGCGCACTTCGCCTTCGACGTTGCCCAGCAGGCCCACCGAACGCTTGCGCATGGTATAGACGCGGGTGACTGCCTCGGCGCCTTCGGCCAAGGTGTGGCCCAGGCGCTCGACGCTGGTGTCGCTTTGCAGGTGCTGGATGAACGCCTGCACCTTGGCGTTGACCTCGGCCGGCTCGTCGCCGCAGAACTCCACCAGGTTGATGCCCAGCGTGGGGCGCTCGGGGTCCGCCGGGAAGTACTCGGCAACGCTGTGCCAGACGATGTCTTTCATCGCCAGCATCAGCACCTTGGAGTCGACCGTCTCGATCGACAGCGGCTTGTGCGCCATCAGCGCATTGGCATCACGCAGCGCATCCATGAAGCTGGTGTAGCGTACGTTGACCAGCACCGCATACTTGGGAATCGGCAGCACGTTGAGCTTGGCTTCGACCACGTAGCCCAGTGAGCCCTCGGCGCCGCACAGCACGCTGTTGAGGTTGAAACGGCCCTGCTCGTCGCGCAGGTGAGCCAGGTCGTAGCCGGTCAGGCAACGGTTGAGCTTGGGGAAGGTGGTTTCAATCAGTTCGGCCTGGGTTTCCTGAATTTCCCGGGCCATGCGGTACACCTCGCCGACCCGGCCCGGCGCGGCGCAGGCCTGCTCCAGCGCAGCATCGTCGATCGGCAGACTGTGCAGGCGTTCGCCACCGAGCAGCACGCTGTGCAGCTCCAGCACGTGGTCGCGGGTTTTGCCGTAGGTGCAACTGCCCTGGCCACTGGCATCCGTGTTGATCATGCCGCCGACCGTGGCGCGGTTGGAGGTGGACAGCTCAGGGGCGAAGAACAGCCCGTGCGGCTTGAGCGCAGCATTGAGCTGGTCCTTGACCGTACCGGCCTGTACCCGCACCCAGCGCTCTTCCACGTTGATTTCGAGAATGTTGTTCATGTGCCGCGACAGGTCGACGACGATACCGTCGGTCAGCGACTGGCCGTTGGTACCGGTGCCACCACCGCGGGGGGTCAGCCTGACCTGCTGGAAGCGCGGCTCGCCCATCAGCGTGGCGACCCGCGCCACATCATCGGCATCCAGCGGGAACACCGCCGCCTGCGGCAAGCGCTGGTAGATCGAGTTGTCGGTGGCCAGTACCGTGCGGGTTGCGTAGTCGGCACTGATCTGGCCACGGAAGCCGCTGTTGCGCAGGGCTTCGAGGAATTCGGGGTAATTGGCGCTCGGTGCAACGGTGGACAGCTGGGCGATCATCGAAGGATGGCCTCTTGATATTGGCTAAATCACGGGATCCCTGTCGCCCCAGCATGGGTTGAGGCATGCAGGGATGACGTATAGGCCAATGTTCCTGTAGTTTCGCCTCAGGGGCAAACGGATAATCCTGCCGCTATCAATGACTTTTATGAATGAATTACCGCCACCTGACCCCATCCATGTCACTGCTGCTGGCCTTCGAGGCCGCCGCCCGGCATGAAAGCTACACCCGCGCCGCCGCCGAACTGTCGCTGACCCAAAGCGCGGTCAGCCGCCAGGTACAGGCCCTGGAGCAGCAGTTGGGCCTGACCCTGTTCCGCCGCGAGGGGCGCCAGGTGCAGCTGACCGATGTCGGCCGCCTGTACCAGCGCGAGCTCAGCGAGGCACTGGGGCGCATCCGCAGCGCCACCTTGCAGGCACTGGCCTATCAATCGGGGGTAGGCACCTTGCGCCTGGCTACTCTGCCAACCTTCGGCTCGAAATGGCTGTTGCCGAGGCTGCATGCGTTCTACAGCGCTCACCCAGGCATGCTGGTGCACATTCATTCACGCATTGAAACCATCAACTTCGACACCAGCGAAATCGATGCCGCCATCGGCGTGGCCAGCCACGACTTGCCGGGGCTTGTCTGCCATCGCCTGCATGCCGAGGAGCTGGTGGTGATCTTGCCGCCGGAGGCCGGCGTCGGCAGCCAAGGCTGGAGCCCGGCGCGGATCAGTGAAGAGGTGCTGCTGAATGTGGCCAACAACCCGCATGCGTGGGGCGAGTGGTTTTCCCATCATGGCCTGCCGCACCGGGCGATGCGGCTGGGGCCGAGCTTCGAGCTGACCTCGCACCTGATCCAGGCGGTACGTGCCGGGATCGGGATCGGGCTGGTGCCGCGCATATTGGTGGAGGAAGAACTGGCCAAGGGTGAGCTGTACAGCCCAGGTGTGGCGTTTGCCAGCCAGCGTAGTTATTACCTGATCTACCCGCCGAGGAATGAGGCACTGCCGTCGCTGCGGGCATTCAGGGGGTGGTTGCTGGAGCAGATCTGATTTTTGCCGGGATCACCTGACCTGAGGGCAACGCTGTACCTGTAGGAGCGGGTTTACCCGCGAAAGGGCCGGGCCTGCTGGCCAATCTCCACCTGCAGCTCACCGTTGCCGCCGCTATCGTATTCGCGGGTAAACCCGCGCCTACAAGGGTTGTAGGAGCGGGTTCACCCGCGAACAGGCCCATACAGGCAACAAAAAACCCGAAGCCAGTCACCTGACTCCGGGTTTTCGCATACCGCCTATGGCGCCTTACTTGGCCACAGTCTCAACAGCACCGCCCGCATTCACCTGGCGCCGCGACTTGACCACGTACACCACGAACATCGCAAGCAGCCACACCGGGATCGCATACACCGACACCTGGATGCCCGGGATCATCAGCATGATGCCCAGAATCAGCACCACGAAGGCCAGCACCACATAGTTGCCGTACGGGTACCACAGTGCCTTGAACAGCGGCTTCTGGCCGGTACGGTCGAGGTGCTGACGGAACTTCAGGTGCGAGTAGCTGATCATCGCCCAGTTGATCACCAGGGTGGCCACGACCAACGACATCAGCAGTTCCAGCGCGTTTTGCGGCATCAGGTAGTTCAGCAGCACGGCGACGAAGGTCACGGCAGCCGACACCAGGATCGAACGCACTGGCACGCCCCGCTTGTCGACCTTGGCCAGCGATGCCGGGGCATCGCCCTGCTCGGCCATACCCAGCAGCATGCGGGCGTTGCAGTAGGTGCCGCTGTTATACACCGACAGCGCCGCAGTCAGCACCACGAAGTTCAGCAGGTGGGCAGCCACGTCACTGCCCAGCAGCGAGAACACTTGCACGAACGGGCTGCTGCCATAGCTGCCACCCGAGGCGTCGATGCTGGCGACCAGGTTGTCCCACGGGGTCAGCGACAGCAGCACCACCAGGGCACCGACATAGAAGATCAGGATACGGTAGATGACCTGGTTGATCGCTTTGGGGATCACGGTCTTTGGCTTGTCGGCCTCGGCGGCGGTGAAGCCGAGCATTTCCAGGCCACCAAAGGAAAACATGATGAAAGCCAAGGCCATTACCAGCCCGCTGACGCCGTTGGGGAAGAAGCCGCCGTGTGACCACAGGTTGGCCACGGTGGCTTCAGGGCCGCCGCTGCCGCTGGTCAGCAGGTAGGCACCCAGGCCGATCATGCTGACGATGGCCACCACCTTGATGATGGCGAACCAGAATTCGGTTTCACCGAAGAACTTCACGTTCATCAGGTTGATGGCGTTGATCAGCACGAAGAATGCTGCCGCCGTGACCCAGGTGGGGATCTCCGGCCACCAGTAGTGGACATACTTGCCGACCGCCGAAAGCTCCGACATACCCACCAGGATATACAGCACCCAGCAGTTCCAGCCCGACAGGAAGCCGGCGAAACCACCCCAGTAGGTGTGGGCGAAATGGCTGAACGAGCCGGCCACCGGCTCTTCGACGATCATTTCACCCAGCTGGCGCATGATCATGAAGGCGATGAAGCCGCAGATGGCGTAGCCAAGAATCATCGAAGGGCCGGCGGATTTCATCACGCCAGCCGAGCCGAGGAACAGGCCTGTACCAATCGCACCGCCGAGGGCGATCAACTGGATGTGGCGGTTCTTCAGGCCCCGCTTTAGCTCGCCTGAATGCATGTTTTGTCCACTCATGAACGAAGTCACCTGCATTGTTTTTATCTGTGACGGAATCGGACCCACCGCGCTCGTGGCGCAGCGGAATGGGCAAGGTGGTTACCTTGGGTTTCTTGACCTCAGGTGCCGCCGGAGCGGGTCAACCAGGCGTGATCAAGAGTGCGCGGTACGCAAGAGGGTCACAGGTAAAACGCGGCGCACTGTATACCCCTGCAAACGCGCAGGCGTCAACGCGTTGCATCGTTTCCTCGGGAAAAAACGCAGCGTTCCTGTGGTTTAGGCCTTCAAAGGCGAAGTGATCGGCGTACATGGCGCCTCCATTTGTTGTTTTGTCAGCCCGGCTCTATGGGCGGGCTTCTGCACAAGGCAATGGCGGCTATAACACCGTGGGGACGGGGGTTTGGGCAAGGGTGGCTGGCGCCATGGTGACGGCTTTGGCACAGGAGCGCCGGCAAGGTTTGTTTACACGATCGGGCATGATCTGAAATGCGGACTGAAAACGGCCATATTCGTACAGTTTTCTTTACAGGGCGGCTCAAGAACTTGCCAGTCGTCCGAAAAATTCTTTCTGCTCAATATCTTGGGCCGCTTGGCGCGCATTCCCGCAGGCATAAAAAAACCAGCCCGAAGGCTGGTTCCTTGATTACCACGCTGGCTTATCAGCCACGCGGCTTGCCGCGACCACGGCCTGCCGGCTTGTCACCATCAGGCTTGCCCGGACGCTTGCGCATCTCGCTCGGGCGCTCAGCCACCGTGCTGCCACGGGTGGGTTTACGCGGCGCTTCCTCACGCGGCTGACGCGCCGGGCGTTCGCCGGTAGCGGCACCTTCGTGGGCCGGGCGCAGGTTGCGCACGCGCTCGCCACGGCCCAGCGGGCGGGTCGACTTGCGCTGCAGGCGCTCCATCTTGTCCTTGGCCTTGAGCTTCATGGCTGGCAGCGCGACCGGCTGCAGGCCGACTTCGGCGGCGAGGATGTCGATTTCGCCCTGGGTCATTTCGCGCCAGCGGCCCATCGGCAGGTCGGAGTTGAGGAACACCGGGCCGAAACGCACACGCTTCAGGCGGCTGACCACCATGCCCTGGGATTCCCACAGGCGACGCACCTCACGGTTACGACCTTCCATCACCACGCAGTGGTACCAGTGGTTGAAGCCTTCGCCACCCGGTGCCTTCTGGATATCGGTGAACTTGGCCGGGCCGTCTTCCAGCATTACGCCGGCTTTCAGGCGCTCGATCATCTCGTCGTCGACTTCACCACGCACACGTACCGCGTACTCACGGTCCATCTCGTAGGACGGGTGCATCAGGCGGTTGGCCAGCTCACCGTCGGTGGTGAACAGCAGCAAGCCAGTGGTGTTGATGTCGAGGCGGCCGATGTTGATCCAGCGGCCTTCTTTTGGCCGTGGCAAGCGGTCGAACACGGTCGGACGGCCTTCCGGGTCGTCACGGGTGCAGATTTCGCCGTCGGGCTTGTTGTACATGATCACCCGGCGAGTGGCCTCGGCGGCCTCCTCGCGCTTGATCAGCTTGCCGTCCACGGCGATGGCGTCGTGCAGGTCTACGCGCTGGCCAAGGGTGGCCTCGACGCCGTTGACCTTGATGCGACCCTGGCTGATCCAGGCCTCGACATCACGCCGCGAGCCCACGCCAATGCGCGCCAGCACTTTCTGCAGCTTTTCGCCGGATGGCGGGGTGATTTCGGTTTCTTTCAGGTCTTGCTCACTCATCTGGGCACCTCCCGGTGTAGGAATGAAAACAGGTTTCTGGCGACGAACGCGCCAAAAGGCCGCGCATCATACGCGGTTCATCAGGGGAACGCACTGCAGGGTAGAGGGTTTTGTGGGGATGGGCATGATTTTCTGCCCAGTGGGCTTTGTGCTGGCCTCTTCGCGGGCAGGCCCGCCCCTACAGGTACGCGCAACCTTCGGGACCTGTGATACCACTGTGGGAGCGGGCTTGCCGGCGAAGAGGCCAGCACAGGCAACAGATCAATCAGGGCTGTGCCTTGATCTCCTCCTCCACCGGAGGCTCAGGCTCTTCTCCCCGTAGATCATCAAAATCGGTTTTCAAACCGTCTTCCATGGCATCCAGTTCCACCAACAGGCTACGGAAGCTGGTCTCCTCTCTCGGCTCACCAACCTCCTCTTCCCCAAGGCTGGCATCCGCCAACGCCTGCAGGTGCGCAGGCACCGGCGCATCATCCGGATCAAGTTGCGGCTCTGGTTCCATTTCGCGCAGCTCGGCCAAGGCCGGCAGGTCCTCAAGGCTCTTGAGGTTGAAATGGTCGAGAAACGCCTTGGTGGTGGCGAACATCGCCGGCCGCCCGGGCACTTCGCGGTAGCCGACCACGCGAATCCACTCGCGCTCCATCATGGTCTTGATGATATTGCTGTTCACCGCAACGCCCCGCACATCCTCGATTTCACCCCGGGTGATCGGCTGGCGGTAGGCAATCAGGGCCAATGTCTCAAGCAGCGCACGCGAATAGCGCTGCGGGCGCTCTTCCCACAGGCGCCCGACCCAAGGGGCATAATCCTCGCGAATCTGCAGGCGATAGCCGCTGGCCACCTCCTTGAGCTCGAACGCACGCCCATCGCACGACTTGCCCAGCACCTCCAGGGCCCGCTTGAACACCTTGGGCTCAGGGCGCTCGGCCTCCTCGAACAGCTCGTACAGGTGCTCCAGGGATTGCGGCTTGCCCGAAGCGAGCAAGAAGGCTTCGATCAGCGACGCCAGGTCGCGGGGTTCATTCAGGTTCATCGGGTTCTTCAACTGGCGCTGGGCGAAGCCGCACGTGAATGGCGGCGAAAGGTTCATTCTGCACAAGTTCGATCAGCGATTCCTTCACCAGCTCGAGAATGGCCATGAAGGTCACCACCACGCCTAGCTTGCCCTCCTCGGCAGCGAACAGCGCGATGAACGGCACAAAGGCACCGCCCTTGAGACGCTCCAGCACCTGGCTCATGCGCTCGCGGGTGGACAAGGTCTCACGGGTGATCTGATGGCTTTCGAACAGGTCGTTGCGGCGCATCACCTCGGCCATGGACATCAGCAGCTCTTCCAGGCTGACCTGAGGCAACAGCTTGCGTACCTTGGCCTGCGGCGCTTCCAGGCGCGGCACCACCACCTCGCGCCCGACCCGTGGCAATTCGTCGATGCCCTCGGCGGCAGCCTTGAAGCGCTCGTACTCCTGCAGGCGGCGGATCAGTTCGGCGCGTGGGTCACCCTCCTCCTCCTCGACGTCGGCGGAACGCGGCAGCAGCATGCGTGACTTGATCTCGGCCAGCATGGCAGCCATCACCAGGTATTCGGCGGCCAGCTCAAGGCGTACGCTTTTCATCAGCTCCACATAGCCCATGTACTGCCGGGTGATCTCGGCCACAGGGATGTCGAGGATATCGATATTCTGCTTGCGGATCAGGTACAGCAACAGGTCCAGCGGGCCTTCGAAAGCTTCGAGGATGACTTCAAGGGCATCCGGCGGGATGTACAGGTCCAGCGGCAGCTCGGTCAGGGCTTCACCATAGACCAGCGCCAACTGCAGTTGCCGAGGCTCCTCGACCCGTTCGGCCGGCGCCTCAGGCGCTTCCAGCTGGCTCACGCGTTGACCAGGAACGGCGTGGGGTCGCCACAACCTTCGCGGATCAGTTCCGGTTCGTCGCCGGAGAGGTCGATGATGGTCGACGCCTTGAGGTCGCCGAACCCGCCATCGATCACCAGGTCGACATGGTGCTCCAGCCGTTCACGGATCTCGTAAGGGTCGGTCATCGGCTCGCTGTCGCCCGGCAGGATCAGGCTTACGCTCATCAGTGGCTCGCCCAACTCGGCCAGCAAGGCCAGGGTGATGGCGTGGTCCGGCACACGCAGCCCGATGGTGCGACGCTTATCGTGCAACAGCAGGCGCGGCACTTCACGCGTGCCGTTGAGGATGAAGGTGTAAGGCCCCGGCACATGCGCCTTCAGCAAGCGGAAGGTGCCGGTGTCGACCTTGGCGTACAACCCCAGCTGCGACATGTCGCAGCACATCAGGGTAAAGTTGTGCGTCTTGTCCAGCCCGCGTAGGCGCCGCACCCGCTCGATTGCCGACTTGTCGCCTATCTGGCAACCCAGCGCATACGCCGAATCCGTCGGATACACCACCACGCCCCCCTTGCGGATGATCTCGACGGCCTGTTTTATCAGGCGCGCTTGTGGGTTCTCCGGATGAATCTGGAAAAATTGGCTCACGTAATCGTCCTGTTCATAGCGCCAAAGGCTGTTCATGGCTGAATCGACGCCACAAAGGTGGCAGATCCTCGGGCAAAGGCCGATAGGCACCGATCTCGCCCCAGGTGCCGGGGCCGTGGAAGTCACTGCCAGCGCTTGCCAGCAGGCCGAACTCACGGGCAAGAATGGACATGGTGCCCACTTGCTCGGCAGGCATCATCCCGTTTACCACTTCAAGCGCCTGCCCTCCTGCCTGAATATAGTCGGCAATCAGCCGCCTGCGCTTGCTGCGGGTCAGGTCGTAATGCATGGGATGCGCCAGGCTCACCCAGGCGTTGGACTCTCTCAGCGTGGCAACGGTTTCGTCGAGCGTCGGCCAGTGCTGCTTGACGTCGCCCAGCTTGCCGGCGCCCAGCCACTTGCGAAACGCTTCACCACGGTCCTTGACGTGCCCGGCCCGCACCAGATATTCGGCAAAATGCGGCCGCGCCGGGGCATTGCCGCTGTCACCTAGCTCGTGCTGCACGGCGCGCGCGCCTTCGAGTGTGCCGGGCATGCCCTTGGCCGCCAGCCGTTTGTCGATTTCTTCGGCACGCAGCCAGCGGCCGTGGTGCAGCGCTTGAATCGCCGCCAGCAATGGCGGTGCGTCGAGCGGGAAGTCATAACCCAGCACATGGATGGTCGCGCCGCCCCACGTGCAGGACAGCTCCACCCCGCTGACCCAGCGCATACCCAGGTCAACGCAGGCCTGGCGCGCTTCAGGCAGGCCTTCGAGGGTGTCATGGTCGGTCAGTGCCAGCGCTTGCACCCCGTGCTCATGAGCCCGGGCAACCAGTACCGAAGGCGACAGGGCGCCGTCGGAGGCCGTGCTGTGACAGTGCAGATCAACATTCATAGAGGAGCGCTTTCGCTGGAATCGATGTTTGTTATTATGCCGTCACATCCCGATTCTGGCTGCCATTGTGAAACAATTCATCGATTTCATCCCGCTGCTGCTGTTCTTCATCGTCTACAAGCTCGACCCGCGCCCCATGGAAGTCGCCGGCCATCACTTCGAATTTGGCGGCATCTACAGCGCCACGGCCATGCTGATCATCAGCTCGCTGGTCGTGTACGGCGCACTGTTCCTGCGCCAGCGCAAGCTGGAAAAGGGCCAGTGGCTGACGCTGATCGCCTGCCTGGTGTTCGGTGGCCTGACCCTGACCTTTCACAGCGAAACCTTCCTCAAATGGAAAGCTCCCGTCGTGAACTGGCTGTTCGCCCTGGGTTTTGCCGGCAGCCACTTCATCGGCGATCGGGTGCTGATCAAGCGCATCATGGGCCACGCCCTGACCCTGCCTGATGCCATCTGGACGCGCCTGAACCTGGCCTGGATCGCTTTCTTCCTGTTCTGCGGCGCGGCCAACCTGTTCGTCGCCTTCACCTTCCAGGACTTCTGGGTGGACTTCAAGGTGTTCGGCAGCCTGGGCATGACCGTGATCTTCCTGGTGGCGCAAGGCGTGTACCTGTCGCGCCACCTGCACGATGACCCTTCTATCTCCAAACCCAAGGATTGACATGCTCTACGCCATTATCGCCAGCGACGTCGCAAACTCCCTGGAAAAGCGCCTGGCTGCCCGCCCGGCGCACATCGAACGCCTGCAGCAGCTCAAGGCCGAAGGCCGCGTGGTGCTGGCGGGCCCACACCCGGCCATCGACAGCAACGACCCGGGCGAAGCGGGTTTCAGCGGTAGCTTGATCGTTGCCGAATTCGAGTCGCTGGCAGCCGCGCAGACCTGGGCCGATGCCGACCCGTACATCGCTGCCGGCGTGTACGACAAGGTTGTGGTCAAGCCGTTCAAGCAAGTACTGCCTTGACCTGAGACGGCACGGCCCTCTTCGCTACAAGGTACCCACAAACCTTCGGATCTGTGCGATCGCCCGTAGGAGCCGGTTCACCCGCGAAGAGGCCGGGCCTGCTGGCCAATCTCCATCCGCCGTTCACCGTTGCCGCCGCTACCGTATTCGCGGGTAAACCCGCTCCTACACAGATTGGTGGTGGACACATCTCGGTGGTTGGACACAGACCGCTGTAGGAGCGGGTTTACCCGCGAAGAGGGCCACGCGTTACCAGCAGTTATACTCAGGCCATCAGTCTGCGGTATCTTTGCCACTGGCGGACCGAATCACCGCCGTCAATGGTTGAATTGAGTGAGTCATGAGCGAGCTGTTACTGATTGATGATGACCAGGAACTGTGCGAGCTGCTCGGCAGCTGGCTGACCCAGGAAGGGTTTTCCGTGCGTGCCTGCCACGATGGGCAGAGCGCACGCCTGGCCCTGGCTGAGCATGCCCCTGCTGCCGTGGTACTGGATGTGATGTTGCCCGACGGCAGCGGCCTGGAGCTTCTCAAGCAGCTGCGCAGCGAACATGCCGAGCTGCCGGTGCTGATGCTGTCAGCCCGCGGCGAGCCGCTGGACCGCATTCTCGGCCTGGAACTGGGCGCCGACGACTACCTGGCCAAACCCTGCGACCCGCGTGAGCTCACTGCCCGACTGCGCGCAGTACTGCGCCGCAGCCACCCCACCGCCACAACCAGCCAGATGGAGCTGGGTGACCTGGTCTACAGCCCTGCGCGGGGCGTGGCCAGCATCGATGGCCGGGAAATGACCCTGACCCTGTCCGAAAGCCGTATTCTTGAAGCGCTGCTGCGTCAGCCCGGCGAACCGCTGGACAAACAGGAACTGGCGCAGATCGGCCTGGGCCGCAAGCTGACCCTGTACGACCGCAGCCTGGACATGCATGTCAGCAACCTGCGCAAGAAGATCGGCCCCCACGCCGATGGCCGGCCACGCATTGTGGCGTTGCGTAGCCGTGGCTATTACTACTGCCTGTAAACACACCGGGGCCGCTGTGCGCCCCCCCCTGCGCGGCACAAGGCCGCGGCTGCACCGCCCCATCATCTTTACTTTGCCTTTACCATCCCCTGACTGCGCTTGACGGTGATCTCCCTAGACTGTGTTCATCCGGTAATCACCGGCCTATGAAAGGAGAGACACCATGCGCAAGACCCTTATCGCCCTGATGTTCGCTGCCGCTTTGCCGACCGTGGCCATGGCAATGCCTGACGGCGGCCCGCGCCACGACGGCCCGCATCATCGCGGTGATGCGCCTTTCCACCAACTGGACCTGAGCCGCGATCAGCGCCAGCAGATTGGCAAGCTGATGGGCGAGCAAATGCAGCAGCGCCGCGACATTACCGAGCGCTACCTGTCCAAGCTGCCGGCCGCCGACCAGAAAGCCATGAAGGATGAACTGCAAGCCAGCCGCGACAAGACCGACAGCGCAGTGCGCAAGTTGCTCACGCCTGACCAGCAGAAGAAGTTCGATGAACTGCAAAAAGAACGCGCCGCCAAGAAAGCCGAGTGGCAGGAGTTCCAGGCCTGGAAAGCTGAAAAAGGCGCCAAGGCCCAGTAAGCTGTCCGCCCCGTGCCCGGCCCGCATCACTGCGGGCCGGGCTTTTCCCGTTTAGGAGGTGCACTTGCGTTCACTGTTCTGGCGCATCCTGGCCAGTTTCTGGCTGGCCATCACCCTGGTCGCAGGCCTGTCGATCCTGCTGGGGCACATGCTCAACCAGGACGCCTGGATCCTCAGCCGCCACCCGGGCCTGAACACCCTGGCCAGCAAGTGGGCCAAGCACTATGAGCAGGAAGGCCTGGAAGCGGCCCAGCACTTTCTGGAACGACGCAAGGACCGCTACAAGATCGACGTGCAGGTGCTCGACGATAGCGGTGAGGCCGTGGTGCCCGGTACCTTCCCTCGCCGTGCGGCAGCCTTCGAAGCGCGCCAGCACAATGACCAGCGGCGCTTGCCATGGCGCCGGCTGACCGAGGAATACACCAGCCCCGACACCGGCGAAACCTACTTGCTGATCTACCGTATCCCCCACCCGGCGCTGGATGCCTGGCACCGTGAAAGCCTGCTGTGGCCACTCAGCGCCCTGGGCATTGCCTTGGTCGTGCTGACCCTGTTCAGCCTGCTGGTGACGCTGTCCATCACCCGCCCGTTAAGCCGACTGCGCAGCGCCGTACACGATCTGGGCCAGACCACCTATCAGCAGAACAGCCTGGCACGGCTGGCAGCGCGGCGCGACGAGTTTGGCGTGCTGGCCAAGGACTTCAACAAGATGGGCGCGCGCCTGCAAAGCACCATTGGCAGCCAGCGCCAGCTGCTACGCGATGTGTCACATGAACTGCGCTCGCCGCTGGCCAGGCTGCGTATCGCCCTGGCCCTGGCCGAACGCGCCGAGCCTGAGCAGCGGCAAGCGCTGTGGCCACGCCTGACCCGCGAGTGCGACCGCCTGGAAGACCTGATCAGCGAAATCCTCGCCCTGGCCCGAGTGGATGCCGAACAGGCTCATGCCGAACCCGTCGACATCAATGCCTTGCTCGGCAGCGTACGCAAGGACGCCCTGCTGAGCGCGCCGGAGCAGGACGTGCGCCTGGAGGCGCAGCCGGGGTTGAGCTTGCAGGGTTGGCCAACGCTGATCGAGCGTGCCGTGGACAACCTGCTGCGCAATGCCCTGCGCTTCAACCCGGTGGGCCAGCCGGTCGAGGTCAGCGCCGCACGCGAGCAGGACCGCATCGTGATCAGCGTGCGTGACCATGGGCCTGGCGCGGCAGCGGAGCACCTGGCGCAACTGGGTGAGCCGTTCTTCCGCGCGCCGGGGCAAGCAGCACCGGGGCATGGCCTGGGGCTGGCGATTGCACGCAAGGCCGCGGAGCGCCATGGCGGTAGCCTGGTGCTGGAGAATCATCCACAGGGTGGGTTTGTGGCCAGGCTGGAGTTGCCCTTGGCTGAAGCGACAGGCAGTTGATGGGTGTAAAGGCGCCTGGCCTCTTCGCGGGTAAACCCGCTCCTACGGGGATGTGGTTGCTGTTGTAGGAGCGGGTTCACCCGCGAAGAGGCCGGAAGCCTCGATACATGAATCAGCCCAAGCCCAGGTTACTCACCCCAGCCACTGACGAAATCAGCCGTTTCCAGCACCGGCGCCGTCCGCGGCTCGGTCAGCGGCGTGCCGATGTACAGGTAGCCGATCAGCTCTTCGTTCTCGGCCAACCCCAACCCCTTGTGCACATGGGCATCGAAAGCCATGTCACCGGTACGCCACACCGCGCCGATCCCTTGCGCGTGCGCAGCAATCAGAATAGCGTGCGCCGCACAGCCTGCTGCCAGGCGCTGCTCGGACTTGGGCACCTTGAAGTGGTCCTGCAACCTGGCCACCACCACGATCAGCAACGGCGCCCGCAGCGGCATCGCACGGGCCTTGTCCAATGCAGCCTGGCTGGCAGCGCCCTTGTGCTGCACGGCTTCGGCGAACAGCTCACCCAGCTTCTCGCGGCCCTGGCCTTCAATGGTAAGAAAACGCCACGGCCGCAGCTGGCCGTGGTCCGGGGCGCGCAGGGCAGCCTGGAACAGCGCCTCGCGCTGGGCGGCATTGGGCGCCGGTTCGGTCAGGCGCGGCACGGAAACACGGTTGAGCAATGCGTCGAGAGCCTCCATCGGCTACCCTCCTGGCAGTTGAATGTGTGGCCATTCTAGCGTTTACATCACCAGACCCATAGGTAGAATGGTGCCCTTCCGTTTCGAGTCTGAGCAGATCACATGGCGTTGCCGACCTTAAGGATCATTGGTTTCATCATCGGCATCTTCCTGATTACCCTGGCCGTCGGCATGGCCGTGCCCATGGCGACCCTGGTGATCTTCGAGCGCACCGGTGACATGCCGTCGTTTCTCTGGTCGAGCCTGATCACCTTCATCGCCGGCCTGGCCCTGGTGGTGCAGGGGCGCCCGGAGCATGTACACCTGCGCCCGCGCGACATGTACCTGCTGACCGTCAGCAGCTGGCTGGTCGTGTGCGTGTTCGCCGCGCTACCGTTCCTGCTGACCCAGCACATCAGCTACACCGACGCCTTCTTCGAAAGCATGTCAGGCATCACCGCCACTGGAGCCACCGTGCTCAGCGGGCTCGATAACATGTCGCCGGGCATCCTCATGTGGCGCTCGATGCTCCACTGGCTTGGCGGTATCGGCTTCATCGCCATGGCGGTGGCTATCCTGCCGCTGCTGCGCATCGGAGGCATGCGCCTGTTCCAGACCGAATCGTCCGACCGCTCGGAAAAGGTCATGCCGCGTTCGCACATGGTCGCCAAGTCGATCGTGGCGGTTTACGTCGGTTTCTCCATACTTGGTGCGTTGGCCTTCTGGTGGGCGGGCATGAGCCCGTTCGATGCGATCAACCACGCCATGTCGGCTATCTCTACGGGTGGGTTCTCCACCTCCGACCAGTCATTGGCAAAATGGGATATCCCGGCCGTGCACTGGGTGGCGGTGGTGGTGATGATCATGGGCAGCCTGCCGTTCACCCTCTACGTAGCCACCCTGCGCGGCAACCGCAAGGCGCTGATCCGCGACCAGCAGGTGCAAGGCTTGCTAGGCATGCTGGTGGTCACCTGGCTGGTGTTGGGCACCTGGTACTGGTACAGCACCAACCTGCACTGGCTCGACGCCCTGCGCCACGTAGCGCTGAATGTGACCTCTGTGGTCACCACCACTGGTTTCGCCCTGGGGGACTACAGCCTGTGGGGCAACTTCTCGCTGATGCTGTTCTTTTACCTGGGTTTCGTTGGCGGCTGCTCTGGCTCGACCGCCGGCGGTATCAAGATTTTCCGCTTCCAGGTGGCCTACATCCTGCTAAAGGCCAGCCTCAACCAGCTGATTCACCCGCGCGCGGTGATCAAGCAAAAATACAACGGTCATCGCCTCGATGAAGACATCGTGCGTTCGATCCTGACGTTCTCGTTCTTCTTCGCCATCACCATTTGTGTCTTGGCGCTGCTGCTGTCGCTGCTGGGCGTTGACTGGATGACTGCGCTGACCGGTGCCGCCGGCACGGTTTCGGGTGTAGGCCCAGGCCTGGGTGAAGTGATCGGCCCGTCGGGCAACTACGCCACGCTGCCTGACGCGGCCAAATGGATTCTGGCGGCCGGCATGCTGCTGGGCCGCCTGGAAATCATCACGGTGCTGGTGTTGTGCATGCCGGCGTTCTGGCGTCACTGAGCACTTCGCCTTCCGCGCCCAGGCGGGCGCGGTACTCGCTGGGCGTGGCATCAAACCAGCGGCGGAACGCCCGATAGAAGTTACTGGGGTCGGCAAAGCCCAACAGGTAGGCGGTTTCCAGCAAGGTCATGCCCGGCTGGGCCAGGTATTGTTCGGCCAGTTCGCGGCGGGTGTCGTCAAGCAAGGTCTGGAAGCTGGTGCCTTCCTCCTGCAGCCGCCGTTGCAAGGTGCGCTGCGACAGGTGCAGGGCCTGGGCCAGGGTTTCGCGCTTGGGCTCACCCTGCGGCAGGATGCGGCACAACACCTGGCGTACGCGGTGGCTAACCCGGCTTTCGGAGAAGCGTGCCAGGTACTCGCCGGCAAACCGGTCGTGCAGCACCGCCATGGCCTCGTTGGCGGTCGGCAGCGGCGCCTCCATGTCGGCCCGCTCGAACACCAGCGCATCATGTGGGGCGCCGAACACCAGCGGCGAATGGAACGCCACCTTGTAAGGCTCGACATTCTTCGGCTGCGGCCCCTGCACCAGTACCCGCCGCGGCTGGACCGGCCGGCCACTGAGCCATTTACACAGCGCCAGCGCACAGGCCAGCGACGCTTCGGCGCTATGCCGGGTTGGCGGCAGGTGGTCGCCGTGCACGGTCAGAATCAGCGAATAACCCTCGGGGCCGAGGACGAAACTGAGGTCGGAGCTTTCGGCGATGATGCGCTGGTAGCGCACCAGGCGCTCGAAGCCCTCGGCCAGGGTGCGGCTGGACATCAACGCATAGCCCACTACATGGAACGACGCCGGGCGGACCACCCGTGCCATGTTCAGGCCGATGGCCTGATTGCCCGACAGTTCCACCGCCAGTTGCCAGAGGCGGGTCATGGAGTCTTGCGGAAAGCGTGCATCGGGGTCGTCGAGGGCGGCAAAGTCCAACCCTAATTGCTTGAACATGGCTCTGCAATCCAGCCCTTCCAGTTCAAGTGCCTTCACGATCCCTGATGCCCAACTGGCTGACGTTGTTCTTTCGCTCATGACAGGCTTCTTTTACCAACCGCTCCTGCGGTGAACCCCAAGGATACTCATTTGGCGCCTATTGTCACTGGTAGGCCCCGTCAGTCACTCTAGACTCGAATCAGGCTCCACGCCGTGTATCTTGTCCAGAAGTATTAATCCCGGAGCACTGCCATGAACAGCAAAGCGCAGTTTCGCAGTTTTGCCGAGTTCTATCCGTACTACCTGGGGGAGCACAGCAACCCCACCTGCCGCCGCCTGCACTTCGTCGGCACCAGCCTGGTGATAGCGCTGCTGGCCTACACCATTGGCAGTGGCAAATGGTTGCTGCTGCTGGCCGTGCCGGTGTTCGGCTATGGCTTTGCCTGGGTCGGGCACTTCTTTTTCGAGAAAAATCGGCCAGCGACCTTTACCTATCCGCTGTACAGCCTGGCCGGGGATTTCGTGATGTTCCGGGATATCCTGCTGGGCAAGCTCAGGCTGTAAGCATCCGAGGTCTCTTGGCGGCTCGCCCCTAAGCCGGCTCGCGCAACGCCGCCACGGCCTGCGCTTCGGCCAGCCGATACAGTTCGACACTGCCGTCCCAATGCTCGATCAACGCCGTGCACGACTCCACCCAGTCCCCGCAATTGAGGTAGTCCACCTCACCCACCTTGCGGATTTCGGCATGATGGATATGCCCGCACACGACCCCATGAAACCCACGGCGGGTGCACTCATGGGCAATGGCGTTCTCGAAGTCGCTGATGAAGTTCACCGCGCCTTTCACCTTGTGCTTGAGGTACGCCGACAGCGACCAGTAACCATAGCCATACCGCGCACGCCAGTGGTTGAGCCAGCGGTTGAGCACCAAGGTGAATTCGTAGGCGCGGTCACCCAGAAACGCCAGCCAGCGGTGGTAACGGGTAATCACATCGAACTGATCGCCATGGACCACCAGCAGTCGGCGGCCATCGGCTGTCAGGTGCTCTGCCTCGTCTACCAGCTGAATGTTACCCAGAATCAGCTTCGAGTAGCGGCGCAGGAATTCGTCATGGTTGCCGGTGACGTAGATCACTTCGGTGCCGCGCTTGCTCATGGTCAACAGCCGGCGAATCACGTTGGTGTGGGCTTGCGGCCAGTAAATCCCGCCGCGCAGTTTCCAGCCATCGATGATATCGCCCACCAGGTAGACACGATCAGCCTGGTAGCCCTTGAGAAATTGCGACAGGTGTTCGGCCTGGCAGTCGCGGGTACCCAGGTGCACGTCGGAGATCCACAGGGTACGCACGCGTTGCTTGCGCGAGGGGCGGGACAGTTCGGCATGGCTCATGGGCAGGCTCCGGCGCAGTTTGCTGGAGACTGGCAGGCGTACATGACAGCGCCATGGCAAAACAGTGACGAGTGATGGCGTGCAGGGATTGAGGCACAATGGGCGCCTGCCCTGCGAGGAAGCCCCCATGACCGCCGGCCCGATCCTCTCGCTGCGCCATTACCGCGACAGCCTGATCGCCCACAGCCACGAACACCCGCAACTGGTGTTCGGCCTGCGCGGCCGCCTGGAGTTCGAGGTCCAGGGGCATGGCGCCGGCATCGATCGCCAGGGGCTGATCGTGGTCCCGGCGGGTGCTCATCACACATGCGCCAGCGATGCCGGCAGTGATTGCCTGGTGCTTGATGTGCCTGGGGAGCCTTGGCTGCGCGAGCACCTGGGCGAGCATGCCGATGCCAGCCGCCGCCTGCTCGACCGCCCCGCCGCCGTATGCCTGGATGAGCGCCAACAGCAACTGGTGGACTGGCTGGCGACCAGCCCCGTGCACGACCCGTTGATCGCCAGGCAAGGCGCGGCCCTGCTGCTGGCCAGCCTCAACGCCACGGCGGCAGCCAGCGTGCACGCCAGCAAGCGCCTGCCCTACAGCGCCTTCGATGCGCATATCGAACAGCATGCTGCCTACCCGCTGCAGGTTGCCGACCTGGCACGCATCGCCGGGCTGTCCATTGCCCGGCTGCATGCGCGATTTACCGCGGAGTGCGGGATGACTCCGATGGACTACATTCGCCAGCGGCGGTTGCTCAAGGCGCGGCGGCTAATCGTGCAGACCGTACTGCCGATGGGCGAAGTTGCGGCGCAGGTTGGGTATAGCTCGCAAAGTGCCTTTTCAGCGGCGATGCTGCGGGCGTTCGGGTGTACACCTTTGGCTTTGCGGCGAGAGTCTGGCGATAACTGACAGCAGTCTTGCGACAGAATGTGTTTGCCTGAGGCTTTACACTTTGCCTTTGCCGGCCCCTTCGCGGGTAAACCCGCTCCTACAGGATTTCCCGCGGCCCTGAAGGTTGTGCACACCTGTAGGAGCGGGTTTACCCGCGAAAGGCCCGGCACAACCTGTAGGAGCGGGTTTACCCGCGAAAGGACCGGCACTGCCTGTAGAGATCTTCATCAAGGACTACCATGAACCACCGCACCGCCCTCGGCGCCCTGCACATTGGCGCGCTGTTCTTCGGCCTTACCGGCGTCTTCGGCAAACTGGCCACCAGTGCCAGCCCGGCGATCATCGTCTTCGGTCGCGCTGCCTTCGCCGTACTCGCCCTGGCCCTGTTCGCCAGCCTGGCCGGTCCGGGCTGGCAACGCCTGAGCAGCCAGGATGCGCGCCGCCTGCTGCTCGGTGGTGTGCTGCTGGCCGGCCACTGGGTCAGCTTCTTCATCGCCGTCAAAGTGGGCGGCGTAGCCATCGCCACCCTCGGCTTCGCCAGCTTCCCGGCCTTTACGGTGATCCTCGAAAGCCTGCTGTTCCGCGAGCGTATCCACCGTAACGAAGCCGTCTTGGTCGTGCTGGTCAGCATCGGCCTGATACTGGTCACACCGGCATTCGACCTGGCCAGCGAAGCCACCGGCGGCCTGCTCTGGGCACTGCTCTCGGGCCTGCTGTTCTCGCTGCTGTCACTGACCAACCGGGCCGGCTCCGGCCGTTTGCCTGCGGTACAGGCCGCTCTTTGGCAAAACCTGGTGGTGGGCCTGTGCCTGCTGCCGTTCGCAGCGCCCGGCCTGACCGACGTTGCGGCCCCGGACTGGCTGTGGATCGCCCTGCTCGGCATCTTCTGCACGGGTGTGGCGCACAGCCTGTTCGTCGCCAGCCTGGCGGTGATCAAGGCGCGCACCGCCGCCGTCGTGTTCGGCATGGAGCCGGTCTACGGCATTGCCGTGGCCTGGGCAGTGTTCGCCGAAACCCCGACCGTGCGCATGCTGCTGGGCGGCGCGCTGATCATCTTCGCCATCGTACTGTCCAGCCGCCTGGCTGCCGAGCAGCCGCCCAGGCAGCGGCCACTGACCGAGGGCGCCTGATCAGCGGTCGTTGTGACCAAGATCACGCTGCGGGTCGACCTGGTCGCGCACCCGCTGCTTCAGTACCTTCGCTTCGGGGAAACCACCGTCGGCCTTGCGCTCCCAGATCTGCACACCATTGCAGGTGATGCGGAAGATACCCCCAGTACCCGGCTCCAGCGCTACCCGGCCAAGGTCGTCGGAAAAGGTGCTGAGCAGTTCCTGTGCCAGCCAGGCAGCACGCAGCAGCCACTGGCACTGGGTGCAATAGGTGATGACGATTTCCGGCTTGTGATCAGCCATGGTGAAACATCTCCAGGTAAGGGGCCGCTTATACTAGCGGTCTTTAGCCCACGGTTTGAGACTCACGATGCGCCGTTTGCTGTTCTGTTTTCTGCTCGTCCTTACCTCGCTTACGGCAATCGCTGCGGAACCCGCCAGGCCCAAGGTTGGCCTGGTGTTGTCTGGCGGTGCGGCCCGTGGCCTGGCCCACATCGGCGTACTCAAGGCGCTGGAGGAACAGGGTGTGCGCATCGACGCCATCGCCGGCACCAGCATGGGCGCGGTGGTCGGCGGCCTGTATGCCTCGGGCTACAGTGTCGAAGAACTGGAAAAACTTGCGACCACCCTTGACTGGCAACAGGCACTCTCCGACGCCCCGCCGCGCAAGGATGTGCCGTTCCGGCGCAAGCAGGATGACCGTGACTTTCTGGTCAAGCAGAAGCTCAGCTTTCGCGACGACGGCAGCCTGGGCCTGCCGCTGGGTGTGATCCAGGGCCAGAACTTGTCACTGCTGCTGGAAAGCAAACTGGCGCATACCGCCGACACCCGCGACTTCGACAAGCTGCCCATCCCCTTCCGCGCGGTGGCTACCGACATCGCCAGTGGCGAAAAAGTCGTATTCCGCCGTGGTCACCTGCCCCAGGTAATCCGCGCCAGCATGTCGATCCCCGCGGTGTTCGCCCCGGTCGAACTGGACGGCCGCCTGCTGGTGGACGGCGGGATGGTCGACAACATCCCGGTGGATGTGGCCCGCGAAATGGGCGTGGACCTGGCCATCGTGGTCGACATCGGCACCCCGCTGCGCGATCGCAAGCAATTACTGACGGTGGTCGACGTGCTGAATCAGTCGATCACTTTGATGACCCGGCGCAACTCCGAAGAACAACTGGCCAGCCTGCACCGCGACGACATCCTCATCCAGCCATCGCTGACTGCCTTCGGCGTGACAGATTTCGGCCGTGCCCGCGACATGATCGACGCCGGTTACCGCGCCACTCGCCTGCTTGACCCGCGCCTGGCCGCCCTGCGCCAGCTCGAGGGCGACGCCAGCCTGGCCGTGGCCCGCTCGCCGCGCCAGCGCACGCCGGTAATCACCGCAATCCGGATCGAAAACGACTCCAAGGTCAGCGATGATGTGATCCGCTCGTACATCCGCCAGCCGATCGACGCGCCGCTGGAACTGGACCGCCTGCAGACCGACATGGGTACGCTGTATGGCCTGGACTATTTCGACAGGGTGCAGTACCGCGTGGTGCACAAGGGCAACGACAATACCTTGGTGATCAACGCCCGCGGCCGACGCGGCGGCACCGACTACCTGCGCCTGGGCCTGAACCTGTCCGATGACCTGCGCGGCGACAGCGCATTCAACCTGGGCGCCAGCTACCGGGTCAACGGCATCAACAGCCTTGGCGCCGAATGGCTGACCCGCGGCCAGATCGGTGACCAGCAAGCGCTGTACAGTGAGTTCTACCAACCCCTGGATGTGGGCTCACGCTACTTCATCGCGCCATACCTGGACCTGGGCTCTCAGAACATCGAAGCCACCCTGGACAACGACCCCGTCGCCGAGTATCGCCTGGAGCGCTACGGTTTTGGCCTGAACGTAGGCCGGCAGATCGGCAACAGCGGTGAAGTGCGTCTGGGCGTGGGCAAGGCCTGGGGCGAGACCGAGGTGCGCATCGGCGACCAGGATCTGCCCAAAGTCAGTTTCAACGAAGGTTTCTACGAGCTGAAGTACTCGTTCGACACCCTCGATAACGTGTACTTCCCGCACCATGGCGAGGACATCGGCCTGACCCTGCGCAAATACGACAAGTCGCTGGACTCCGACCAGGATTACCGGCAGTGGCTGTTCACCCTGGACAAGGCCATCAGCAGCGGGCCGAACACGTTCGTGCTGGGTGGGAGCTACGGGCGCACGCTGGACGATACCGAAGTGGTGACGTCGAGCTTCGTGATGGGCGGGGCGCGACAGCTGTCAGGCTTCCGCGAGGACTCGGTATCGGGGCAGAACGCGAGCCTGGTGCGCATGGTCTATTACCGCCGGCTGACGCCGCGGGCCTATGTGCCGCTGGACTTCCCGCTGTACATCGGCGGCTCGCTGGAGCGTGGTCGGGCGTGGAACAACGACAACGAATTCGACAGTGGGTACATCAATGCGGCGAGCATCTTCCTGGGGCTGGATACGCCTCTAGGGCCGCTGAACTTCAGCTACGGCGCCAACAGTGCGCATGAGCAAGCGGTGTACCTGAACCTTGGGCACACCTTCTGAGGCTTGCACTGCACCTGCATCGATGGGTGAGCTCAGGACTTTTCGAGGTTGGCCAGGATCTTGGCATGCACGCGCATACAGACCTGCAAGTCCGCCTCGTCCACGCCGGTAAACAGCTCTACCCGCAGCTGGTTGGCGATGGTCTCGATCTGATCGATCAACGGCTTGGCCGGCGGGCACAGCACAATCTTCTTCGCCCGCCGATCCTCCAGCACCGCCTGCCGGCGCACCAGCCCTTGCGCTTCCAGGCTGTCAAGCAGACGCGCCAGGGTCGGGCCTTCGACGCCTACGCTCTGGGCCAGCTCACGCTGTGTCGGGGCTTCTTCGAAGCGCGCCAGGTGCAGCAACACCAGCCAGCGCGCCTGGGACAGGTTGAGCCCGGCCAGGCGGCGGTCCAGCTCGGCACGCCAACCTCGGGACATCTGAGCCAATTGCATGCCAAAGCGGTGTTGGTTGTCGTTCAGGGGCATAAGGAACTCATTGGAGTAGATCTAATTATTAGGCAGCTAACCATGCCCTGCCCCACGAGGCAAGGCTCGGCCATGGTTACGCGTTCGATAATCGTCAAAAAGCATGACAAAGGTCAGCAGATGGCGCTTCTGCCTTCGATCCTGCATGCGTTTACAATTCGAATTCCGCCGCCAGCGCTGCGCGCACGCAATAGAGTACGCCCTCCGGCACCCGCGCCCCGAATTGCGGCGCAATGGCCGACACCGGTGGCAGCTCACCCTCACCATCAAGAAAGGCGTCCTGCACCTCCATCATCAGGTCTTCCGGCAGGTCGATGGCCTGGTCCAGACTCAGTTCCTGGCGGCCCAGCGCCTCGGCCAGCAGGCTATACACGTTCTTCTCGCTGCAATTGAGCTGCCCGGCGATCTGCGCCGGGGTCATGCCGGCACGGGCCAGGCTGACCAGTTCGTGGCGCAGGTCGAGCACCACTTTCGGTGCCTCGTCGGTGCCACCGCTGTTGTTCAGCACTTCGAGGAACGCCTGGCCGTAGCGCTCCAGCTTGCGCGCCCCCACACCGCTGACCTGGGCCATGTCGCTGAGGCTGACCGGCTGGCTGCGCAGCATCTCCAGCAGTGTCGAGTCGGGGAAGATGACGTAGGGCGGCACACTGTGTTCTTCGGCCAGCTTGCGGCGCAGGGTACGCAGCGCTTCCCACAGATCGCGCTCTTCGGCACGCACCAGCTGGCTGGCCGGGCTGCCGCCGCTGGACGACGAGGTTTTGGCCGTGGTCTGCGGTTTGAGGTCACGGCGCAGTTGCAAGGTCACCTCGCCGCGCAGCAGCGGCCGGCAGCTGTCGGACAGGCGCAGTCCGCCGTAGCCTTCCAGGTCGATATCGACCAGCCCGCGCGCCACCAACTGACGGAACAGCGAGCGCCACTCCACCTCGGCCAAGCCTTTGCCAACGCCGAATACCGACAGCTTCTCGTGGCCGAAATTGCGCACCTTCTCGGTGTCCTTGCCCAACAGCACATCGACCAGGTGGCCAACACCATAGCGCTGGCCGGTGCGGAACACCGCCGACAGCGCCTGGCGGGCCGGCTCGGTGGCGTCCCAGGTCTGGATGTTGTCGACACAGTTGTCGCAGTGCCCGCACGGTTGTTCGAGGGTTTCGTCGAAGTAGGCCAGCAGCGTCTGGCGGCGGCAGCGCGTTTCTTCGCACAGCGCCAGCATGGCTTCCAGCTTGTGCTGCTCGATGCGCTTGTGGCGCTCGTCGCCTTCGGAGTTCTGCAGCATCTGCTTGAGCATCACCATGTCCTGCAGCCCGTAGGCCATCCAGGCATCGGAGGGCAGGCCGTCACGGCCGGCCCGGCCGGTTTCCTGGTAGTAGGCTTCAAGCGATTTGGGCAGGTCGAGGTGAGCAACGAAACGCACGTTGGGCTTGTCGATACCCATGCCGAAAGCAATGGTAGCGACCATGATCAGCCCTTCCTCGTTGAGAAAGCGGTGCTGGTTGGCCGCACGTGTCTCGGCGGCCAGGCCGGCGTGATACGGCAGCGCAGGGAAACCCTGACTGCAGAGGAAGGCGGCGGTTTCGTCGACCTTCTTGCGCGACAGGCAGTAGACGATGCCTGCGTTGCCACGACGTTCGCCGAGGAAGGCCATCAACTGCTTGCGCGGTGCCTCCTTGGGCACGATGCGGTAGAAGATGTTGGGCCGGTCGAAACTCGACAGGAAGCGCTCGGCGCCTTGCAGGTGCAGGCGCTGAACGATCTCCTCGCGGGTTCGCATGTCGGCTGTAGCGGTAAGCGCAATGCGCGGTACATGCGGAAACAGTTCGGCCAGCTGGCCCAGCTGCAGGTACTCTGGGCGGAAATCGTGCCCCCATTGCGATACACAGTGGGCCTCGTCAATAGCGAACAGCGAGATGTCCAGATCGCGCAGGAAGTCGAGCATGCGCGGCTGCACCAGGCGTTCCGGCGCAAGATACAGCATCTTGACTTCACCACGGCGCAAGCGCCCGGCCAGTTCACGCTGCTGCTCCGCCGTCAGGGTAGAGTTCAGGGCGGCCGCAGATACACCCAGCTCGTCAAGGGTGGCGACCTGGTCGTCCATCAGCGCGATCAGTGGCGATACCACCACCGTCAGGCCCGGGCGCAGCAGCCCCGGCACCTGGAAACACAGCGATTTGCCGCCACCGGTGGGCATCAGTACCAAGGCATCGCCGCCATTGGCCACGCATTCGATGATCGCTGCCTGGCGCCCACGGAAACTGTCGTAGCCGAAGATGTCCTTGAGAACGCGCTGAGCCTGTTCGAGCATGTGCAACTCCAAATCGCCGTACCATCCTGGATAAAGGCTGGACGAAAAACCCGCCCCGCACACGCCAAATGCGTAAGCGGTTTTTGCCAGGCAGCCGTTAAAACCTGCCCCTGGATGAAAAATCGCGGAGTATACCGCAGCACCGTGCTGCACATGCACCGCGGCGATAGACGTTCCCTTTGCCCCGCTGCCGCTGCAAGGTGCTAGAATTCGTTATCGTTTATTCCCCAAGGTAGCCCTGTAATGTCCTTCGCCGAGCAACTGACCCGCCTGCAAGCCTTCCTCGACGCCGACGAGCTGCACGAAGAAGCGCTGGACTATGTCGCCGCACACGGCTACCTCACCGCTCTTTCGATCAACGCCGAGGACGTGCCCGAGCGCGAATGGATCGACGCCCTGTTCGCCGAGGAGCCGCACTACGCCAGCGAAGCCCAGCGCACCGAGATCGAAGCCACCCTGGTGGCGCTCAAGGCGCACATTGCCCGCCAGCTGGCCAGCGACGAAGAATTCGACCTGCCCTGCGACCTCGACCTGACCGATGAGCCGGACGATTCCGACCTGCGCGGCTGGTGCATCGGCTTCATGGAAGGCGTGTTCCTGCGGGAAGAGGCGTGGTTCGAGAACGCCGAGGAAGAAGTCAGCGAGATGCTGCTGCCGATCATGGTGGGTTCGGGCTTGTTCGACGAGCAACCAGAGTTCGCCGATATCGCCAGCAACGCCAACCTGCAGGATGACATGATCGTGCAAATCCCCGAGGCATTGAGCGCATTGTTCCTGCTGCTGCACGCCCCTGACGAAAAACCGGCGCTGCTCAAGCCACGCCACCACTGAGCAACCTGTGCGCTACCTGCTGCTGGCCACTGGCTGGCTCAGCGTCGCGCTGGGGGTGCTGGGGATATTTTTGCCGGTATTGCCCACCACCCCATTCCTGCTTTTGGCGGCGGCCTGCTTTGCCCGCAGCTCGCCGCGCTTCCATCACTGGCTGGTCCATCATCCCAAGCTGGGGCCATGGATCCGTGACTACCTCAGTGGTGAAGGCATCCCCCTCAAGGGCAAGGTCTACGCCATCGGCCTGATGTGGGCCAGCATTGGCCTGTCGTGCTATCTGGTGCCGCTATTCTGGGCGCGCACCTTCATGTTGACCAGTGCCGTATTGGTCACCCTGTACATTCTCAGCCTGAAGACCCTGCACAAGCCAAGGTGACAATATTTTGTCGCCAAATATCGCTTTCGCCTAATCAACAACCTATTTATCCAAATTAGTTCTGGAACTACGCATAGCCCTTGTATCCATTGGTTTTCAAGGCACTTCTTGCGTTCATTTCGTGCGCTGGAATGCACACTTATTAGACAACAAAGATCTTATATGGCAATTTGATATGAATAAATCTTCTTATCTATCGCGTTGAATGTACTTAGCTGTGTTGTTAAAAACCTGCAACACTATACGCGATAAGTTTATCGTCATTTTTTTGGCGAACAGCAGGATCAATTCCAGGATCAGGGAGATGTACCATGCGCGTTTTGAACCCCATCACCAGTGCTTTACTGTTGGCCCTGGCGAGTGCCAACGTACAGGCGATGTCGATTACCGAGGCTGTCCAAAGCGCCGTGGACTACCACCCACAAGTCAGCTCCAACCGTAACAGCAAGCTGTCGGCCGATGAAGACGTGAAGTTCGCGCGTGGTGGCTACTACCCTTCCGTGGACCTGGTTGCCGGTTACGGCCGCCAGCGCTCGGACAACGCCACTACCCGCGCCGAGGGAAACCACAACAAGGAAACCCTCAACTACACCCAGTCCGAACTGCGCCTGCGGCAGATGATCTTCGACGGCTTCAACACCTCGAATGAAGTAGGCCGCACCGAGGCGGTCTCTACCTCCCGCGCCTATTACACTCAGGCCGTTGCCCAGGATGTCGCCCTGCGTGCAGTCGAGGTCTACCTGGAAGTGCTCAAACGCCGTGAACTGGTGACCCTGGCCAAGAACAACCTGCAAGCTCACCTGCGCGTCAACGACCAGATTGGCCTGCGCAACGAGCGCGGCGTCGGCAGCACCGCCGACCTCGACCAGTCCCGCGCCCGTCGTGCCCTGGCGGAAAACAACCTGGACACCGCCGAAGTCGACCTGGCCGATGCCGAGGCCAACTTCTTCAGCGTGATCGGTCGCGCCCCGGACGAGCTGGAAAGCCCGCAGAGCATCAAGGGCGAGGTGCCAGGCACCCTCGACGAAGCCCGCGATGGCATGCGTCAGAACAACCCGTACATCAAGTCTGCCCAGGCTGACGTCAACGCCGCCGAGAAGCAGTACGAAGTGGGCAAGTCGACCTTCTACCCACGCTTCGACGCCATTCTGGCAACCGGAGCCAACAACAACACCGGCGGCGAGAAAGGCCACAACAACAACGACTGGCAAGCTGGCGTGGAGATGAACTACAACCTGTTCCGCGGTGGCAGCGACAAGGCTCGCCTGCAGTCCGACGCGCACAAGATCAACCAGGCACTGGACATTCGCAACAACGCCCTGCGTGAGTTGACCGAGAACCTGAGCCTGGCGTGGAACGCCATGAACAACGCCAGCAAGCAGCTGCCGACCGCGCGTGAATACGCCGAGACCACCAAGCGTGTGCGTGCGGCCTACCAGGACCAGTTCGGCCTGGGCCAGCGCACCCTGCTGGACGTACTCGACAGTGAGAACGAGCTGTACAACGCCGACCGCCGCTACACCGAGGTGCGTTACACCGAAGAGTTCTCGCGCTACCGCGTACTGGCGACCATGGGTGAATTGCTGAGCAAACAGCATATTTCGTTGCCACCAGAGGCGCTGGCGACCACCGAAGTCCGCACCGAGGCGCGGCTGCCTGAGATGCGTTGAGCGGGTTTTAGGTAGCGGGGCTGCTTTGTGTTGCGAATGGTGCAAAGCAGCCCTCAACCCTCATTCGCGGCCATGATTACGCTGAAAAGTCTCTACGCCCATAGCCCTGATCTGCCCCTCGATCAACGCCTCGAACGGCGCCAGCAGTGCATCGAAGCAGGCCGGTTGTTCCAGCGTATTCAATGCCCCGACCACAGCCTCGATCGTCGACAATGCTCCCGCCTCCGGCGCTTTGCGCAACCGATAGCGTGAAGGGGCCACCTGCCCCAGCGTCACCCGTGGCAGCCCCCCAAGCAACGGGTTCAGGTACAGCAGCTTGCGCGCCTTGCGCCAGGTGCCGTCGGGCACGATCAGCAGCAAAGGTTTGTCGCCCGCCTCGCCATAGGCTGTCAGCACCTGGGCGTCATCCCCCGGGAACAGCAGCACCGGCTGGTATTCAGGGGTGGCGAGCAGGTCATGCAGGTCATCGAACACCTCTCCAATCCGCAGCTCGGCATTGTTCAGGCCAAGGGCAGCCAGGCGCGCCGTGTTCAGGGCATGGGCAGTTTCACTGGGGTGCTGCAGCAGGATCACACGGGTGCGGCTGTCGAGCGTGGGGATCAGTGGGCATAGGCAATGGTCGAACGGGCGCTGGCAGCGCTCGCAGCGGGGTCTGGGCATGGCGGTCTCCTTGGCGGGGACAGTTTGCCACATAACCGGGGCCCGCTTTGCGGGCCATTCGCTCCTGTAGGAGCGGGCTTGCCCGCGAACACGGGCGAAGCCCGTGCCTGCCTCCGCGTGGCCTGCTTCGCGGCCCCAGCGATTTCAGCGGTTGAACCTTTCCGCCAGGCTGTGCAGGTACTCCGCCATGCGCTCGAGGTCCTGGCTGATTTCCGCGCCTTGCCTGGCTTGCCCGGCACTCTGGTCGCACAGTTGGGCAATCCTCACGATCTGCTGGTTGATGTCTTCAGCCACATGGCTCTGCTGCTCCGATGCCGTGGCCATCTGCTGGCTCATGCCGGTGATGCGGCTGACCGCCACGGCAATCCCGCTCAGCGCCGCCTGCACCGCCTCGACACTGTGCACACTGTCCCGGGAAATCTGCTCGCCCCGGCTGGCAGTGCTCACCGCTCGCTCCGCCCCGGCCCTCAACGAGGCAATGATATGGTGGATCTCTTCGGTCGACGCGCGGGTACGCTGCGCCAAAGACCGCACTTCATCAGCCACCACGGCGAACCCACGCCCTTGCTCACCGGCGCGCGCTGCTTCAATGGCAGCGTTAAGCGCCAGCAGGTTGGTCTGCTCGGCAATCGAAGTGATCACGTCGACCACACTACCAATCGACTGGGTCTGCTCGGCCAAGGCGTTGACTGCCTGACCAATGTCATTGACCGCATCACTCATGCTGCCCATGGCTTGCAGGCTCTTCAGGGCCAGCTCGCTGCCCTGCTGCGCCAGCTGGTCGGCATCACCTGCCGCGTGCGCCGTGCTTTGCACGTTGTGGGTGACCTGCTGGATGGTAGCCGCCATCTGCGCGATAGCCGTGGGGGACTGGTCGGTCTCGCTGCGCTGGCGGTCGAGCATCTGCGCCTGCGCATCGGACAGGTCAGAGGATTGCGCAGCCCGCGATTTTACCCCGACCCCGGCATCCACCAGTCGGGTCAGGGCCGTTTGCAGACGGGCTTCTTCGCTGATGATGGCCAGATCGAGCTGGCCCCGCAGGCCCGGGTTGTCGCTGTAGGTCAGCGCCACCAGCGGGCTGGTGAAGGCCTTGGGGTGCTCGGCCAGCGTGCGGCGGACGGCCTGGTTCTGCCGGTGCTCGACCAGGTACCAGGCCAGCAGCAGGCTCGCCATCAGCACCCCAAGCGCCGCGTAAGGCGGCAACCACAGGTAACCCGCCGCCGACAGCAGGCCGGCGCCGATCAGCGGCCAGCCATGGCCCAGGCCGTGCCCCAGACGAGCAGCCCAGGGCACCGGGCTGCGGCCATCGCGCAAGCGCGCATACAGTGCCTCGGCACGGCGGATCTGCTCACGGGTGGGCACCGAGCGCACCGACTCGTAGCCACTGATCCGCCCCTGTTCGTATATCGCCGTGACGTAGGCGCTTACCCAGTAGTAATCGCCGTTCTTCGCCCGGTTCTTGACGATGCCCATCCAGGGTTTGCCCTGCTTGATGGTTTCCCACATATGGCCAAACACCGCCGGCGGCATGTCCGGGTGGCGCACTAGGTTGTGCGGTTGACCGATCAGTTCGTCGTAGGTAAACCCGCTGATCGCCACAAAGGCGTCGTTGCAGTAGGTGATGCGGCTGTTGAGGTCAGTCGTGGAAATCAGGCGTTGATCGCCGGAGAAGGTTCTTTCGTGCTCAGTGACGGGCAAATTCATGCGCATCTTGGGCGATCCTTGCAGGATGAAATAAGGGGAAATCATCAGCGCAAGTTGATATGTAGCAGAGCGCTATCAGGTTAGCGGCCAGCGTTTACCGGAATTTAACCCCCTCCCGACGGAATGCATGAATGCGTCGCATCTCAGCCCACGTTGAGCTGGCTTTTCAACAGGTCACGGAAGGTCTGGATCAACGGTTCGCGGCTGCGCCCGCGGCGAATGATCAGCGAGAACGGGGCCTGGTAACCAAAGGTCGACGGCGACAGTACGCGCAAGTCACCTTTGTCGACCCAGGCTTGGGCGTAGTGCTCGGGCAAGTAGCCAATATAGGCCCCGGAAAGGATCAGGATCAGCTGCGCCTCCATACTTTCAACTGTCGCAGCACTGTGCTTGAAGCCATGCCGGGCCAGTTCGGCCTGGCTCCAATAACCACGGCCGACCATGCGCTGCTGGGTCACCACCTGCTCGGGAATGCGCCGCTCGGCATACAACGGGTGGCGGCTGCTGCAGTACAGCCAATGCTGCTCGCGGTACAACGGCTGGTAGAGCAGACCGCTCATCCGCGAAGAAAACGCGCCTATGGCCAGGTCCAGGCGGTTGTCCTGCACACCCAGTTGCAGCTCGTAGGGGCTGGACACCGACAGGTGCAGGTGCACCGCCGGGTGCTCCTGGCTGTAGGCGCCGATGGCTTCGGCCAGCGGCAAGGCGCGGTCACCGACTGTGGAGTCGATCACCCCAAGGTTGAGGGTGCCACGCAATTCACCCTTGAGGGCGGCGGCATACTGCTCGAAACCGTCCAGCTCGGCCAGCAGGCGCAGGGTTTCCTGATGGAACAGCTCGCCCTTGCTGGTCAGGCTGAAGCCACCCCGCCCCCGGTGGCACAGCACGATACCCAAGGCGCCCTCCAGCTGGCTCATGTAGGTACTGATGGCCGAGGTCGACAGGTTCAGCTCGCGCTGGGCGTTGGCAAAGCCCTGGTGGCGCACCACGCTGATGAAGATGCGCAGCAGTTTCAGGTCGGGCAAGGTCGAGGCCATGGTGCAACGGTTCCACAAAGGGTATGTGCGCGCAGTCTAACTGCTCCACCCGGCTTTAGTTCAGAAAATCCTGAACTAAGTATTTGTCGGTAGCGATTCTTCCCCGGCACTCCCTTGAGCAGACTTGGCCGAAATGTCCCTACCCGCCGGCAAAACCCACGTGAATGGCGCGCGGCGGCACAGGTTCGAACAAACACAACAATCGACCGACTGATGAGGCCCACCGTGGACAAGACTCTCCACCAACCACTGGGCGGCAACGAAATGCCGCGTTTCGGCGGCATCGCCACCATGCTCCGCCTCCCCCACCTGCAAAGCGCCGAAGGCCTGGATGCTGCCTTCATTGGCGTACCGCTGGATATCGGTACCTCGCTACGCTCCGGCACCCGCTTCGGCCCGCGGCAGATCCGCGCCGAATCGGTGATGATCCGCCCGTACAACATGGCGACCGGTGCAGCCCCGTTCGACTCGCTGTCGGTAGCCGATATCGGTGATGTGGCAATCAACACCTTCAATCTGCTGGACGCCGTGCGCATCATCGAAGAAGCGTATGACGAGATCGTCGAGCACAACGTCATCCCCATGACCCTGGGTGGCGATCACACCATCACCCTGCCGATCCTGCGTGCGCTGCACAAGAAGCACGGCAAGATCGGCCTGGTGCACATCGATGCCCACGCCGACGTCAACGACCACATGTTCGGCGAGAAGATCGCCCACGGCACCACCTTCCGCCGCGCAGTGGAAGAAGGCCTGCTCGATTGTGACCGTGTGGTGCAGATCGGCCTGCGCGCCCAGGGCTACACAGCCGATGACTTCAACTGGAGCCGTCGCCAAGGCTTCCGCGTGGTCCAGGCCGAAGAGTGCTGGCATAAGTCGCTGGAGCCACTGATGGCCGAAGTGCGGGAAAAAGTCGGCGGCGGCCCGGTTTACCTGTCGTTCGACATCGATGGCATCGACCCGGCCTGGGCGCCCGGTACCGGTACCCCGGAAATCGGCGGCTTGACCACCATCCAGGCGATGGAGATCATTCGCGGCTGCCACGGCCTGGACCTGATCGGCTGTGACCTTGTCGAAGTCTCCCCGCCTTACGACACCACCGGCAACACCTCGCTGCTCGGTGCCAACCTGCTGTTCGAGATGCTCTGCGTGCTACCGGGCGTGGTGCGTCGTTAATACCGCTACACCCCGGCAGGAGCCATCAGGGAGGGCCACTGAGGCCCGCCAACACACGACAAGACCGCCGGGCGCGGTGAACCCGCCCGCATGGTCGATCTCGCCATAATAAAGATAATCGGGAGACCCCCAATGGCCTTGGACATCATTGTTGTAATGATCTACACCGCCGGCATGCTCGGGCTTGGCTGGTATGGCATGCGGCGCGCGAAAACCCATGAAGACTACCTGGTGGCCGGGCGCAATCTCGGCCCGGTGCTGTACATGGGCACCATGGCCACCACCGTGCTCGGTGGTGCTTCCACCGTCGGCACCGTGCGCCTGGGCTACGTCCACGGCATTTCCGGTTTCTGGCTGTGCGCAGCCCTGGGCCTGGGCATCATCGCCATCAACCTGTTCCTCGCCAAACCGCTGCTGCGCCTGCGCATCTTCACCGTGACCCAGGTACTGGAACAGCGCTACAACCCGACCGCACGCCAGGCCAGCGCCGTCATCATGCTGGCTTACGCGCTGATGATCGGTGTCACCTCGACCCTGGCCATGGCCACCGTCCTGCAGGTGCTGCTGGACCTGCCGTTCTGGGCTTCACTGATGCTCGGCGGCGGTGTGGTAGTGCTGTACTCCACCATTGGCGGCATGTGGTCGCTGACACTGACCGATATCGTCCAGTTCGTGATCAAGACCGTCGGCCTGATGTTCATCCTGCTGCCGGTGTGCCTGTACAAGGCCGGTGGCTGGGACACCCTGGTGGCCAAATTGCCAGCGGCCAGCTTCCAGCTGACTACCATTGGCTGGGACACCATCATCACTTACTTCCTGATCTACTTCTTCGGCATCCTCATCGGCCAGGACATCTGGCAGCGGGTGTTCACCGCCCGTGACGAAAAGGTCTGTCAGCGTGCCGGTACCACCGCTGGTGTGTACTGCGTGCTGTATGGCCTGGCCTGTGCTGCGATCGGCATGGCTGCGCATGTGCTGATGCCCGACCTGGCCAACCCGAACAACGCCTTTGCCGAGATGATCAAGACCACCCTGCCCGATGGCATCCGTGGCCTGCTGATGGCAGCAGCGCTGGCGGCCATGATGTCCACCGCCAGCGCCGGTCTGCTGGCTGCCTCGACCACCGTGACCGAAGACCTGCTGCCCAAGTTGCGTGGTGGCAAGCAGTCGAGCCTGGGTACCAGCCGCCTGTTCACCCTGCTCACCGGCCTGGTGGTGCTGGGCATCGCGCTGGTGGTAAATGATGTGATCAACGCCCTGACCCTGGCTTATAACCTGCTGGTCGGCGGTATGCTGATCCCGCTGATCGGGGCGATCTTCTGGAAGCGTGCGACCACCGCAGGCGCGATTGCCAGCATGTCGCTGGGCTTTGCTACCGCCCTGCTGTTCATGTTCCTGGACGGGCTGGAGGCCAATACGCCGATCTACTACAGCCTGGCAGTAGGGCTGGTGAGCTTTGTGGGGGTGAGCCTGGCGTCACGCAAGTCGGTGGCAGCGGTAAAGCTGGCCTGACTGCTGTACCGGCCCTTTCGCTTGTAGGAGCGGGCTTGCCCGCGAAAGGGCCGGCACAGGCAATAGACAATCAGCAGACACAAAAAGGCCGCTGCACCCAACCGGGTGAAGCGGCCTTTGTCGTTAATCAGCGCCGACGCGGTTGACGTTTGCGCTGCTCTTCATCAGTCGGGATCGGCACCGGCTGCAAGGGTGGTGGAATCAGCCCCAAGGCGACAGCAAGGTCATGGAGCCAGTTTGACAGTGGTTTATTCATAATGCCCCCTTGACGGGTCAGCCTCACGGCAAATCAATCCTGCGATGTTTCATACAGATCATAGCCCGATGTCCTGTATTACGCATGCCTCTGTTCCTACAGATAAGGGCGATTTTGACGCGGATCAAGCCGTGGCGGCGCATTCCGACGACTGGTTAATCGTTTCGCTTTGTTGCAGGTCGATCCATGCCTGCAGATTAGCCCCACGCATACCCTGGCGCCACATCAGCCAGGTGACCGCCTGATCGAAAGGTGCCTGCAGCGGGTGCACCCTCACCCGATCACGTCCAGGCAGGCTGTCGAGCATCGACTGGGCCATCATTGCCACACCCGCACCCGCGATCACACAGGCCAGCATGCTCTGGTACGACTCGATCTCCATCACACGCCCCATCGGCGTATGGGCATGGGCATACCAGGCCTCCAGGCGCATGCGGTACGAGCAGCCCTGGCGGAAGGTGAACACCGCCTTGCCCGCCACGTCCTTGGCTGTGAAGACCGCCGGGTGCTCAGGGCTGGTGATCAGTACCAGTTGCTCATCGCACAGCGGCACGCCATCCAGCCCGGCAAGGCTCGGTGGCCCGTCCACAAGAGCAGCATCCAGGGTGTGGTTCAACAGCCCTTCAAGCAACTCGCCGCTGGGTGCTGCACGCACTTGCAGGTTCACCTGCGGGTAAGCCTGATGATAGCGCGCCAGCAACGCCGGCAGGTGGGTCGCCGCCGTGCTGTACATGGTCCCCAGCACGAAGTCCCCAGCCGGCTGACCGCCACGCACGGCGCCCAGCGCTTCGTCGCGCAAGGCGGACATACGGTTGGCATAGTCCAGCAGCACCTTGCCTGCTGGCGACAGTTGCAGCCGCTGGCGTTCGCGCAGGAACAGTTCGACGCCCAGCTGCTCCTCGAGTTGGCGCAGGCGCGTGGAAAGGTTTGATGGCACTCGATGCAGACGCTCTGCGGCGCGGGTAACCGAACCTTCCTCGGCCACGGCCTGGAAGATACGCAGTTGGCTGAATTCCACAGCATTCTCCAAAACAGAACAACTTGATCATCATTATTCAATTTTATTGAAAAACAAAGCACCTTAACCTGCCATCTATCGCTTACCTGCGCAGGAGACCTGTCATGTCGCCACTCATTCAACTGCTCGCCAGCGCCGTGGCGCTGATGATGGCCATGGGCATCGGCCGTTTCGCCCTCACCCCGCAACTGCCGCAACTGATTGCCGAAGGCCAGTTCGACCTGACAGTCGCCGGGCTGGTCGCGGCGGCCAATTACCTGGGCTATTTCGTGGGTGCGGTGGACGCCATGTTCGCCCGCTCGCCAGGCCAGGTACGGCTGCGCCTGCATGGGGGGCTGTGGCTGTGTGTGCTGCTGACCCTGGCCTCCTGGGCTGCCAACGGCTTCTGGGGGCACCTGCTGCTGCGCTTTGGCACAGGCGTAGCCAGCGCCTGGGTGCTGGTGATGATCACCAGCCTCAGCCAGCAAGTAGCCACTGCGCACAACCGCCAACGCCTGGGAGCGCTGGTATTCGCCGGGCCCGGCCTCGGTATCGCCGTGACCGGGCTACTGGCACTGGTTGCGCATGTGCTGGGGCTTGGCTCGGCAGCCCTGTGGCTGATCTATGCCATGGCTGCGCTGGTGATGCTGCTGGCCGTGCGGCCGTGGTTGCCACGGGCATTGCAAGCGGCACCGACTCAGTCGCCAGTACGGCAAGGCCCGACGCGCAATGTCGGCACTGGCCGCCTGGGGTTGGTGTATGGCCTGTATGGCATGGGCTACATCCTGCCGGCCACCTTTCTGTCACAGATGGCCAATCAGCAGTTTCGCGGACAGTGGCTGGCGGACCTGTTCTGGCCGGCGTTTGGCCTTGCGGCGGCGCTGGGCGTGTTGCTGGTGAGCGTGCGCCGTGGTGGCCGCACGTCAACCTGGTTGACCGCCACCCTGTGGTTGCAAGGGCTGGGTGTGGTGGCCTGCCTGATGGGTGGGGGTATCGGGCTGGCGCTGGGTGTCGCGCTGTGTGGCGGGCCGTTCCTGGCCTGCATGCAACTGGTCATGCAACGCTCGCGCGAGTTGGCGCCACAGGCCACACAGCGCAATGCCGGGCTGCTGACCGCATGCTTTGCCTTGGGGCAGTTGAGTGGGCCGCTGTTGGCGGCGCTCAGCAGCCACTACAGCGGTGGGCTGCAACCGGCATTGATGCTGGCGGCGGGCGGGTTGGTGGTGGCTGGCGGGTTGGTCCAGTTGCCGGGTGATGCACAACAAGGAAGCGCCTGTCAGGCCAAGGTTGCATCCTGAGCAGGTACAGGCAACACATCACCCTACCAACCGCCGCAATTGTTGTTTCACCCAAGGCTCGGCACTGACCAGGATCACACCCAACAACACCATCAACGCCCCCACCACGAAATTCGCACTGAGCGGCTCATCCAGCAGCAAAACGCCAAAAGTCACCCCAAACAATGGGGTAATGAAGGAAAACACCGCGAGGTTCGACGCCAGGTATTTGCGCAGCAACCAGAACCAAGTGAGGTAGCTGATGAACGACACCACAATCCCCTGGAACAATACACTGCCCATCGCCAGCGGCGTCAGCGACACCGCGCCGATCTGCCCGCTGAGCAGGGCGATCAGCAACAGCCCGGCAAAACCGACCGCCAGCTGATAGAACAGGGTCAAGGTCGCTGGCGCCTCCGACAACCGCGAGCAGCGCACCACCACCGTGGTCGCGCCCCAGGCCAGCCCGGCGATCACGCCAAAGGCATCACCCAGCAAGGTGCGGCCGTCCATGTGCTCGAACGAAGTGCCACCGGCAAAGGCCATGGCAATGCCGCCGAAGGCCAGCAGAATGCCCAGCCACTGCAGCAGCCGCAAGCGTTCACTGGGTAGCCGAAAATGCAGGCCCAAGGCGGTAAATACCGGCGCGGTATAGAGGAATACCGACATGTGCGCCGCCGAGGTCAGTTTCAGCCCTTCGGCAATGAACAGAAACTCCACCCCGAACAGCCCGCCCGCCACCAGCCCTGCGCGCCAAGTGCTGCCGACCTGCTCCCAGCCACCCCGCCAGCACAGCATCAGGGCTACCAGCACAGCGGCAATGCCATTGCGCAGTGCTGCCTGCATCACCGGCGCGATATCGACGGCGGCGGTCTTGATCAGTACCTGCTGGCAGCCCCAGATCAGGCAAAGGCCCAGCATTACCTGGAAGGCAAAGGCGTCAGGGTTCTTGCGGACCGCGCTCATAAGCGGGCCTCTGGGGTGATCGTAGGCATGGGCAAGGCTCGGCAGCGTTCAGAGGCTACCGATTATCGGGTTTTGAATGCTGCACTTGCCAGCCTTAAAACGACCTCAAGCAATCTGTGCCTTCGCAGATACCCGTTCGAACGTCGTTTCGTCCAGCGCATCCTCCTGCTCATCCAGCACCTGGCGCGGGTGCTCGAAGCCGGGGATGCTGCTGTCGATCAGGCTCATCAAGCGCGAGCCGCGTTCGGTCAGGACGAAGTTTTCGCCATTGCCGCCGTCCTCTTCAGGCCGGCATTCAATGAATCCGCGCTCAAATAGCAGCTTTTCATACTCGCATGCACGGGTTTTCAGGTGATCCACGTCACCCACCGGCTCACCCTTGGCGGCCAGTGCAGCAGCATGCTGCTCGGCATAGGGGCGGGGCGTGAAGCTGTGACCGGCGCCGTTCTGCACTTCGTGCAGCAAGCGTTCGATCAGGTCCCAGTCGTAGGCGATGCTCATGGCTACGGGCTCCTGCTGTGGACGAAAGGGGTACACAGGTTGGGACCTGCCAAGGTTGCCAAGCGTTCCAAAGCGCTTAGCGCTGGCGTTGTTGCGCTTGCATGTACTGGCGCAGCAACTGATTGATGCGGGTCTGGTAGCCGCTGCCCTGCTCCTTGAACCAGGCGAGGACATCTGAGTCCAGTCGAATGGTCACCGTCTGCTTGGCGGGAACGCGCAGCTCGGCCTGGCGGAAAAAGTCCTGGTCCAGTTCAGGGATATCTGATGTGTCGATATCCTTGTCGTCCTGTCGGGCCAGGCGGCTCCAGTCAGTTCTCGATGATTTGGTCATAGTACCTGGCCTCCCGTTTGGTGGCTTTTCTTGCAGAAATGATGCGTATCACCTCACCCCGCCTCTCCGTGTACACGACGACACCTATCAGCGCCTTTAGCCATCCTAGGCTGACCCAACGTTCTTCAGCACATTCCACATCCTCATCACGCCGGATCAACATGGGATGGTTGAACATGTCAGGAACGTCGGCAAAGTCGATGCCGTGCTTGCGGATATTGCTCTGGTTTTTCCCTTCGTCCCATTCAAAGAACATGGGACGACCTGTATTTACAGCTGTACATACAATACCCCCTCTTTTCCTTCGAGACTAGAGCGATGTAGCGTGCTGCTCAACGGCGCTGGAGGGATACGGGAGCGTTTCAGAAACGGACTACCACCACCAAAGAAATCTTCCATCGGTCGCAAGCCCTGAACTTCCCTGCACCCACAGCCCTCCACCGGGCATCACCACCGCCGGAGGTTGGAAGGATGAAACCGCTACTGCCCATAGCCTGTGCCACTGCCCTGGTCTGCGCCCTGCCCGCTTGGGCCTGCACACCTGAAGAAGCAACGCAGAAACGTGAGGAGCTGGCCGGGCTGGTTACTCAGTTGACCGAGCAGAACCCGCAAAAGGCCAAGGAGATCAATGATGAGCTTCAGGGAATGGATCTGGGGACGGCGAGCAAAGACTTGCCCGACAAGTGTCAGCTGATAGACCAGCGGATCAAGGAGTTGAAGCAGGCAGAGAAAAAGGTGGAGTGACTGTTCGTCGCCTGCGCACGCCCTTTGCAGAAGCGAGCTTGTGTCGCTTCTGCAAAGGGCTGCCGTGAGTTTTATTCAGCAGCAGGCTTGCGCTTCTTCAGCGGCGCCAGGCCGTCAGCGCTGGCCAAAGGCGCGTTGGCCTTCGGCTTGGCAGTAGGCTTGCGCTTGGCTGCGGCTTTCTTGTCACCAGTCTTCTTCTCGACCTTTTTCTTCTTGCTACCGGCCGCCTTGCCCGAGGCCTTGACCTTCTTCGGCCCGTTGTAGGTGCCCTTCACTTCCTTGATGACCCGGCGCTCGAACTGCTGCTTGAGGTAGCGCTCGATGCTCGACATCAGGTTCCAGTCGTTGTGGGTGATCAACGAGATCGCCAGGCCTTCGCCACCGGCACGGCCGGTACGGCCCACACGGTGTACGTACTCGTCACCGCTACGTGGCATGTCGAAGTTGATCACCAGGTCCAGGCCGTCGATATCCAGGCCACGGGCTGCCACGTCGGTCGCCACCAGCACTTTGGAGCTGCCCTGCTTGAAGCGCTCGATGGCCAGCTTGCGGTCCTTCTGGTCCTTTTCGCCATGCAGCACGAAAGCCTTCACGTCCTTGGCCACCAGGTGACCGTAGATGCGGTCGGCCATGGCGCGGGTGTTGGTGAAGATGATCGCCTTGTCGAAGGTTTCGTTGGCCAGCAACCACTGCGCGATCTGCTCTTTATGCTGGTCGTGGTCGGCGGTAATGATCTGCTGGCGAGTGCCTTCAGCCAGTTGCGAGACACTGTTGAGCATCAGGTGTTCAGGGTCTTTCAGCACCTTGCCGATGATGTCGCGCAGGGCCGCGCCACCGGTGGTAGCCGAGAACAGCAAGGTCTGCTCGCGGTTTTCGCACTCTTTGCACAGGCGCTCCATGTCTTCGGCAAAGCCCATGTCGAGCATGCGGTCGGCTTCGTCCAGGATCAGGACCTGCACGTGGGACAGGTCGAGGTTGCCGGCATTGAGCTGCTCGAGCAGGCGACCCGGGGTGCCGATCAGCACGTCAGGCACCTTGCGCAGCATGGCGGCCTGTTCCTTGAAGTCTTCACCGCCGGTGACCAGGCCCGCCTTGACGTAGGTGAACTGCGAGAACAGCTGCACTTGCTTGAGGGTCTGCTGGGCCAGCTCGCGGGTCGGCAGCAGGATCAGCGAGCGGATCTCGACGCGCCCGCCTTTCAGGTCGACCAGGCGGTTGAGCAGCGGCAGGACGAACGCCGCGGTCTTGCCGCTGCCGGTCTGCGCAGTCACACGCAGATCACGCCCTTGCAGGGCCAAGGGGATGGCCGCGGCCTGCACCGGGGTTGGCTCAACAAATTTAAGCTCGGCCACGGCTTTAAGCAGGCGTTCATGCAGGGCGAATTGGGAGAACACGGAGGTAACCTCAGACAAGTGCGGGAAATTCAGTTGCATAGGGTAACGTTTTCTGCAGCCTTAGCCGAATTTCTTTTGGCAACTTTGTCGCTATCCGCGCTCTAATACGGCTTCGTTTCGCAACAAGACTGTACGCAAGCCCATGGATATCCAACGAATCTGGCGTGACTCCCTCGACCTGTGGGGCACCCTCGACCAACATCCCATGCTGCACGCCGCCATCGGTCTGGCGGTACTGCTGCTCATCTCCCTGGTAGTCGGCCGCCTGGCGCGCTTCCTGATACTGCACGGCGCGCGCCTGCTGGCCCGCCAGCCTGCGCTGAAGTGGCTGGACGACCTGCGCCACAACAAGGTGTTCCACCGCCTGGCGCAAACAACCCCGTCCCTGGTGCTGCAATTCGGCCTGAAGCTGGTGCCTGAGCTGTCCGACACCGCCCAGCACTTCCTCGGCAATGTCGCCCTGGCCTTTACCCTGCTGTTCATGACCATGGCGCTGTCATGCCTGCTGGATGCCCTGCTCGACATCTATGCCCGTACCGAACATGCCCGCACCCGCTCGATCAAGGGCTACGTGCAACTGGCCAAGATGATGCTGTGGATCTTCGCCTCGATCGTCATCGTCGCTACCCTGATCGACCGCTCGCCGCTGTTGCTGCTGTCCGGCCTGGGTGCGATGTCGGCGGTGCTGCTGTTGGTGTACAAGGACACCCTGCTGTCGTTCGTCGCCAGCGTGCAGTTGACCAGCAACGACATGCTGCATGTGGGTGACTGGATCGAAATGCCGCAGGTAGGCGCCGATGGCGACGTGGTGGACATCACCTTGCACACGGTTAAAGTGCAGAACTTCGACAAGACCATCGTCTCCATCCCCACCTGGCGCCTGATGAGCGAGTCATTCCGCAATTACCGCGGCATGCAGCAGTCCGGTGGCCGGCGCATCAAGCGCAGCCTGTTCATCGACGCCGCCGGCGTGCGCTTCCTCACCCGCGAAGAAGAACAGCGCCTGAGCCAGGTGCAGCTACTGAGTGACTACCTGGCGGGCAAGCGCCAGGAACTGCAAAACTGGAACGAGGCGCTGGGGCCAGTGGCGGACCTTTCGGCCAACCGCCGCAAGCTGACCAACATCGGCACCTTCCGCGCGTTCGCCCTGGCTTACCTGAAGAACCACCCCAATATTCACCCGAACATGACCTGTATGGTGCGGCAGATGCAGACCACCGCCGAAGGCGTGCCGCTGGAGATCTACTGCTTCACCACCACCACGGTGTGGGCGGATTACGAACGGATCCAGGGAGATATCTTCGACTACCTGCTGGCGGTATTGCCGGAGTTCGGCTTGAGCCTGTATCAGCAGCCGAGTGGCAATGACATGCGCGTGGGGTTGGCGGGGCGCACGGCGGCAGAGCCGATGCCGCGTCGCCTTGAAGAGATGAACGAGGCCTGAGATTGCCGGGGCTGCCTAGCAGCCCCGGATCAAAGGGCGCGTCAGGCCTTGCCGGCCAGCGGTGCTTGCGCGCGACCACCCAGGCGGCTCAGCCACACCGACGCCAGGATGATCCCCCCGCCGATGAACAGCCGCCCTAGCGGCTCGTGCTGGTTCCAGATCAACAGGTTCAGCAGCAGCCCCACCGGCACATGCAGGTTGTTCATCACCGCCAGCGTACCGCCAGAAACCAGGCATGCACCTTTGTTCCACCAGTACAGCCCCAGCGCCGTCGGACACAGCCCCAGGAACAACAGCACCAGCCATTGCACGTCAGTGCTCGGCAGGTGCTGAGTGTTGCCGAACAGCAAGAAAGCCGGCAGCACCACCAGCAACGCGCCGAGGTAAAAGTACCCAAAGCGCGCGTAGTGTGGCAGGTCGCTGGGATGGCGAGCGACGAGGTGACGGTACAGCACCTGGCCAGCGGCGTAGGTAAAGTTAGCCAGTTGCAGCAGCAGGAAGCCGATGAAGAACTCGCCGCTGATGCTGTCGAAGCGGATCACGGCAGCACCGGCCACGGCGACCAGCGCGGCCACTAGCGCCCAAGCGTTGAAGCGCCGGTTCAGGGCATCTTCGATCAAGGTCACGTGTAGCGGCGTGAGGATCGTGAACAGCAGCACCTCCGGTACGGTAAGCACGCGGAAACTCAGGTACAGGCAGACGTAGGTGATGCCGTACTGCAAGGCGCCAATCAGCAGCATGGAACGCATGAAGCGTGGCTCGACCTGGCGCCAGCGGGTCAGCGGCAGGAACACCAGGCCGGCCAGCAGCACCCTGGCGAGCACTGCGAAATAGCTGTCGACGTGCCCGGCCAGGTACTCGCCGATCAGGCTGAAGGAAAACGCCTGGATCAGCGCGACGATTATCAGGTAGCCCATGGTTGCCTCTCGTGAATCAAGGCGGCGACCTTAGCGGGTTGCGGCGAATGAGTTCAACCATGAGGAATGTAGGGGCTGTACCGGCCTCTTCGCGGGCACGCCCGCTCCCACAGGGACCTGTATATCTTCCGGCGAGCGAATAGGCCGGCACTGACCACCAAAAAACCCCAGGCATAAAAAAACCCGGCCATACAAGCCGGGCAGGTACACCCAAAGGAGCAAAAACAGGTGTCAGGGTTGGGAATTCGTGATGCCTCAGGCCACCGCCGCCAACTTGGCCTTGGCTTGGTTGACGCCCTTCTCGTGGAACTCGCCGCTCATGTTCAGGCCTTCGGCATGGATGAAGTCGACATCGTGGATGCCGATGAAAGCCATCACCTGGCGCAGGTACGGTTCCTGGTGGTCACTGCTGGCACCCGCATGGATGCCGCCGCGGGCAGTCAGGACAATGGCGCGCTTGCCGGTCAGCAGGCCTTGCGGGCCGGTCGGGGTGTATTTGAAGGTGATGCCGGCACGCAGCACATGGTCCAGCCAGGCCTTCAGGGTGCTGGGGATGGTGAAGTTGTACATGGGCGCAGCCATCACCAGCACGTCGGCAGCCAACAACTCATCCGTCAGTTCGTTGGAACGGGTCAGGGCCTCCAGTTCGGCGGCGCTGCGCTGTTCTTCGGGCTTCATCCAGCCACCCAGCAGGTTCGCGTCCAGGTGGGGAACCGGGCTTACTGCCAGGTCGCGCACAGTGATCTGATCGGCCGGGTGAGCGGCCTGCCATTGCTGAATGAAGTCCTTGGTCAGCTGACGGGAAACGGAATCCTGCTGGCGGGCGCTGCTTTCGATGATCAGTACGCGGGACATGGGGGGTGCCTCCATCGGGAAAAAAGGGTGCGATTCGATGGAGGTGAGATTAAGGCTTGACCTATCGATAAAAAAGCGTAAAAAGTGGGTCCAATCTATCGATTAATCAGTTTATTCTGCACTGCAGTTCAAGGCGATCCGCAGTTTGATGATTTGCCGATTGAATTTCGCGGTGACATCGACGCTTTTACCCGCCGGTACGTTCACCCGGCGCACCCGTGGTGCCTCTGGGCCATTGCGGAAGGTCACCTTGCACGCCGCCGGGACCTGCCCATAGTTGTTGAGGGTGATGGCGCCAATGTCATAGGCCGTGTCATAGGCGGTGTAGTCGAGCTTGACCCCGGTCAGCTCCTTCTCCACATCGATGGGATAAGCCATGGCCCCGAGGGGCAGGCACATCAGTATTGCCGCACAACATTTCTTCATGGGCCGCTCTCCTTGAAAGAGCGCAGCTTAGGACAACAGGAGCGAAAGATGAAAGCGCCGCGCGTAACCCTTGACCAGTGGCGAACCCTGCAAGCAGTGGTCGATCACGGCGGGTTTGCCCAGGCCGCCGAGGCCTTGCACCGCTCGCAGTCATCGGTCAGCTACACCGTGGCCCGCATGCAGGAGCAGCTGGGCGTCCCGCTGTTGCGCATCGATGGCCGCAAGGCGGTGCTGACCGAGGCCGGCAATGTGCTGCTGCGCCGCTCGCGCCACCTGGTCAAGCAGGCCAGCCAGCTCGAAGACCTGGCCCACCACATGGAACAGGGCTGGGAAGCCGAGGTGCGCCTGGTGGTCGATGCCGCCTACCCCAGCGCCCGTCTGGTACGCGCGCTGGCTGCGTTCATGCCACAAAGCCGCGGCTGTCGGGTGCGCCTGCGTGAAGAAGTGCTGTCTGGCGTGGAGGAAGTGATGCACGAAGGCATCGCCGACCTGGCCATCAGCAGCTACAGCATCGGCGGCTACCTGGGCGCCGAGTTGAGCGCAGTGGAGTTCATCGCCGTCGCCCACCCCGAACACAGCCTGCACCGCCTGGGACGCGAACTGACCTTCCAGGACCTGGAAAGCCAGCTGCAGGTTGTGATTCGTGACTCCGGGCGCGCCCAACCGCGCGACGTGGGCTGGCTGGGCGCCGAGCAGCGCTGGACCGTCGGCAGCCTGGGCACCGCCGCCACTTTCGTCAGCAGCGGCCTGGGTTTTGCCTGGCTGCCCCGTCACATGATCGAGCGCGAGCTGCGCGAGGGCGTGCTCAAGCCATTGCCGCTGGATCAGGGTGGCAGCCGCCACCCACTGTTCTACCTTTATTCGAGCAAAGAGAAGACCCTGGGCCCGGCCACGCAGATTCTCATCGACCTGCTGCGCAATTTCGACACCGCGCCACTGGACGTGCCCTTCGCAGCCCCCCCACAAGCCTGAGAGGACCGCGCCCATGGCCTATTTCGAACACGAAGGATGCACGCTGCATTACGAGGAATATGGCCAGGGCGAACCCTTGGTGCTGCTGCACGGCCTGGGCTCCAGTTGCCAGGACTGGGAGTTGCAGGTGCCGGTGCTCAGCGGCCACTACCGGGTGATACTCATGGACATCCGCGGCCACGGTCGCTCCGACAAACCCGCTGACGGTTACCAGATCGCCACCTTCAGTGCCGACCTGCTGGCCCTGCTCGAACACTTGCACACAGGCCCGGTGCATTTCGTCGGCCTGTCCATGGGCGGCATGGTCGGCTTCCAGTTTGCCGTCGACCACCCACAATGGTTGCGCAGCCTGTGCATCGTCAACAGCGCCCCCGAGGTCAAGCGTCGCACCCGCAGTGACTGGCTATGGTGGTTCAAACGCTGGAGCCTGGCGCGCGTGCTCAGTGTCGAAACCGTCGGCAAGGGGCTGGCCGAGCGGCTGTTCCCCAAACCACAACAAGCAGACCTGCGGCAGAAGATGGCCCAGCGCTGGGCGCGCAACGACAAACGCGCCTATCTCAAGAGCTTCGACGCCATCGTCGACTGGGGCGTGCAGGAACGCATCGGGCAGATTCACTGTCCTACCCTGGTGATCGCCGCCGACCACGATTACACGCCGATACAACTGAAACAGCGCTATGTCGCCCTCATACCCAACGCCAGGCTGGTCGTCGTCGACGATTCCCGGCACGCTACCCCCCTCGATCAACCCGAGGTCTTCAACCAGACCCTGCTGCAGTTCCTCGCAGCCGCTTCCACCTCTCAAGGATCTTTGAGCCCATGCTGAAAAAACTCCTGCTCACCGCCTGCTCGGTCGCCTTCGCCACCAGTGTCATGGCTTCCGACAAGACCCCGCACGTCCTGCTGGACACCAGCTTCGGCCAGGTCGAAATCGAGCTGAACGCCGAGAAGGCACCGCTCAGTACCAAGAACTTCCTGGAGTACGTGGACAGCGGCTTCTACAACAACACCATCTTCCACCGCGTGATCCCGGGGTTCATGGTCCAGGGCGGTGGGTTCACTGACCAGATGGTGCAAAAAGATACCAAGGCCCCGATCAAGAACGAGGCCAGCAACGGCCTGCAGAACACCCGCGGCACCCTGTCGATGGCACGCACGTCCAACCCGAACTCGGCCACCAGCCAGTTCTTCATCAACGTCGCCGACAACGACTTCCTCAACCCGGGCCGCGACGCCGGTTATGCCGTGTTCGGCAAAGTGACCAAGGGCATGGAAGTGGTCGACCAGATCGTCAACTCGCCGACCACCGTCAAGAAAGGCATGCGTGATGTGCCGAGCGACCCGGTGTACATCAAGTCGGCCAAACGCATCGACTGACCGCAGGCTTTCACAAGGATGTGAAACCGCCTGAGGGCCGGATGGAACAGGAGTGTCACCACCCATGCTGTACCGCCGTTTCGAACAACTGATCGACATCTTTCGCGAAGCCCCCAGTGAATCGCCGCCGACGACCGTGTGGCCGTTCTACCTGTACTACCTGCGCCAGGTATGGCCCAGTTTTCTTGCGCTGCTGGTGGTCGGCCTGGTCGCCTCGCTGATCGAGGTGGCGATGTTCAGCTACCTCAGCCGGATCATCGACCTGGCCCAGGGTACGCCCAATGCCAATTTCTTCAGCCAGCACAGCGGCGAGCTGATCTGGATGCTGGTTGTAATTCTGCTGCTGCGGCCATTGTTCTTCGGCCTGCACGATCTGCTGGTGCACCAGACCATCAACCCCGGCATGACCAGCCTGATCCGCTGGCAAAACCATACCTATGTGCTCAAGCAGAGCCTGAACTTCTTTCAGAGCGACTTCGCCGGGCGTATTGCCCAGCGCATCATGCAGACCGGCAACTCGCTGCGCGATTCCGCCGTGCAGGCGGTGGACGCGTTATGGCATGTGCTGATCTACGCCATCACCTCGCTGGTGCTGTTCGCCGAGGCCGACTGGCGCCTGATGCTGCCGCTGCTGGCGTGGATCGTCAGCTACATTGCCGCACTGTTCTACTTCGTGCCACGGGTCAAGGAGCGCTCGGTAGTGTCTTCGGACGCACGTTCCAAGCTGATGGGGCGTATCGTCGACGGCTACACCAACATCGCAACGCTGAAGCTGTTTGCCCACACCGACTACGAACAGCAGTACGCGCGTGAGGCAATCCGCGAGCAGACCGAGAAAACCCAGCTGGCCTCCCGGGTGATCACCAGCATGGACGTGGTCATCACCACACTCAATGGCCTGCTGGTGGTCGCCACCACCGGCCTTGCCCTGTGGCTGTGGAGCCAATCGCTGATCACCGTGGGTGCCATCGCCCTGGCCACTGGCCTGGTGATCCGCATCGTCAACATGTCGGGCTGGATCATGTGGGTGGTCAACGGCATCTTCGAGAACATCGGCATGGTGCAGGACGGCCTGCAGACCATCGCCCAGCCGGTCACCGTCACCGACCTGCCCAATGCGCCGGCCCTGAAGGTCAGCCGCGGCGCGGTGCGTTTCGATGACGTCGACTTCCATTACGGCAAGGCCACCAATGTCATAGAAGGGCTCAACCTGGACATCCGCCCGGGCGAGAAAATCGGTTTGATTGGCCCGTCCGGGGCAGGCAAGTCGACCCTGGTCAACCTGCTGTTGCGCCTGTACGACGTGCAGGGTGGGCGCATCCTCATCGACGGCCAGGACATTGCCAAGGTGAGCCAGGCCAGCCTGCGTGCACAGATCGGCATGATCACCCAGGATACGTCGCTGCTGCACCGTTCGATTCGCGAAAACCTGCTGTACGGCCGCCCCGGTGCCAGCGATGCAGAACTGCACGAAGCTGTGCGCCGCGCGCGGGCTGACGAGTTCATCCCTCAGCTTTCGGATGCCCAGGGCCGCACCGGTTTCGATGCCCATGTGGGCGAACGCGGGGTCAAGCTGTCGGGTGGCCAGCGTCAGCGTATCGCCATTGCACGGGTGCTGCTGAAGAACGCGCCAATCCTGATCATGGACGAGGCCACCTCGGCGCTGGATTCGGAAGTGGAAGCGGCGATCCAGGAAAGCCTGGAGACGCTGATGCAGGGCAAGACGGTAATCGCCATTGCCCACCGGCTTTCCACCATTGCCCGTATGGACCGGCTGGTGGTGCTGGACAAGGGACGAATTGTCGAAAGTGGCAGCCACAGTGAGTTGCTGGAGCAGCAAGGGCTGTATGCCCGGTTGTGGCACCACCAGACCGGAGGTTTTGTCGGGGTCGATTGACACCTGCGCGGCCTTTTCGCGGGTAAACCTGCTCCTACAACGATAGCGAACCTGTGTAGGAGCGGGTTTACCCGCGAAAAGGCCAGCACAGGCAACACAGATCTCTCAGTCCCGGCGGTAGGGCAACATCCCCCGCGCCTCCTCGGCATACCCCTTGACCCCTTCCCGTTCCTGCAGCAGAAAATCCTCCACCGCCCGCCGCAACCCCGGGTGCAGCAGGTAATGCCACGACCGCGTCAACACCGGCTCAAACCCGCGTATCAATTTGTGCTCGCCCTGTGCCCCGGCATCGAAACGCTGGTAACCCTCGGCAATGGCAAAGTCCATGCCCTGGTAGAAACACGTCTCGAAATGCAGCCGGTCGAACTCATCCAGGCAGCCCCAGTAGCGGCCAAACAGGCTGTCGCCCCCCACCAGGCTCAAGGCCATGGCCACATCTCGACCACCCTGGCGAGCCATTACCACGCGCACCGCCTCGGGCATGCGCTCGGCCAGCAGACTGAAAAAATCGCGCGTCAGGTAAGGGGCACGACGGCGCACCGCATAGGTGTTGGCATAGCACAGAAAGACGAAATCCCACTGTGCCTCGTCCAGTTCATCACCGCGGTACCAGCGGAAGTCGATACCCTGCCCCGCCACCTGCTCGCGCTCCTTGCGCATCTGCTTGCGCTTGCGCGAGCTGAGGCTGTCGAGAAAGTCCTGGAAGTCGCGATACCCCCGGTTTTGCCAGTGAAACTGGCAACCCAGGCGTTCCATCCACCCAGGCAGGCCCGCCAACTGCGCGTCCAGCGCCGGGTCGGTGAAGTTGATGTGCGCTCCGGAAAGCCCACCCTTGCCCAAATACTCCGGCAGGGCCTGCAGCATCAACAAACCGTCAGCCGGATCGGCCGCCAGCAGCCGTGGGCCGCTGACCGGACTGAACGGCACAGCGCCAAGCAGTTTTGGGTAGTAGGCGATACCAGCCCGCTCACAAGCATCGGCCCAACCATGATCGAACACATACTCGCCAAACGAGTGCCACTTGCGGTACGCGGGCAACAGCGCTCGTACCTGTCCGTCACGCTCCAGCACCAGGTGCTCGGCGGCCCAGCCAGTGTTGCGCGCCACGCTGCCGCTGTCCTCCATTGCACTGAGAAAAGCATGGCGCAGGAAGGGTTGGCCGGCTGGCACAAGGGCATCCCAGGTGGCCGTCGAAAGATCACGCAGGTGGGCAAGGCTGTACAGGCTGGTCACGTTTTCGGCTCGCTGTCTGAAGACCGTCAGTATCCCCAAGGAAGGCCCGTCGCTCAAATGACGAACGCCGGGTGGGTCCTTCAATACTCAATTACTTAACAACAGTGCCACTAATCAGACATTAATCTGTCATTGGCCCCCGCAATACTTGCGCCTGTTTTCCGGAACCCTAGAACCTGTCTATTCAGGCCCTTTCCGAAGACATGCCAACGCAGGGGCAGGCGCTTGAGCCTCCCCCATTTTTTTCAGTAGGGAGAACCTTATGCGTCTTGTTTCCACACTTACCGGAGTAAGCCTCACCGGCATGATGCTGGCCCTGAGTGCCCCGGCCAGTGCTGCTGTCGACGCCAAGCTGCTCGAAATGCTCCGCGCCAATGGCTCGATCAATCAGGCGCAGTACAACGAACTGCAGGGCGACCTGGCAAAAGAAACCAAGGAAAAGGCCGACCAGAAAGCTCAGTCCGAACGCATGAGCTCCTTTGAACAAAAAGTGGCATGGGCCGCCAAGACCCAGATCAAGGGTGACGTGCGCCTGCGTTACGAAGACGTCAACGTCGACGATCCGAACAGCAGCAGCGGCAACCAGGACCGCCAGCGAGTACGTGCCCGTGTCGGTTTCTACAGCGAGATCAACCCGCAGGTCGACGCTGGGGTCCGTATCGCCACTGGCAGCAGCGCTGACCGACGTTCGACCAACCAGAGCTTCGACAACTACTTCGACAAGAAGTCGCTGTGGGTCGACCTGGCCTACCTCGACTGGCACCCGACTGCAGTCCCAAACCTGCACCTGATTGGCGGCAAGATGCAACAGCCTTGGGTGAGCATGGGCGACATCATCTGGGATAGCGACATCAACCCGGAAGGTGTGGCGGCCACTTACAAGGCTGACCTGGGCGGGGCCGAAGTGTTTGCCAGCGCCGGTCAGTACACCTTGAAGGACAACGTCGATGGTGACGGCGTCCAGTACAAGCACGATGCACAGGTCTACCACGGCCAATTGGGTGCCAAGTTCGCGCCGGCCGACGTGCTCAAGCTCACCGTGGGTGCCAGCATCTATGGTTACGACAACGACAAGGAAGCAGCCATCCTGCAGTCGTTCGGCAACACCACCAACGAGTTCAATCTGGTGGAAGGCTTTGGCCAGATCGACTTCACTGGCTTGGCCATTCCGTTGTCGGCCTATGGCCAGTACGTTAAGAACACCGACAGCACCGACGGCGAAGATCAGGCCTGGCTGGCTGGCCTGAAAACCAAAATGGGTGCCTGGAGCCTGGACTACAACTACCGCGATGTGCAGCGTAACGCGGTGGTCAGCCTGTTCACCGATTCGGACTTCGGCAACGGCTACACCGGTTCGCGTGGTCACAAGTTCAAGGTCGGTTACGAAATCGACAAGAACTTCTCCCTGGGTGCTGCCTACCTGATGGCCAAGACCGACCTGTCGCAGTTGCCGAACAGCAATGCTGACGTCGACACCCTGCAGGTAGATCTGGAAGCCAAGTTCTAAGCGACACCCTGCTCTGCTTCACCTGAAGCGGGAAACGCCGACCCCATCCGGCGTTTCCCGCTTTTTTGCCTGTGTGAAATGCGCCGGCCCCTTCGCGGGCTTGCCCGCTCCCAGAATCACCACAGACCTTGAGAACTGTGCTGTACCTGTGGGAGCGGGCAAGCCCGCGAAGAGGCCGTAACAGGCGCCTGATGAATCAGCGCTTGCGCAGAATCACACTACCAATCGAATACCCCGCACCAAACGAGCTCAACACGCCCAACGAGCCCTTGGCCAGGTCATCCTGGTACAGGTGGAAGGCAATCACCGACCCCGCCGAGCTGGTATTGGCGTAACGGTCCAGAATCACCGGTGCCTCTTCCTCGGCCACTTCATGCCCCAACAGTTTCTTGACGATCAGCTGGTTCATGCTGAGGTTGGCCTGGTGCAGCCAGAAGCGCTTCACGTCGCCCGGTTGCAACCCGTTCTCCTGCAGGTGCTCACCGATCAGCTCGGCCACCTTCGGGCACACCTCGCGGAACACCTTGCGGCCTTCCTGGATGAACAGCTTGTCCGCAGCGCCTTCACCCTCTTCCGCCGCACGGTTGAGGAAGCCGAAGTTGTTGCGGATGTTGTTGGAGAACTCAGTCCAGAGCTTGCTGCTGACGATGTCGAACTGGTGCGCCGAAGTGGCCTGGTCGGCACGCTCCAGCAACACGGCGGTGGCGGCATCGCCAAAAATGAAATGGCTGTCGCGGTCACGGAAGTTGAGGTGGCCGGTGCACACTTCGGGGTTGACCATCAGCACCGCCCGCGCCTGGCCCAGCGCTACGCTGTTGGCGGCGGTCTGGATACCGAAGGTGGCCGACGAGCAGGCCACGTTCATGTCGAAGGCAAAGCCCTGGACACCCAGTGCCTGTTGCACTTCGATGGCGATGGCCGGGTAAGGGCGCTGCAAGTTGGAGCAGGCGACGATCACCCCGTCGACATCGGCCGCCGTTCGGCCTGCGCGCTCCAGGGCCTGGCGGGCAGCGGCCACGGCCATTTCACACAGCACCGACGGTTCATCGTTGCTGCGCTCGGGCAGGCGCGGCTTCATGCGCTGCGGGTCGAGGATACCGGCCTTGTCCATGACAAAGCGGCTCTTGATGCCCGAGGCCTTTTCGATAAACGCCGCGTCGGAGAGCGGCGCCGCCTCGACTTCACCGCGCTCGATGGCGGCAGCGTTGTCCTGGTTGAACTGCTGCGACCAGGCGTTGAAGGAAGCCACCAGCTCTTCGTTGGAAATGCTCTGGGCCGGGGTGTACAGGCCGGTGCCGCTGATCACGACGTTATGCACGGTCGTTCCTCTGGTCAAAGGCCATCGCCACAGGGCGCTGGCTGGAAACATGACAGGTTAATGGCACTTTAGTGCCAATTCAGGGGCATACGTTTACCCCTGCGCGGCGGGCTTATCCGCCAAGGGCCGCAAAGCGGCCCCAAACGCCCCAAAGTTTGCCACAAATAATGGAGGTTAGCCTTCCACCTGACTCCATTGTTTGCTCAATCGCTTGTCAGAAATCGGCACCTTGGTCCCCAACTGCTGGGCAAACAGCGATACGCGATATTCTTCCAGCCACCAGCGGTACACAGTCAGTTGCTCATCGCGCTTGCCTTCCTGGGCATGCTTGTCGGCACGGGCCTTGTACTGCGCCCACAGGTTGGCCAATTCGCCGCTCCACACCCGGTCCTTCTGTACTTGCGAGCCGAGTTTTTCGAGGCGCAATTCAACCGCCTTGAGATAACGCGGCAACTCCTTGAACCACACCCCAGGCGTTTCGCGTACGAAGCCCGGGTACACCAGGTTGCCTAGCTGCTGCTTGATGTCGTTCAGTGCCACCGCTTGGCTCAGGTCGATCTTGCCCTTGAAGCGTTTCTGCAGACCATGCCACAGCTTCAGCACTTCCAGGGTCTGCCTTGCCAGGCGCTCGGCATGCTCGGCCCAGCTGCCGCGCTTGCGTTCAGCCAGCGCGGCCAAGGCCGCGCCATCACGTGGCAACGGTTGTTCGCCTTCAAGGATGCAACTGTCCAGGCTGGCCAGCAGAATGTCTTCGACCAGCGCCTCGACCCGCCCCATTTCACGGTACAGCAGGCCCAGCTCGGTCAGCCCCGGCAGCTTGCCGCGCAGGAACTTGGCCGGCTCGGCCAGTTGCTGCAGCAACAGCCGTTGCAAGGCGCGGCGGTGCTGAAACTCGGCTTCGGCCTGGGTCGAGAAGCGCCCTTCACGCACAGTGCCGTTGTCTTCCACCAGTGCCGGGTACACGGTCATCGACAGGCCGGCGATCTTCTGCTGGGCGGTCTGCTTCACTTCGCTGAAGGCCTTGGCCTGCACCGGCTGCTCACCCTTGGCGTCACGTGGCACGGCCAGGGCAGCCTGGCTGGCGGCAGCAAAGCGCGCGGTCAGCTCCGCCAGGTCGCGGCCTTCGCCAAGGAACTTGCCCTGGCCATCGACCACTTCGATGTTCATGCGCAGGTGGCCCTCGACCTGGTTGACCGACTCGTCCCAGGCCTCGTCCGACACACGTGCACCGGTCATGCGCAGCAGTTCCTGGCCCAGGGCCTGTGGCAGCGCCCCTTGGCCGAAGGTCATGCGCGCCAGCGAAGCCTTGACGAAGTCTGGCACCGGGACAAAGTTCTTGCGCAGGGCCTTGGGCAGGTTGCGCACCAGCGCCACGCACTTGGCCTCCAGCAGGCCCGGCACCAGCCACTCCAGGCGCTCGCCCGGCAGGCTCGGCAACAGCGGCGCCGGCACCCGCACCGTCACACCATCGCGGGGGTGGCCGGGCTCGAAGTGGTAGCTCAGCGGCAGGCGCAAATCGCCCACCTGCATACTGTCGGGGTACTGTGCGGCGGTCACTTCGCTGGCCTCGCGGGCCAGCACGTCCTCCTCGCGCATGATCAGCAGGTTGGCGTCCTTCTGGCTGCCCATGCGGTACCAACTGTCGAAGGTCGCCGTCTGGTGGATTTCCGCCGGCAGGCGCGCTTCGTAGAAAGCGTACAGCGTTTCTTCGTCAGCCAGAATGTCACGCCGGCGAGCCTTGGCTTCCAGCTCGTCCAGCTCTTCAAGCAGGCGTTTGTTGGCCGCCAGGCACTTGGCCCGCGACTGGATTTCGCCACCCACCAGGCCTTCACGGATAAACAGCTCGCGCGAGGTCGCCGGGTCGATCGGGCCGTAGTGCACCGGCCGACGGCCGACCAGGATCAGCCCGTAGAGCGTGATCTGCTCGTAGGCCACCACCTGCCCGCGCTTCTTCTCCCAGTGCGGCTCGAAATGGTTTTTCTTGATCAGGTGGCCGGCCAGCGGCTCGATCCAGTCCGGCTCGATCTTGGCCACCATGCGCGCATACAGCTTGGTGGTTTCGACCAGCTCGGCAGCCATGACCCACTGCGGGCGCTTGCGCCCCAGGCCCGACGATGGATGCACCCAGAAACGCCGCTGGCGGGCGCCCTGGTAGTCGCCCTCTTCGGTCTTCTGGCCAATCTGGCTGAGCAGCCCGCTGAGGATTGCCTTGTGCATCTTCTGGTAATCGGTCGGTTCCTTGTTCACCGTCAGCTGCAGGTCACGGCAAATCAGCGCCAACTGACGATGAGCATCGCGCCACTCGCGCAGCCGCAAGTAGTTCAGGAACTGCTTGCGGCACCAGTTGCGCAGCGGGTTGGCAGTCAGCGCCTGACGTTGTTCCTCGAAGCCGCGCCACAGGTTGACCAACGCAGCGAAGTCCGAGTCCACGTCCTTCCACTGTGCGTGCGCCTGATCGGCGGCCTGCTGGCGTTCTGGAGGGCGTTCACGCGGGTCCTGCACCGACAGCGCACTGGTGACGATCAGCACTTCCTGCAGGCTGCCCAGGCGCGCGCCTTCAAGCAGCATGCGGCCCAGCCGCGGGTCGATCGGCAAGCGCGCCAGCTGGCGGCCAATTGGCGTCAGCTGGTTCTCGCGGTTAACCGCCGAAAGCTCCTGCAACAGGTTGAAGCCGTCGCTGATGGCTTTGCCATCCGGCGGCTCGATGAACGGGAAGGCATCGATTGCGCCCAGGCGCAGGTGCAACATCTGCAGGATCACCGCCGCCAGGTTGGTGCGCAGAATCTCCGGGTCGGTAAACGCTGGCCGGCTGTTGAAGTCCTCTTCGCTGTAGAGACGCACGCAAATGCCCGGCTCGACCCGGCCGCAACGGCCTTTACGCTGGTTGGCACTGGCCTGTGACACCGCCTCGATCGGCAGGCGCTGGACCTTGGCGCGGTAGCTGTAGCGGCTGATGCGCGCAGTACCGGTGTCAATCACATAGCGGATGCCAGGCACGGTCAGCGAGGTTTCGGCGACGTTGGTGGCCAGCACCACGCGGCGCCCGGTGTGCGGTTGGAAGATACGCTGCTGCTCAGCCGGCGACAGGCGCGCGTACAGCGGCAAAATCTCGGTATGGCGCAGTTGCGCCTTGCGCAGGATCTCGGCGGCATCACGGATTTCCCGCTCGCCCGGCAGGAAGATCAGCACATCGCCCGGCCCCTTGCCCTCGCTACGCTCGTGCTGCGCCAGCTCGTCGAGGGTGGCAAGGATGGCCTGATCGACGGTGAGGTCGTCCTCGATCTGGTTGCCCTCTTCGTCCTGTTCGCTGGTCAGCGGGCGGTACCAGGTGTCCACCGGGAAGGTGCGCCCGGACACCTCGATGATCGGCGCACCGTCGAAGTGCCTGGAGAAGCGCTCCAGGTCGATGGTGGCCGAGGTGATGATCAGCTTCAGGTCCGGTCGACGATGCAGCAACGTTTTCAGGTAGCCGAGCAGAAAGTCGATGTTCAGGCTGCGCTCGTGCGCTTCGTCGACGATGATCGTGTCGTAGCGTTCAAGGAAGCGGTCATGCTGGGTTTCGGCCAGGAGGATGCCGTCGGTCATCAGCTTGACCAAGGTATTGGAATCGCTCTGGTCTTCGAAACGCACCTGGTAGCCGACCAGCGCGCCCAAGGGCGTGCCCAGCTCTTCGGCGACTCGCGCGGCCACGCTACGCGCTGCGATCCTGCGTGGCTGGGTATGGGCGATCAACCCATGGCTGCCACGGCCAAGTTCCAGGCAGATTTTCGGCAACTGGGTCGTCTTGCCAGAGCCGGTCTCGCCGGCGATCACCAACACCTGGTTTTCGGCCAAGGCCTTCTTGATTTCGTCACGCTTGGCGGCGATGGGCAGGTTGTCGTCGTAGCGTACGGTCGGCACGCTCTGCTGACGCGCGGTGACCTGGGCGCAGGAGGCCTGGACCTTCTCCACCCACTGCGCCAGCTTCGCCTCGTCGGGGCGCTTGCGCAGTTCGTGCAGTTGCCGGCGCAGGCGATGGCGGTCGGCAATCATGGCGTGGTCGAGGTTTTGCAGCAGTTTGTCGATGGCGTGGTCAGTCATGGGGCTTTTTAATGATGCAGGTGAGCCTGCTTTTTCATGATCGGCATTCGGAAAGTCGGGCGATTGTCGCAGATTTGCGGATTCTCTGCTGCTTGCACGCTCACTGTGGGAGCGGCCTTGTGTCGCGATAGGGCCGCAAAGCGGCCCCAGCAATTTCTGAGTGGTCGCTGATGGCCGGGGTCCGCTACGCGGCCCTTTCGCGACGCAAGGCCACTCCACATTGACCGTGATGCTTTCAACACGAATGTTTAGCCAAGTGCGATGTAAAGGTTGCCATTCACTGCTTTAATCAACCTTACGCCGCATGTGAGTATCAAAGGCATGACTCCCGCCCAGCCCATCGCCCCACCGTCGTCCCGCCCTTCGCTGCCGAAGGCCCGGAGCCGTGCCGGGGAAAATCCGCTGGTCCACATCATCCTTGCCTTCTGGGCCTTGTGGCACTGCCGTCACGCGCGCCCACCGGACACCTCGCTCACGCCATTGTGACCAAACCCGGCCACCGTCTGGCCGTTTGACTCAACTGGGCCGCCTGCTTGCGCGGTGGCCCTGCGCGCCTATGAGCGAATTGATCATGCACTTTGCCCCTGTAGAGCAGGCTACCCGTTTTCTGGCCGACAACCCCGATATCGAGCTGTTCGAACTGTTCATCCTCGACGCCAACGGTGTGCCACGCGGCAAGCTGTTGCACCGCGAGGAACTGCTGGCCGTGTACCAGACAGGCCGGCCACTGCCCAGCACCATCCTTGGCTTGACCCTCAATGGCGACGACGTGGAAAACTCCGGCCTGGTGTGGGACGTAGGCGATATCGACTGCCGTGCCTACCCGCTTGACGGCAGCCTGGTGCGGCTGCCCTGGCGACGGGTGCCAACCGCTGCAGTGCAGGTGAGCATGCACCCCAGCGAGGGGCTGCCGGCCAGCATCGCTGACCCACGCCATGTGCTGCTGCGCACCATCGAAGCGTTGAAGGCCGATGGTTACCACCCGGTGATGGCCTGCGAGCTGGAGTTCTACCTGCTTGACCAGCAGCGTGATGCCCAGGGCCGCCCACAACCGGCACTGGACAACGATGGCGGTCGCCCACGCAGCACCCAGGTCTATGGCCTGCGCGAACTGGAGCAGATCGAACCGTTCCTCGCCGACCTGTACGCTGCCTGCAAGGCCCAGGGCATCCCGGCGCGCACGGCCATTTCCGAGTACGCCCCGGGCCAGGTGGAAATCACCCTGGAGCATGGCGATGCGCTGCAGGCGATGGACCAGGCGGTGCGCTACAAGCGCCTGGTAAAAGGTGTGGCCCATGCCCACGGCATGCAGGCCTGCTTCATGGCCAAGCCATTTGCCCAACTGGCCGGCACCGGCATGCACATGCACCTGAGCCTGGCCGACAGCGCCGGCAACAACCTGTTCGCCAGCGAAGACAAGGCCGGTACCCCGCTGCTGCGCCAGGCCGTGGCCGGCATGCTGCGGCACCTGCGCGACTCGCTGTTGCTGTTCTGCCCCAACGCCAACTCGTACCGACGTTTCCAGGCCAACAGCTATGCGCCCCTGGCGCCAACCTGGGGCGTGGACAACCGCACCGTGAGCCTGCGTGTGCCAGGAGGCCCTGCCAACAGTCGCCATGTGGAGCACCGCATCTGTGGCGCAGATGCCAACCCTTACCTGGCTGCAGCGGCGATCCTTGCTGCCAGCCACCGCGGCATCCGCGAACAGCTTGACCCAGGTGCCCCCGTTGAAGGCAACGGTTACGCTCAGGCCACCGAACACCTGCCCACCGACTGGCTGACCACACTCGACGCCCTGCAACATTCCGAATGGGCCCGTGAAGCATTGGGCGAAGACTTCCTTGGCGTGTACCTGAAGGTCAAGCGCGCCGAGTACCGCCAGTTCATGGCTGAAGTCAGCGAACAGGACTGGCGCTGGTACCTGCACCAGGCCTGAGCCCCTACAAAACAAGGAACACCCATGAACGCAGCATTGAACAACGGCCCGGCAAAGCGCGCGCCGTCCTATTACAGCGCCACCCTCAACGACCACAGCGAGTACCCGCAACTCAAAGGCACCGTGCAGGTGGATGTGGCGATCATCGGCGGTGGCTTTACGGGCGTGGCCACGGCGGTTGAACTGGCCGAGCGCGGCCTGAAGGTCGCCATCGTCGAAACCAACCGTATCGGCTGGGGCGCCAGCGGTCGCAACGGCGGCCAGGTCACCGGCAGCCTGTCGGGCGACGAGGCCATGCGCTCGCAGATGCGCAACCACCTGGGCGCCGAAGTGGACGATTTCATCTGGCACTTGCGCTGGCGCGGGCACCAGGTGATCGAACAGCGCGTGGCGCGCTATGGCATCGATTGCGACCTCAAGCGTGGCCATCTGCATGCAGCCATGAAGCCTTCGCACATGAACGAACTGCGTGCGTTCGAGGCCGAAGCACAGCGCCGCGGCATGGGCGAGCAGGTGCAACTGCTCGATCGCGCTGCAGTGGCCGAGCATCTGCAAAGCCCGCTTTATCTGGGTGCGTTGAAGAACCTGCGCAACCTGCACCTGCACCCACTCAACCTGTGCCTGGGGGAAGCCCGTGCCGCGCATGGCCTGGGTGCACTGATATTCGAAAATTCCGAAGTGCTGGACATCGTCCATGGCCCGCGCCCGGCGGTGGTTACCGCCCACGGCCGGGTCGAGGCACGCCAGGTGATGTTGGCCGGCGATGTGTATCACAAGCTCGAAAAGCGCCAGCTCAAGGGCAAGATCTTCCCGGCCATGGGCGGTATCGTCACCACCGCGCCGCTGGGTGAGCTGGCCGAGCAGATCAACCCGCAGGACCTGGCGGTGTACGACTGCCGCTTCGTCCTCGACTACTACCGCCTGACGGCCGACAAGCGCCTGCTGTTCGGCGGCGGCGCCAACTACTCAGGCAAGGATTCACGCGACATCGAAGGCGAATTGCGCCCCTGCATCGAACGCACCTTCCCGGCATTGAAGGGGGTGCCGATCGAGTTCCAGTGGAGCTGCGCCATGGGCATCGTGGTCAACCGCATCCCGCAGCTGGGCAAGCTGTCGGACAACGTGTGGTACTGCCAGGGTTACTCGGGGCACGGCATTGCCACCAGCCACATCATGGGCGAGATCATGGCCGAAGCGTTGACCGGGACGCTGGAGAAGTTCGACACCTTCGCCCAGTGCAAGCATGTGCGGGTGCCGATGGGAGACTTGCTGGGGAACCCGCTGCTGGCGGCGGGGATGTGGTATTACCAGATGCTCGAGAAGCTGCGCTGAGTTGCGCGGATGTAGGAGCGGGTTTACCCGCGAAAGGGCCGGCCCTGCTGACCGATCTCCACCCGCCATTCACCGTTTTCGCCACTACCGTATTCGCGGGTAAACCCGCGCCTACAGGGGCTCACAATGTCTGAAGACGGCGCCGCATCTTATTGTGGGGCCTTATGTCGCGAAAGGGGCGCATAGCGCCCCCAGCCATCGTTGCATTACCGCCGAAATCCCAGGGCCGCGTCTCGGCCCTTTCGCGACACGAGGCCGCTCCCACACTGAGCGTGCAGGCCTGTGGTCAGGCGATCTTCTTCAAGCCTTGCTTCTTGAGCTCTTCATCACGCAGTTCGCGGCGCAGGATCTTGCCCACGTTGGTGGTAGGCAGCGAATCGCGAAACTCGATGTGGCGCGGTACCTTGTAGCCGGTAACGTTGGCGCGCATGTGCTCCATCACCTGCTCCTTGGTCACGGTCATGCCCGGCTTGACCACGATGAAGACCTTGATCACTTCACCCGACTTCTCGTCCGGCACACCGATGGCTGCGCACTGCAGCACGCCCGGCAAGGCCGCCAACACGTCTTCCAGCTCGTTGGGGTACACGTTGAAGCCCGAGACCAGGATCATGTCTTTCTTGCGGTCGACGATGCGCATGTAGCCGTCCGCCTGGATCACGGCGATGTCACCGGTCTTCAGCCAGCCTTCGCTGTCGAGAATCTCGGCCGTGGCGTCTTCACGCTGCCAGTAGCCCTTCATCACCTGCGGGCCCTTGACACACAGCTCGCCCACTTCGCCAAGCGGCAGCTCATTGCCGGCATCGTCGATGACCTTGCACAGGGTCGACGGCACCGGAATACCGATGGTGCCCACCTGGTTCGCTTCCGACGGGTTCACCGCCGCCACCGGGCTGGTTTCGGTCATGCCGTAGCCTTCGCAGATGGCGCAACCGGTAACGGCCTTCCAGCGCTCGGCCACGCTTAGCTGCAAGGCCATGCCGCCCGACAGGGTGATTTTCAGCGCCGAGAAATCCAGGGCTCGGAACGCCTCGTTATTGCACAGGGCAACGAACAGGGTGTTGAGGCCCACAAAGCCGCTGAACTTCCACTTGCCCAGTTCCTTGACCATCGCCGGCAAGTCTCGCGGGTTGCTGATCAGCACGTTGTGGTTGCCGATCAGCATCATCGCCATGCAATGGAAGGTAAACGCATAGATGTGGTACAGCGGCAGCGGGGTGATGAGGATTTCGCAGCCTTCGTGCAGGTTGGAGCCCATCAGTGCCCGGCACTGCAGCATGTTGGCCACCAGGTTGCGGTGGGTCAGCATGGCGCCTTTGGCCACACCGGTGGTACCGCCGGTGTACTGCAGCACCGCCACGTCGTTGGCCTGCGGGTTGGCTTCGGTCACTGGCTGGCCCTTGCCCAGCGCCAGGGCGTCATTGAAACGCACGGCCTGTGGCAGGTTGTAGGCCGGCACCATCTTCTTCACGTACTTGATCACGCTGTTGATCAGCAGGCGCTTGAGTGGCGGCAGCAGGTCGGCCACTTCAGTGACGATAACGTGCCTGACCTTGGTTTTGGGCACCACTTTCTCGGCCAGGTGGGCCATGTTGGCCAGGCACACCAGGGCCTTGGCACCCGAGTCGTTGAACTGGTGTTCCATCTCCCGCGCGGTGTACAGCGGGTTGGTGTTGACCACGATCAGCCCGGCACGCATGGCACCGAAGACCGCGACCGGGTATTGCAGGACATTGGGCAGTTGCACGGCAATGCGGTCACCCGGCTTGAGGTCGGTATGCTGCTGCAGCCAGGCGGCAAACGCCCCCGACAACGCATACAACTCGCCATAAGTGATAGTCTTGCCCAGGTTGCTAAAGGCCGGTTTGTCGGCAAAGCGTTGGCAGGATTGCTTGAGTACTGCCTGGATATTGGGGAATTCGTCAGGATTGATTTCCGCCGTAATCCCGGCTGGGTACTTATCCTTCCAAAAATTTTCGATCATGGAAGCCCACTCCTTCAGCAACAGCGAAGTTCGATTCACGCGTCGATGCGCTTATTATTGATATGAGATGACGGTTCGTTGCAAACCGGATCATCTGGAAGCGGGCCGAGAGTAACAGCTTTGTCTGGGGTCGCCTAGAGGCCAAAACAGGCCTCTCGGTCACAAAAATGACTCAATGAACAATACAGGTCATTTTTAGAGTAATTATCCAAAATGTCGCAGATAAGGCTGTATATGGCCTGTTAGAGCGGTTTGAGGCATTCGCGGGTAAACCCGCTCCTACATTGGGCGGTGTAGGAGCGGGTTTACCCGCGAAGAAGCCATCCCGGTATCACGCTATATCGCGCAACTCCCGCCGCAAAATCTTGCCCACCGGCGTCATGGGCAACGATTCACGCAGCACGATGTGCTTGGGTACTTTGTAGCCAGTGAAGTTGGCCTTGCAGTAGTCCTTCAGCTCATCAACGCTCAGCCCCCCCTCGCGCGGCACCACGAACAGCTTGACCGCCTCGCCGGAACGCTCGTCCGGCACGCCGATAGCCGCACAGTTGGCGACCTTGGGGTGCCCCATCACCACATCCTCGATTTCGTTGGGGTAAACATTGAAGCCCGAGACGATGATCATGTCCTTCTTGCGGTCGACAATGCGGGTGAAGCCGTCCGGGTCGATCACCGCGATATCACCGGTCTTGAACCAGCCTTCTGCATCCAGTGCCTGGGCCGTTGCTTCGGGCTGCTGCCAGTACCCCTTCATGACCTGCGGGCCTTTGATGCAAAGCTCGCCCCGCTCGCCCAGCGGCAGTTCGTTGCCGTCATCATCGATGACCTTGAACGCAGTACCCGCCACGGGGATGCCCACCGTCCCCAGACGCGCCAGCTGGCCGTATGGGTTGGTGCTGGCTACCGGCGAGGTTTCTGTCAGGCCGTAGCCTTCAACGATACGGCACCCGGTAAGGTTTTCCCAACGCTCGGCGGTCGCTTTGACCAGCGCTGTGCCACCAGAGTTGGTGACCTTCAGCGCCGAGAAGTCCAGCTGACGGAAACCCGGGTGGTCCATCAGTGCGACAAACAGGGTATTGAGGCCCAGCAAGGCAGAGAAACGCCACTTGCCCAGTTCCTTGATGAAGCCGGGAATATCCCGCGGGTTGGTAATCAGCACGTTATGGTTGCCGGTGACCATCATGCACATGCAATTCGCGGTGAAGGCATAGATGTGGTACAGCGGCAGCGGCGCGATCATCACTTCCTGGCCGTCCTTCAGCAGCTTCTGCCCATCGGGGCCGTGCTGCGAGAAGCAGGCCAGCACCTGCAGCATGTTGGCCACCAGGTTGCCATGGGTGAGCATGGCGCCCTTGGCCAGGCCAGTGGTGCCGCCGGTGTACTGCAGCACGGCGATGTCATCGAGGTTCAGCGACACCGGTTTGGGCGACAGCCCGCGGCCCTCGCGCAGCACCTGCTTGAACGGCACCGCCTGGGGCAACTGGTAGGCCGGCACCATCTTCTTCAACTTGTCGACCACGGTGTTGACCAGCCAGCCCTTGGCGGCCGGCAGCAGGTCGCCCATCTTTGCCTCGATCAGGTACTCGATACCGGTATCGGGCAGCACCTCCTGCACGCGCTTGCCGAACATGTTCAGGTACACCAGCGCACGCGCGCCACTGTCCTTGAACTGGTGGCGCATCTCGCGCTCGGTGTACAGCGGATTGGTATTGACCACGATCAGCCCGGCGCGCATGGCACCGAATACGGCGATGGGGTACTGCAGCACATTAGGCATCTGCACGGCAATGCGCTCACCCGGTTTGAGGTCGGTGTGCTGCTGCAACCAGGCAGCGAAGGCTGCCGAATGGCGTTCCAGTTCCGCGTAGCTGAGGGTCACGCCCAGGTTGCTGAACGCCGGGCGGTCGGCAAAGCGCTTGCAGGAGCGCTCGAACACCTCGACGACCGAGGCGTAGGCATTGATGTCGATGGTGGAAGGCACGCCTGCCGGGCGCTTGTCATTCCAGAAGTCGGCTTGCATTTATTATTGTTCCTCTGCCTGGACCTGCACTGCGTCCTTTAGTCCTTTACCTGACCGCCTGCTGGCGAAAAGGCGTTGATTCGACGTTAGCAGGTAAACCCAAGGTGGCATATACGCCAAGTGCCGCCATTAACATTGTGAATCTTATTTGTGCCCCTCCTGCAATCCGGCCGGTTGTGCATACACTGTTCGGGTAACCGCGCGCACAAGGACCCGCCATGCCTCACGATGCCTTCTGGCTGCCCGCCAGTGAGCACTGCAGCCTGTACGTACACCAATGGCTGCCGGCCACACCGGTAAAGGCCGTGGTGCTGCTGGCCCATGGCATGGCCGAGCATGCCGGGCGCTACCACCGTCTGGGCCAGGCCCTGAGCGAGGCCGGCTTTGCCCTGTTCGCTGCCGATCAGCGTGGCCACGGGCGCACTGCCGAACTGGGCAGTCTCGGCCTGTTTGCCCGTCATCATGGCTGGAATGCCGTGGTCAATGACCTGGGGTGTGTGGCCCAGCACATCGGCCAGCAGTTCCCGTGCACGCCGCTGTTCCTGTTCGGCCACAGCATGGGCAGCTACATCGCCCAGGCTTACCTGCTGCATCACAGTGGCAGCCTGCACGGGGCGATCCTCAGCGGCTCCAACTATCAACCGGCCGTGCTGTACCGCTTTGCGCGGCTGATTGCCCGGCTGGAGTCCTGGCGCCAGGGGCCACTGGGCAAGAGTGCACTGATCGAATGGTTGTCCTTCGGTTCGTTCAACAACGCCTTCAAGCCCAACCGCACGGCCTTCGACTGGCTCAGCCGCGACCCGGGCGAGGTCGATCAGTACGTGAATGACCCGTTGTGCGGCTTTCGCTGCACCAACCAGTTGTGGCTCGATCTGCTGCAAGGCTTGGCGCAGATCAGTCAGCCGGGTAACCTCGCGCAGATCGATCCCAACCTGCCGATGCTGGTGATCGGCGGTGAATGTGATCCGGTCAGTGCCGGCAAGCGTCTCACCCATCTGGCCGACGCCCTGCGCGCGACCGGCAACCGACATGTACAGCTGCGCATCTATCCTGAGGCGCGGCATGAAGTACTCAACGAAACCAACCGTGGCGAGGTCATCGCCGATATTCTCGGCTGGCTGGAACAGGCGCTGGCCCTTGGCCGCCCTGCGCGCAGTGAATGATAGCCGCCCTCGCCCAACGCTTAAGGAAGCATCGATGTCCCAGGTCACCAACACGCCTTACGAAGCCCTCGAAGTCGGCCAGAAGGCCGAGTACAAGAAGTCCGTTGAAGAACGCGACATCCAACTGTTCGCTGCGATGTCCGGTGACCACAACCCGGTTCATCTGGATGCCGAGTTCGCCGCCAAGAGCATGTTCCGCGAACGTATTGCCCATGGCATGTTCAGCGGCGCGCTGATCAGTGCTGCAGTGGCCTGCACCCTCCCTGGCCCTGGCACCATCTACCTGGGCCAGCAGATGAGCTTCCAGAAACCGGTGAAAATCGGCGACACCCTGACCGTGCGCCTGGAAATCCTCGAGAAGCTGCCCAAGTTCAAGGTGCGCATCGCCACCAATGTGTACAACCAGAACGACGAGCTGGTGGTCGCGGGTGAAGCCGAGATTCTGGCGCCGCGCAAGCAGCAGACCGTCGAGCTGGTGTCGCCGCCGAATTTCGTGGCGAGCTGAGGTGTGATGCAGCCAGCATCTTCTTCAAGGCTGCTCTCCTGGGTAACCCGCTAACGCGTTGATTTGGCAGGCATCCTGTGGGAGCGGGCTTGCCCGCCAAGAGGCCGGCACACCTCACATCATTCGATAGCCTGCAAACGCCGCTCGATATACCGCCGCTCAGGCGCCTGCCGGGTCAAGGCCAGCGCCTGCCGCCAGGCCGCCCGCGCCTCTTCCACCTGTCCCAGCTGGCAATGCAACTCGGCGCGTGCCGCATGTGCCAGGTGATAGTCCAGCAACTCCCCCCGTGCCAGAATCCCTTCGACTTCCCGCAAGCCAGCCTCCGGCCCATCCCGCTTCGCCAGCGCCACCGCCCGGTTAAGCGCCACCACCGCTGATGGCCAATACCGCTGCAACACGTCATACAGCCCGACGATCTCTCCCCAGTCCGTCTCTTCAGCCGTCGCCGCTTCGGCATGCACGGCAGCAATCGCCGCCTGGATGGTATAGGCCCCGAATGCACGGCTCTGCAGGGCCTGGCGCACCAGAGCACAGCCCTCGGCAATGAACTGCCGGTCCCACAAGCTACGGTCCTGCTGCTCCAGAACCACCAAATCGCCTTTGCCATCGATGCGCGCCCGCTGCCGGGACGCCTGCAACAACATCAACGCCAGCAGGCCGACCGCCTCCGGGTCGGGCAGCAACTGCACCAGCAACCGCGCCAGGCGAATGGCTTCATCGCTCAGCGCCTGCTGCAGCAGTGTCTCGCCCGATGACGCCGAATAGCCCTCGTTGAACACCAGGTAGATCACCCGCAACACGCTTTCCAGGCGCTCGGGCAGTTCACTCAGCTCCGGTACCTGGTACGGTATGCCCGCGTCACGGATCTTGGCCTTGGCGCGCACAATACGCTGGGCGATGGTGGCCGGGCTTTGCAGAAAGGCGCGGGCGATCTGCTCGGTCGTCAGGTCGCAGACTTCGCGAAGCGTCAATGGCACCTGAGCGTCGGCCGACAGGGCCGGATGGCAACAGGTGAAGATCAGCCGCAGGCGGTCATCCACCAGCAGCTCTTCTTCACTGGGATCCTGCGCCTGGTCATCCAGCAGCATGCTCAAGTCCGCCTGGGAGCGGTCGAAGCGGACGCGCCGGCGCAGCGCGTCGATGGCCTTGAAGCGCCCGACAGAAACCAGCCACGCTCGCGGGTTGGCGGGAATACCGTCGCGTTGCCAGCGTTCGACGGCAATGAAGAAGGCATCATGCATGGCCTCCTCGGCCAGGTCGAAATCACCCAGCAAGCGGATCAGTGTCGCCAGTATGCGCCGCGACTCCTGCCGATACACAGCCTCGACTTCGGCGCGCACCTGGGCCAGTGCGGCCATCAGTCGGGCATCCGCTGGGTCACCACCTCCACCAGGCGGTCCAGGCTTTCTCCCCAGCCTTGGTGGAAGCCCATTTCTTCATGGGCCCGGCAGTCGGTGGCATTCCAGTGCCAGGCCCGGGCGGTGTAGCGGGTTTTGCCCTGTTCCTCGTCAAAGCTGATCACGGCGGTCATGAAGGCCTTGTCCGATGGCACCCAACCGGGGCCGAAGGCATCAGTGAACACCAGCCGGCGTGGCGCGGCAATTTCCAGAAAAACGCCCTGGTTGGGGTACTCGCTGCCATCCGGCGCCCGCATCAAGGTGCGAAACAGGCCACCGGCCCACAGCTGCATTTCACACTCCGGGGTGGTCATGCCGTGCGGCCCCCACCACTGCATCAGCCACTGGGGTTCGGTCCAGGCGCGAAATACCTTGGCCGGTGGGGCGTCGATCAGGCGGCTGATGGATAACTCGTGTTGCGCCTGGGCAATGGGGGCAAGGCTCATGCTGATTGTTCTCCTTGGCTGTCAGGGTTGCAGCTCACGCACCGGTCGCACCTCGACACTGCCGACCCGCGCGGCAGGGATGCCTTTGGCGATATTCAGCGCTTCGTTTAGGTCGCGGGCCTCCACCAGGTAAAAGCCGGCCAGTTGCTCCTTGGTTTCGGCGAACGGGCCGTCGGTCAGGCTCATGTGTCCGTTGCGCATGCGTACCGTGGTGGCCGTCTGCACCGGCTTCAGCGCCTCGGCCGCCAGCATGCGCCCGGAACCCTGAATGGCTTCGGCGTAGGCCATGCATTCGGCGTCTGCCGGGCTGTCGGGCAGGCTGTGCAACAGCCCCTCGTCACAATAGACCAGGCACAGGTATTTCATGGTCGCCTCCAGGGTATTGGCAAAGTGCGTTTGGCGATAACGGCTCAGGGCTTGAGATCGAACAGGGCTTTTTGCGTTTCCATATCGAAAGGCGCCGACCAGTGTTCGTGAATTACCTGCCACTGGCCGCCTTGACGACGATAGCCCACCGTGGCGCGCATGAAGCCGCACTGGCTTTCGTCGTCGCCCGGGCCGCAGCGGTTCAGCCAATGGGCCAGGGCCAGATCGCCAGCGGCGTGCACGGTGAGTTGGGCAAGTTCGAACACCATGGGGCCGGGACACATGCCCATGCACATTTCCCAGTGCGCCGTGTAGGCTGACTTGCCTTTGAATTGCAGAGCCTGGATGGCATCGAAGGCGACGATATCGTCGGCGTAGGGGGCGATGATGCCCGGGATGTCGCGATCGCGCACGGCTTGCATCCAGCGCTCGATCAATTGACGGATTTCGGATTCGGCTGCGGTGCTCATCGGGGTACCTCCGAAAGATCATAGGGGGTGGGGCACGGTGTGAAGCGTGCCTTCAGCTATGGTCGAACGGTAAGCGGAGGATTCGACAGGCGGGGGAAATTATTCTGTATTGGCGGAGCACCTGTGAGATCGCATCAGGGTTAGCAAGTGCCCGCCACAGCGTTTTCAGACCCTGTGGCGGGCACCGCCAGTCAACCCTGCTGGCAACCTTCACCCATGGCCCGGTACTGAATGGTGTGCACCTGGCCCTGATGGTCTTCATAGGTCATGGTCGCAGGTACCACTTCGCAGACATTGGGGATGGTCGACAGGTTGATCACCCGCTTGATGTCCAGGTTCATCGAGTAGTCATACTGCTGAGCCACAGGCTCGCTGGAGACGGGTTTGGCCTCATCGGCGAGGGCGAACGAGGACATACCGACCAATGCAAGAATCAGTAATGGTTTCATGTGGTTTTGCCTTTTGAGCGTTCAAGCTGATCGATTGACTTCTATTGCCGTATCCGGCGCGGAGAAGTTGTCATCTAGGGTCTAGATGGCACGAAGTACCGATCCCGCTTCGTACTGCCAGGGGGGATGAACAAAATTCTACTCCCGGCCAGTAATAGTTGAACCCCGGAGTCGGATATTCACCCTTGCCGGTTTTGCAACAATCTGCGACAAAGTGGCCGCAAGTCATTAGGCCAGAGCCTCTGGCCACGTTTCAGGGTAGGACTCGCCATTTCTGAAAAATTGTCCTGTTCGAGGCTTTCGGACACAGAACGCCGTTTGCTGGACCACTTCTACCGCCAGCACAGCTCACGCATGCGCGCTGCAAGCGACGCCGCACTTTGGGTAGCACGGGCCCCTGGCATCATCGCCGGACTGAGCCTGAGTGCGGTGGGTGAGGGATTCTGGCTGACGGGCCTGTTCGTCGCCCCGCGGCGGCGCAACCAAGGGGTGGCTGCACGGTTGGTCGAGGCAGCACTGGCGCAGGTTGACGGGCCCGTCTGGCTGTTCTGTCATCCCGACCTGACGCCCTTCTACCAGCGCCTGGGTTTCGACCTGGCCCAACAGCTGCCAGAACCCCTGGCCAGCCGCCTGCAACGCTATCAGCGCAACAAACGCCTGGTAGCCCTGCAGCGAGGTCAGTCGTCGCTGACCTCAAGCCCAGGGAACAGCACCTCGGTGTAGCCGAACCTGGCAAAGTCCTGGATGCGCGAGGGGTATAGCCGGCCGATCAAGTGGTCGCACTCGTGTTGCACCACCCGCGCATGGAAGCCATCGGCAAAGCGGTTGATCGGGCTGCCCTGGGGGTCGATCCCTTGGTAGCAGATATGCTTGAAGCGCGGCACCACGCCGCGCAAACCAGGCACCGACAGACACCCCTCCCAGCCGTCCTCGACCTCGCTGGAGGTCGGGGTGATGACCGGATTCAGCAGAATGGTCTGCGGCACCGCCTCGGCATCGGGGTATCGCTCGCTGCGCTCGAAGCCGAAGATCACCAACTGCAGGTCGATGCCGACCTGCGGGGCGGCCAGGCCCACACCGCCGACGTGACGCATGGTTTCGAACATGTCGTCGATCAATTGCTGCAGTTCGGCACTGCCAAGCATGTGCTCGGGCACTGGCGGAGCGATGCGCAGCAGGCGTTCGTCGCCCATCTTGAGAATGTCACGGATCATCAGGGGTTCGGCTCGACGCTATGAGGCTTGCTCGGGTTCGGGTGCTCGTGACCCAATACAGTCAAGGTTTCCTTGGGTTTTTCCCCGTCGAAGTCTTTCTCGCCCGGGTTCTTGCCTTCGGCTGACATGTGCTCGATCACCGCATTCATTTCGGCGCCGAGCAGCAGCACGGCAGCCGAAATATAGAAATACAGCAACAGCACGATGATTGCACCAATGCTGCCGTACATGGCGTTGTAGTCGGCAAAGGTCTTCACGTAGTAGGCAAAGCCCAGTGAGGCCACGATCCACACTACAACCGCCAGCACCGAGCCCGGGGTGATGAAGCGAAACTGCTGTTCCACATCAGGCATCACGTAATAGATCAGGGCCACTGCCACCATCAGCAGAATGATGATCACCGGCCAGCGCAGGATGGTCCACAGTGTGACGATGAACTCCTGCATGCCGATCTGGGCAGCTATCCATTCCATCACCTGCGGGCCGAGCACCATCAGCGCTGCGGCCGCCAGCAGCATGCCAGCCAGGCCCACGGTGTAGAAAATGGAAAGCGGGATACGCTTCCACACCGGGCGACCTTCGGGCACATCGTAAGCGGCGTTCATGGCGCTCATCATCAGGCGCACGCCGGCGGAGGCGGTCCACAGGGCGATCACGATACCCACCGACAGCAGCCCACCCTTGGATTGTTGCAACTGGTCGATCACCGGATTCACCTGCTCCAGCGCCTGGGGCGGCAATACCAGTTCCGATTGCAGACGCAGCCAGGAGAAAAAGTCCGGCAAGTGCAGGAAACCGATCAGGGCAATCAGGAACAACAGGAAGGGAAATAGCGAGAACAGCGCCTGGTAGGCCAGCGCTGAGGCATAGGTGGACATCTCGTCGTCGAGGAATTCCTTGACGGTGCGAACCAGCACGCGGTGCAGGGGCAAGCCGCGCAGGTCGGGGAAAATCATAGCGTCTCCTTTCGCCGCTTGATCGTTACACAGGCAAGTCTAATAGACCCTGTCCGTGCTGTGCTGCTCCCGGCCGTGGTTGAAGAATTTGCTTACCAATAGTGCGGGTCTCTTCGCGGGTTCGCCCGAGAAGAGACCCGCACCGCCTCAAGTCAAGGTTTCTTCACCGCATCCTTCACATTGCCCTTGACCTGCTGCGCCTCGCCTTTGAGCTCCTGCGCCTTGCCTTCGGCCCGCAGCTTGTCGTTGTCGGTCACCTTGCCAACACCCTGTTTCACGTTGCCGATCGCTTCGTTGGCCAAGCCTTTCGCTTTGTCTTTAGTACCGCTCATGGCAAAACTCCTGCAAATGGAGACACGTGAACCGTGTCGACAGAAGGTTGACCCAACGCCTGGGCCAGGAGTTTCAACGGATTTCCCGGCCAGAAGCCGAACGGTAAAACTGCAGGCGAATACCGTCCAAGCCCGCGAAGAGGCCGGCACTGGCACCGCAAGTCACAAACCTTGCTCCGCCCCGTGCCACCCCTCACAATGCAGGCCTTCATAGCGTCAACGCGCAGGAACCTGCATGAAACTCGACAAACCCGCCGCCATCGCCCGGCGCAACGAAGCACTGGCACGGCCGGTGCTGACCAGCAGCAATACTCTGTTCGCCACTCTGGACAGCAAACGCAACCTGTGGTGGTTCGAAGTGCCAGTGGCACTGCTGGGCAAGGGCCAGGCCGACTGGGTCAACCTGCTGCTGCACACGCCGGAAAGCGATGAGCTGCAGCACCTGAAGGTGCCCACCAATTTCCTCAAGGCTCACCTTGAGCAAATGGAAGTGCGCAAGCCTGGCAAGCGCCGCTCCACCATCAGCCTGGCCCTCAGCGCCGACCGTGACTCGCTGCTGCGCGACACCCGTCCGGGTGGCGAGCAGCTGGACTTCCGCAACTTCGTACAGGCGTAAGGCCGTCAGGCTTTCTCGATGCGATCGTCATGGATGACGATCAGGCCCTGCTTGAACAACCCGCCAATGGCCTTCTTGAAGTTGCCCTTGCTGACGTTAAACAGCTTGCTGATCAACGCAGGGTCACTCTTGTCGCACACCCCCAACACCCCGCCTTCGGCTTCCAGGCGCGCCATGATCTGCTCTTGCAGGGTGTCCGCCAGGGCGGCGCCTACCGGCTGCAGGCTCAGTGAAATCTTGCCGTCCTGGCGCACTTCCTTGATGAAGCCCTTCTCGTGCATGCCCGAGCGCAAGAACTTGAACACCTCGTTCTTGTGGATCAGGCCCCAGTGGCGGTTGTTGATGATGGCCTTGAAGCCCATCGGCGTTTCGCCGGCCACCAGCAGCTCGACCGGCTGGCCAACCTTGTAGTCGGCCGGGGTGACATCGAGGTAGCGGTCCAGGCGCGACGTGGCAGTGATCCGGCGGGTGCGCTTGTCGAGGTACACGTGCACCACGCAGTAATCACCGATCTTCAGAGGCCGTGCCTCTTCCGAGTACGGCATCAGCAGGTCCTTGGACAGGCCCCAGTCCAGGAAGATACCGGCACCGTTGATGTCCTTGACCTTCAGGCTGGCGAACTCGCCAACCTGCACCTTGGGCTTCTCGGTGGTGGCGATCAGCTGGTCTTCGCTGTCCAGGTAGATGAACACGTTCAACCAGTCATCGACTTCGGTCTCGGCGTTTTTCGGGATATAGCGCCCGGGCAGCAGTATTTCGCCATCGGCGCCGCCGTCCAGGTACAGACCGAAGTCCACGTGTTTCACGATTTGCAAACTGTTGTAACGCCCAAGCAGAGCCATTTCCGATGATCCTCAAGACAAGGCGGCTATTCTACACCTGAAGCCACCACATGGCCCGACCACTCATGCAGTGGAACCGCCAGGCCGCACTTGCATCTACCTTCTGGCCAGCCTGAGGAAGGAACAGCACATGCCGCTACGCCTGCCCAAAGCCCTGCTTATCGCCATCGGCTTCGCCCTGGCCTTGGCCGCCTGCAGCCGCATCGACCTGGCCTATCGCAACCTCGACCGCCTGGTGCCGTGGTCGCTGAGCGACTACCTGGACATGAACCGCGAGCAAAGGGCGCTGCTGGACGATCGGTTGCGCGAGCACCTGGCCTGGCATTGCAAGACTCAACTGCCCGGCTACCTCGACTGGCTCGACCGGCTACGTGACATGGTCGCCGACGACCAGGTCACCGACCAGGCCCTGCAGCAAAGCACCCGCGAGGTCCGTGAGGCAATTGGTCGAGTGGCCGAGGAAATCACCCCTTCGGCCACCGAACTGCTGCGCGGCATGAGCGACAACCAGGTAGCGCAGATGCGTGAAGCCTTCCGCGATGACATCAGTGAACGGCAGAAGCAGTATGTGGATACGCCATTGCCGAAGCAGATGGCCCGCCGTAGCGAACGCATGGAAAAACGCCTGACGCCATGGTTTGGCGAGTTGACGGCGGTACAGAAGCAACGCATCCAGACCTGGTCTCAAGCGCTGGGTGACCAGAACCGTGAATGGATCGCCAACCGTGCCCACTGGCAGCAGCAATTACTGTTGGCAATGAACCAGCGCAACGACTCCAGCTTCCAACCGCGCCTGGCGACCTTGTTGCAACGCAAGGAGAGTTTGTGGACACCCGAATACCGGGCGGCATATCAGAATGCCGAGCAGCAGGCACGCAGCCTGCTGGTGGACCTGGTGCGACAAAGCACCCCGCAGCAGCGGAGATTCCTGCAGGAACGGCTGGGCAAGGTGCGGACCCATTTGAGCGAGATGAAGTGTTTGAAGGAGTGACAGGCCTGTTCGAGCTGATTCACCGGGCCTTGCGCCGATACGGAAACACATCGATCACTTTCCCTTCACGTATCGCCGCCTGCAGCCCCTTCCAGTAATCCGCGTCATACAGTTCCCCATGCAAGCGGCTGAACAACCGCCGCTGGCCCATATCGGCAAACAGAAACGGCGGAAACTCTTCGGGAAACACATCATGCGGCCCGATCGAGTACCACGGCTCGCCCGACATTTCGTCCTCCGGGTAACGCGGTGGCGGGATGTGGCGGAAATTCACCTCGGTCAGAAAGCTGATTTCGTCATAGTCGTAAAACACTACCCGGCCATGACGGGTCACACCAAAGTTCTTCAGCAACATGTCGCCGGGGAAGATGTTCGCCGCCGCCAACTGCTTGATGGCCAGGCCGTAGTCCTCCAGCGCCTCCAGCACCTGGCCCTCGGTGGCCTGCTCCAAGTACAGGTTCAACGGCGTCATGCGCCGCTCGGTCCAACAGTGGCGAATCAGCACCGTGTCGCCCTCCAGCGCCACCGTCGACGGTGCCACCTCCAGCAACTCGGCCAGGCAATCCGGCTCGAACTTGCTGCGCGGAAAGCGAAAATCGGCAAACTCCTGGGTGTCGGCCATACGCCCCACCCGGTCGACGCTCTTCACCAGCCGGTACTTGTCGATCACCGTGGCGCGGTCCACGGTTTTCGATGGCGAGAAGCGGTCCTTGATGATCTTGAACACGGTATTGAAGCCGGGCAAGGTGAACACGCTCATGACCATGCCCCGCACCCCTGGCGCCATGACAAAGCGGTCATCACTGCTGGCCAGGTGGTTGATCAGTGCGCGGTAGAACTCCGACTTGCCCTGCTTGTAGAACCCGATCGAGGTATACAGCTCGGCAATGTGCTTGCCCGGCAGGATGCGCTTGAGGAAATTGACGAACTCGGCGGGCACCGGGACATCGGCCATGAAGTAAGAGCGGGTGAACGAAAAGATGATCGACACCTCGGCCTCGTCGGTGATCAGTGCATCGGCCTCGATGCCGTGGCCCTCGCGGTGCAACAAGGGAATCACCAACGGCCACTGCTCATCGCTGTTGTACAGGCGGCCGACCAGATAGGCCCCCTTGTTGCGGTAAAGCACGGGTACAAACAGCTCCACGGCCAGCGCCGGGTCCTTGCACACCCAGTCGGGCAGGCATTCGCGCAGTTGTTCTTCCAGCCGCGCCAGGTCGCCTTCCAGGTCGCCATAAGGCATGTCGAACGGGTAATCGGCGAACACCGCACGCAGCAAGTTCCTGAGACTGCCGTCAAGCCGATAGGTACGGGTTTGCGCGGCGCGCTCGCGGCCGCGCATGGAAGGCCGGGTAGTGTGGATGAACATGCAGCCGTCGCTGATCAGGTCATGGCTGAACAGGCTGCAAAACAGCGAGTTGTACCAGGTCTCTGCCAACTCGTCGTCCAGGCGGGGGTCAATCAGGTGGATATAGGCGTTTTTCACCAGAGGCCACTGTTCCACGTCCAGCAGCACCTCTGCGGCAAAGGCCTGGCGCAGCCAACCGTTGACTTCGGCGACTTTCTCTTCATAGAGATTGATGCGGGCAGCGGCGGCCTGCTGAATATCCTGCCAACGCGCCTGCTCGAAGCGCTGGCGAGCACCAAGGGTGATGCGCTGGAAATGATCGCGGTAGTCGTCGAAGCCGGCGAGGATCATCCGGGCGATTTCGACAGCGGGCCAGGGCTGGGACATGCGTGGTGCCTCGGAGCTGGGATTGAGTACAGAGCTTAGCCGCCCTTGGCTTCATGGGTTACTGCCATTGAAGGCCAGAGCTGTAGTTGCAGCTGCCTTGCCCAGAGCCCCGCAGCCCCAAGAGGAATTACACAGCAAGAAAGCACAAGAATCCCCCCGCCCCCTGGCGTACACTCGCGCCCCTGCCTTACCTCCGGAGACCGTTGTGAGCCCCATCGCCCTAGCCCGCCTGCTGACCCTTGCCGCCGTCTGGGGAGCGAGTTTCCTGTTCATGCGCATCATCGCCCCCGAACTGGGTACGGTGCCGACCGCGTTCTTCCGGGTCTCCATCGCCTGCCTGGGCCTGATCGTGATACTGGCCGCCGCCCGTGTGCGCTGGGACTTCCAGGGCAAGCTCGGCGCGTGCCTGGTGCTGGGCATGATCAACTCCGGCATCCCCGCCACCTTCTACTCGGTGGCGGCCCAGGTGCTGCCGGCCGGCTATTCGGCAATCTTCAACGCCACCACCCCGTTGATGGGCGTGCTGGTCGGCGTACTGTTCTTCCGCGAGCCAATGACCCTGGCCAAACTCTGCGGCATCTTCCTTGGCCTGTTCGGCGTCGGCATCCTTAGCGGCGCCGGCCCGGTGGCACTGGACATGGCCCTGCTGCAAGGCGCCCTCGCCTGCCTGGCGGCCACCACCTGCTACGGCTTTGCCGGGTTCCTCGCCCGCCGCTGGATCAGTGGCCTGGACAGCCGTCTTTCCGCGCTGGGCAGCATGCTCGGCGCAACGCTCATGCTGACCCCGCTGTTCGGCTGGAGCGCACTCACCCAACCACCCGCCAGCTGGGGGGGCTGGGAGGTGTGGTTGTCGTTGCTGGGGCTGGGTTTGCTGTGCACCGCCTTTGCCTACATCCTGTACTTCCGCCTACTGGCCGAGATCGGACCGGTCAAAGCCAGTACCGTGACCTTCCTGATCCCGGTATTCGGCGTATTGTGGGGGGCATGGCTGCTGGATGAGCCGTTGTCGATGGCGCACCTATACGGCGGCCTGCTGATTGGCCTGGCCTTGTGGCTGGTGCTGCGCCCGGCGCGCAGCTGAAGCGGAGTACGGCATGAACAGCGCGTACAAAAAGGTCCTGTTCCGCCTGGAACAGGACGAGAACGGCTACCCACCGGCCTCGGTCGAGGGCCTGTGGGCCAAGGCTGTGGAAGGCGGCTATGCCATCGACAACATACCCTTCCATGTCTATGGCATCGCCCCGGGCGACGTGATCGACACTCGCGAGGAAGCAGGCGAAACCTGGTTCGCAGAACTGCGCCACAGCAGCGGCAGCTCGGTGTTCCGGGTGGTCGTCAAACCACCGGAAACCCTCGACCAGGTACGCGCAGCATTGCTGGATTTCGGCTGCGCCTGTGAAACCGAACAAGCAGTGAAGATGTTGGCGGTCGAGGTCCCGCCGCAACGCTCGCTCGATACCCTGCTCTACTACCTGCTCACCCAGCGCGAAGCCGGCCTGCTGGACTTCGAGGAAGGCGTGTTGCGCCACGCCATCCCCGAAGAGTTCCGCTAGGGCCTACGCTTCCGCCAGGCGCGCGGCGGGCTTGCGAAACACGAACAGCAGCCCAACCACGATCAGCCCCATGCCCAGCAGGCTGAGTGGTGCCAGGCGGTTACCGAAGATCAGCAAGTCCATCACCGCAGTCACCGCCGGCACCAGGTAGAACAGGCTGGTGACATTGACCAGGTTGCCCTTGGCGATCAGCCGGTACAGCAGCAAGGTTGCCAGCAGCGAGACCACCAGGCCCATCCACAGCAGCGCACCGACGAAGCTGCCGGTCCACTCGACATGAAGCGGTTGCAGAGGTGCGAACAGCGCGCACATGGCAAAGCCGGCCAGGTACTGCAGCGGTAGTGTGCCCATGGGGTTGTCGGTAATGCGCTTCTGCAGGATCGAGCCAAAGGTCATGCTGACCAGCGCCAGCAGGGCGAACAGCATGCCCGCCAGCGAAACCCCGCCCAGGTTGATGCCCTGGTAGACCACCATGATCAAGCCGCCCAACCCCAAACCCAGGCCGAACAAACGGCTCCAGGAGCGCTGGCGTTCCATCAGCACCACGGTGAGGATCGGTTGTACCCCCATCACCGTGGCCATGACGCCGGGGGTGACATGGGTATCAAGCGCCAACAGATAAAAGATCTGATAGGCACCGAGCAGCACACACCCTGTACCAAGGGCGCGCAGAATGCTCCCGCGAGTACGCGGCCAGCGCAGCCCTAGCAACGGGCCGATCAGCAACAGGCCAGCCAGGGCCAGCGCCGAGCGCAACAGCAGGAAGGCGAACGGGCTGGCATGCGCCAGGCCGAGCTTGGAGACGATCGCCCCGCTGCTCCACAGCAGGACGAACAGGCAGGTAGTGGCCGCAGAGGCCACGGACGTTTTGGTAAAGACAGACATGAATTGCCACCTGATAGTAGGCAGATAAGCCAAACGGACGGCGTGCGCTTCAACGTGAGCAGTGGCCGACCGTGTTCAGTAGGTTGCGCGTGTGAAGGGGTACGGCAAGAAGCCGATCAGCCCAGCACGACCACGCAATGAGGCGGAGCTACGCCGCCTACGACGCCACTGACAGGTGGTGGGGAGTGACAGATCATGACCGGCTGCTGGCTACCACGCACGACCATGCCCGCGACTGGCGCGATGGCAAAGCGTGTGGTGGAAGGGATGGCGGGCATGACAGGGTTCTTTGCAGAAGTGAATGTTCTGGAATATAGCGAGTGATTCTTCGCAGCACAACCCCGCTTCCACGCGCGCGCCCTCGTCCTTGAAGGATGAGGCGCACAGGTGGCAGCGGGCTGGCCCCGCAAAGATGCCGGTTAGACCAGAAGAAATCAGAACAACCAGCGATACAACAGATACGCCACCACCACCGCCAGTACCGGCCGCAGCACGCGGTAAGCCTTGGGGTTGGCGCGCTTGAACTGCTTCACGTGGTTGCTGATCCTGTTGCTGAAGCGCTTGCTCCAGGCGTACGCCTGGTTGATCCCGCCCACGCGCTCGTCGTCGGTGTTCTGCGGCGCGGTGGCGCGGCCGAGGAAGGCACTGACCTTACGGTTGATGCGCGTCATCAGCGGGCTACTCAGCGGGCGCTCGATGTCGCAGAACAGGATCACGCGGGTAACGTCGGTTTCGTTCTTGACCCAGTGCACGTAGGTTTCGTCGAACATCACGTCTTCGCCATCACGCCAGGCGTACTGCTCACCGTCCACGTAGATGCGGCATGCGTCGGAGTTGGGCGTGGACAGCCCCAGGTGATAACGCAGCGAGCCTGCGAACGGGTCGCGGTGCGGGTTCAGGTGGCTGCCGCCGGGCAGCAGGGCAAACATTGCGCCCTTGACATTGGGGATGCGGCTGACCAGCTCGACAGTGCGCGGGCACAGGGTTTGCGCCGAAGGCAGAGGTTTGTCGTACCACTTCAGGTAAAAGCGCTTCCAGCCCTTCTTGAAGAACGAACCGAAGCCGGCGTCGTTATCTTTCTCAGCGGCACGGATATAGCCTTCGTCGAACAGGCGCATGGCCTCTTCGCGGATTTCCTGCCAGTTGTCCTTCAATACGTCCAGCTCGGGGAAGCGCTGGCGATCCAGGTAGGGCTTGGACGGCACGCCGGAAAACAGGTACATCAACGCGTTGTAGGGGGCGAACAGCGCCGAATGGTTGACGAACTGGCGCAACACCGGCAAGCGGGCCTTGCCACGCAAGTGCACGAACAGCACGCTGCCGAAAAACACCAGCAAGACACCCGCCTTGGCTGCAAAGGAAAAGGTCATGCTTTCACTCCTTGAGGAAGAGTCAGGGCTGCGCTGCCTGCTCTCCAGAAAATCATCCTGCCATCATAAACCGATCCCGCCGCGGTAAAAACAACCCGGGCGGGATCGCATTCATGAAGATTTTGCAATAAACCAGGCCGCCGATTGTTGCGCCGGATCAGCGGCAAGGCCGATTACTGCTGGTTTTCCTGCTCGCTGAACATGTCGCTGAACAGCATGCTCGACAAATATCGCTCGCCCGAATCGGGCAGGATTACGACGATGGTCTTACCCTGCATTTCCGGTTTTTCGGCCAGGCGCACAGCTGCCGCCATTGCCGCACCGCAGGAAATACCACAAAGGATGCCCTCTTCCTGCATCAGGCGAATCGCCATGGCCTTGGACTCTTCGTCGGTCACCGTCACCACTTGGTCTACGATCGACAGGTCGAGGTTTTTCGGCACGAAGCCAGCGCCGATGCCCTGGATTTTGTGCGGGCTGGGCTTGAGTTCTTCGCCGGCCAGGGTCTGGCTGATCAGCGGCGATGCCACAGGCTCCACTGCCACCGACAGGATGGCCTTGCCCTGGGTATGTTTGATGTAACGCGACACGCCAGTAATGGTACCGCCAGTGCCCACGCCCGCCACCAGCACGTCGATGGTGCCGTCCGTGTCGTTCCAGATCTCAGGGCCGGTGGTTTTCTCGTGAATGGCCGGGTTGGCCGGGTTTTCGAACTGGCCCGGCAGGAAGTACTGCTCCGGGTCGGAGGCGACGATTTCGTTGGCCTTCTCGATCGCGCCCTTCATGCCCTTGGCCGGATCGGTCAATACCAGCTCGGCGCCCAGTGCCTTCAGCACCTTGCGGCGCTCCAGGCTCATCGAGGCGGGCATGGTCAGCATCAGCTTGTAGCCGCGGGCGGCGGCAACGAAGGCCAGGCCGATACCGGTGTTGCCCGAGGTGGGCTCGACGATGGTCATGCCCGGTTTGAGCCTGCCGCTGCTCTCGGCGTCCCAGACCATGTTCGCGCCGATGCGGCACTTGACCGAGTACCCGGGGTTGCGCCCTTCGATCTTGGCCAGGATGGTCACACCGCGCGGGGCGATGCGGTTGATCTGCACCAGCGGCGTGTTACCGATGGAGTGGGCGTTGTCTGCAAAGATACGGCTCATGGCAGGGGTCCTTGGCATGAAAAAGCAGGGAAATGCCTCAAGGGTAAGCCTGCGGCGGTGGCCCGTAAAGCCTGTTCGAACTCAGCCCGCCACGTTGCGGTCAACCGCACATCCCGCCTTGGAGACAGCCTCATGAAAGCCCGCTATCGCTGGCCGCTGGTCGGCCTGGCCAGCCTGATCGTGCTGCTGGTGGCGCTGCACCTGGCCCTGCCCTACCTGGTGCGCGACTACCTAAACGACAAGCTGGCCGACATGGGTGACTACCGCGGCCAGGTAGCCGATGTGGACCTGGCCTGGTGGCGCGGTGCCTATCAGATCAATGGGCTGAAAATCGTCAAGACCACCGGCAAGGTGCCCGTACCGTTTCTCGACGCCCCACTGATCGACCTTTCGGTGAGCTGGCGTTCGTTGTGGTACGACAAGGCAGTAGTGGCGGAGGTGACCTTCGTGCACCCCGAGCTGAACTTTGTCGACGGTGGTAGCAAACAGGCATCGCAGACCGGCCAAGGTACCGACTGGCGCCAGCAGCTGGAAAAACTCCTGCCCATCACCCTCAACGAAGTGCGTATCGACAATGGCGTGCTGACGTTCCGCAACTTCAATTCCAAGCCACCGGTCGACCTCAAGGCCACCCGGTTGAACGCCAGCATCCACAACTTGACCAACGTGCGCGACCAGCAAGGCCGTCGCGATGCAAGTTTCGAAGGGACGGCGCTCATCGCGGGGGATGCGAAGGTAGAAAGCCGTGCCACCTTCGACCCTTTCAGTGATTTCGACGACTTCGAATTCAGGCTTCGCGCCACCGGCATCGAGCTGCGCAAACTGAATGACTTTGCCAGCGCCTACGGCAAATTCGACTTCAATGCCGGGCACGGAGACGTGGTCATCGAGGCCCAGGCAGAAAACGGCCGGCTGAACGGCTATATAAAACCGCTGCTGCGCGATGTCGACGTGTTCGACTGGCAACAGGACGTCGAGGAAAAGGACAAGGGCTTCTTCCGCTCGGTGTGGGAGGCCCTGGTGGGTGCGACGGAGACGGTGCTGAAGAACCAGCCGAAAAACCAGTTCGCCACCCGGGTGGAACTCAGCGGCAGTGTGCGCCAACAGGATATCAGTGCCTTCGAAGCGTTCTTGCAGATCCTGCGCAATGGGTTTGTCCAGGCATTCAATGCGCGCTATGAGCAACCAGCGCCGAAGTCTGACTGAGACAGCGTGACGGGGCATTCAGGGACTGAATACCCGGTCTGCGTTTGCAGCCGCCTGGCCCCGCGTTATAGTCGGAAACAAATCCAGATCATGTGCTGCCTGTTCGGGCCTCTTCGCGGGTAATCCCGCTCCTACAACGTTATTAGGCGCGGGTTTACCCGCGAAGAGGCCCGCAAAGCCCTAAACAGAGGACAACCCCCCATGAAGTTCGAAGGCACCCGCGACTACGTCGCCACAGACGACCTGAAACTGGCGGTAAACGCGGCCATTACCCTCGAACGCCCGCTGTTGGTCAAGGGCGAACCGGGCACCGGCAAAACCATGCTCGCCGAGCAGTTGGCGGCCTCGTTCGGGGCGCGCCTGATCACCTGGCACATCAAATCCACCACCAAGGCCCACCAGGGGCTCTATGAGTACGACGCGGTCAGCCGCCTGCGCGACTCGCAGCTGGGCGTGGACAAGGTGCACGATGTGCGCAACTACCTGAAAAAGGGCAAGCTCTGGGAGGCCTTCGAGGCCGACGAGCGGGTTATCCTGCTGATCGACGAAATCGACAAGGCCGATATCGAATTCCCCAACGACCTGCTGCAAGAACTCGACAAGATGGAGTTCTACGTCTACGAAATCGACGAGACCATCAAGGCCAAACAGCGTCCGATCATCATCATTACCTCGAACAACGAAAAAGAGCTGCCGGACGCCTTCCTGCGCCGCTGCTTCTTCCACTACATCGCCTTCCCCGACCGCACTACCCTGCAGCAGATTGTCGACGTGCACTACCCGAACATCAGCCAGTCGCTGGTCAGCGAGGCGCTGGATGTGTTCTTCGACGTGCGCAAGGTGCCGGGCCTGAAGAAAAAGCCGTCCACCTCCGAGCTGGTCGACTGGCTCAAGCTGCTGATGGCCGACAACATCGGTGAAGCGGTGCTGCGCGAACGCGATCCGACCAAGGCCATCCCGCCGCTGGCCGGTGCGCTGGTAAAAAACGAGCAGGATGTACAACTGCTCGAGCGCCTGGCCTTCATGAGCCGGCGCGGCAACCGCTGACAGGAGCAGGACCATGCTGCTCAATCTGTTCAATGAGATGCGTGCGGCCAAGGTGCCGGTTTCGGTGCGTGAACTGCTCGACCTGCACCAGGCCTTGCAAAAGCGCGTGGTGTTCGCCGACATGGACGAGTTCTACTACCTCGCCCGCGCCATCCTGGTGAAGGATGAACGCCACTTCGACAAGTTCGACCGTGCCTTCGCAGCCTATTTCAAGGGCCTGGAAAACCTTGACCGGCACATTGAGGCACTGATCCCAGAAGACTGGCTGCGCAAGGAATTCGAGCGCTCGCTGACCGATGAAGAACGCGCGCAGATCCAGTCGCTCGGCGGCCTGGACAAGCTTATCGAGGCCTTCAAGCAGCGCCTCGAAGAGCAGAAGGAACGCCACGCTGGCGGCAACAAGTGGATTGGTACCGGCGGCACCAGCCCATTCGGCTCGGGCGGCTTCAACCCCGAGGGCATCCGCGTTGGTGAGGCCGGCAAGCGCCAGGGCAAGGCGGTAAAAGTCTGGGACCAACGCGAGTACAAGAACCTCGACGACCAGGTCGAGCTTGGCACCCGCAACATCAAGCTGGCCCTGCGCCGGCTGCGCAAGTTCGCCCGCGAAGGCGCCGCCGAAGAGCTGGACATCGACGGCACCATCGACCACACCGCGCGTGATGCCGGGTTGCTGAACATCCAGATGCGCCCCGAGCGGCGCAACACCGTGAAGCTGCTGTTGCTGTTCGACATTGGCGGTTCGATGGATGCCCACGTCAAAGTCTGCGAAGAGCTGTTCTCGGCCTGCAAGACCGAGTTCAAGCACCTGGAGTATTACTATTTCCACAATTGCGTTTATGAGTCGGTGTGGAAGAACAACCTGCGCCGCACGTCCGAACGTTTTTCCACCTTCGACCTGCTGCACAAGTACGGCGATGACTACAAGGTGGTGTTCGTCGGTGACGCGGCCATGGCGCCCTACGAGATCACCCAGCCGGGTGGCAGCGTGGAGCACTGGAACGAAGAAGCCGGGTATGTGTGGATCCAGCGTTTCATGGAAAAGTTCAGGAAGGTCATCTGGATCAACCCGTACCCCAAGCAGGCCTGGGAGTACACCGCCTCGACCCATCTGGTGCGCGACCTGATCGAGGACAAGATGTATCCGCTGACCCTGCAAGGGTTGGAGGACGGGATGCGCTACCTGTCCAAGTAACATCGCCGTCAAGGCATGCACAGCACGTGTGTAGGAGCGGGTTCACCCGCGAAGAGGCCGCCCGCTCTACCGCCAACGGTTCAGGTAATCCTGCTGCTCTCGCCAGGCCTCGTCCTGCACCACCGCCCTGAACCGCACCACCGCCCCCGGCATGCACTGCGCCAGTTGCGCCAGCGCCAGCGGCGTCAGCGCGCCCAGCCGCGGGTACCCACCAATGGTCTGCCGGTCATTGAGCAATACGATCGGCTGCCCGTCCGGCGGCACCTGTACCGCCCCCAGCGGGATCCCTTCGGAGATCATCGGCGCGCCTTGGTACACCAGCTGCGGCCCTAACAACCGGATGCCCATGCGGTCGGCCCGGCTGTCCAGCGTCCACTCCCGGTTGAATGCCTCGAACAAGCTGGTACCGCTGAATTCACCGATCTGCGCGCCCATCACCAGGTCCAGCACCGGCTTTTGGGCGAACTGCGGGCACAACGCTTGCGGCACTTCGCGCAGGGGGGCATTGCCACCGGTAAAAGCCAATGCCTGGTGTTTAGCCAGCGCAGCACCCTGGCCATCGATGCCACCCAGTGCTTCACGTACCACGGTGGCACAGCTGCCCAGTACATCCTCGCCCAGAAACCCACCCGGTGCCGCCAAATACGCCCGCACACCGACTTTGGGCTGCTTCAGGGTCAAGCGCTGCCCCTTGGCCAGGGCAAAGCTGCGCCATGGCGCCAGGGGCTGATCATCGACACACGCACCCAGGTCGGCACCGGCCAGGGCCAGCACGCAATCCTGTTCGGCCACCACGCAAAAACCACCCAGCGCCACCTCGACCACCGGCGCCCCCAACGGGTTGCCCAGCAGCCAGTTGGCCCAGTGCATCGCCACCCAGTCCAGCGCCCCGCCCTGGGTCACGCCAAGGTGGCGCACGCCAAAGCGCCCGGCATCCTGTAACTGGCACAACGGCGTACTGGCCTCGATCATCAACTGCTTCATCCCTGCGCCTCCACATCACCACCCATGGCCAGGAATTCGCTGCGCGAAACCGGCACGAAGCGCACACGGTCACCGGGTTGCAAGAGGCTGTAACCCTCACGTTCACGGTCGAACAACCGCACCGGGGTGCGCCCGATCAGGTTCCAGCCACCCGGCGATACTGCCGGGTAGGCCGCCGTCTGGCGCTCGGCAATACCCACGCTGCCCGCCGCCACGCGCTTGCGCGGGGTACTCAGACGAGGGCTGGCCAGGCGCTCGTCGACCAGGCCCATGAAGCCGAAACCAGGCGCGAAGCCCAGGGCAAACACCGGGTAATCACGTTCACCGTGCAAGCGAACAATCTCGGCTTCACTCAAGCCGCTGCGTGCCGCCAGCACAGGCAGCTCGGGGCCGACACTGACGTCATACCACACCGGGATCTCGTGTCGGCGGCCGCCACTGCCGGTGTCAGGCTGCAAGCCCTCCAGCGCCTGAGCGATTCGCGCCCTGGCTTCGCCTGGCGGCAGGGCAGACTGCACCATCAGCGTGGTATAGGACGGCACCAGGTCCAGCAAATGCTCGCCGAACGCCGCGCTCAAGCACCGGCTGGCGGCGAGCATCCATGGCATGTTGGCCTCATCGATACGGTCGAACAGGCGTACCATCAGGCTGTCGATGGCGACCACTTCGATTCGCGGCTTCATCACACCTCCAGCCCATCGAGGGCTTGGCGAATCTGCCGCACCGCCGCCACCGAACTGTCGTTGTCGCCATGCACGCAGAGGGTGCTGGCGGCAAGCTGCAAGGCACTGCCATCGTCAGCCAATAGCGTTTCGCCTCGGGCCAGACGCACCGCCTGCTCCACCACCCGCGCCGGGTCGTGATGCACCGCACCCGGCAGGCGCCGCGACAGCAGATGGCCGCTGGCGGTGTATGCGCGGTCTGCGAACGCCTCGAACCACAGCGGCACGCCGATTTCATCGCCCAGTGCCTGGGCGGCACGGTTGTCGGCGGTGGCCATCAGCATCAATGGCAGGTTGCTGTCATAGGCCGCTACGGCCTCCAGCACGGTACGCAACTTGAGCGGGTCGGCCATCATGTCGTTGTACAGCGCGCCATGCGGCTTCACATAGGCCACGCGACCACCCAGCACTTTGCAGATGCCATCCAGCGCACCGATCTGATAATGCAGCAGGTCACGGACTTCTTCCGGGCTGCAGGCCATGGAGCGGCGGCCGAAGCCGACCAGGTCCGGGTAGGCCGGATGAGCGCCAATAGTCACCCCGTGCTCCAGCGCCAGGGCCACGGTGCGGCGCATGATGCCGGGGTCGCCGGCGTGGTAGCCGCAGGCGATGTTGGCGCAATCGATGTAAGGCATGACCTCGGCATCCAGGCCCATGCGCCAGCTGCCAAAACTCTCGCCCATGTCGCAATTGAGTAGCAGGCGTTCCACCACGCAGTCTCCCTTGTCGTTGTGCATATGCCTACCTTACCGCGCCTGCAGCTGTTTGCCGCGTGTTTCCGGCAAGCTCAAGGCCGCCACGATCACAATGCCGTAGGACACCGCAGAAAACACGCCGATGCCCAAACCCAGCGGAACGTTCTGGCCGAGCATGCCAATCATCAACGGAAACAGCGCGGCAATGACCTTGCCGATGTTGTAACAGAAGCCCTGCCCCGAACCCCGAATGCGCGTGGGGAACAGTTCGGTCAGAAACGCCCCCATGCCGCTGAAGATACCCGAGGCGAAGAAGCCCAACGGGAGGCCCAGCCACAGCATCACGCCATCGCTGACCGGCATCTGCGTGTACAACAGCACAATGACGAAAGAGCCCACGGCGAACAGGATGAAGTTCTTCTTGCGCCCCAGCAGGTCGGACAGATAAGCACTGACCACATAGCCCATGTACGAGCCGACGATCACCATGGCCAGATAGCCACCCGTGCCCAGCACACTCAGGCCGCGTTCGTTCTTCAGGAAGGTTGGCAGCCACGAGGTGATGGCGTAGTAACCGCCGAGCGCGCCGGTGGTCAGCAGGGATGCCCGCACGGTGGTCCAGAGCATGCCCGGGGCGAAGATTTCGTAGAAGCGCGAAGGTGCCTCGGCGTTTTCCACTGCCTTGGCCTTACGATAGACCTCAGGGTCCTTGACCAGGCGGCGAACGAAGATCACGAAGATTGCCGGTACCAGCCCCAGCAGGAACAACGCACGCCAGGCCTGCTCTGCCGGCAGCCAGGAGAACAGCAGCGCATAGAGGATGGCCGTGAGGCCCCAGCCGATTGCCCAGCCGGACTGCACCATGCCCACCGCCTTGCCGCGGTCCTGGGCGCGGATCACCTCGCCGATCAACACTGCACCGGCGGTCCACTCGCCACCGAAGCCAAAGCCCATCAGGGTTCGGGCAATCAGCAATTGCTCGTAGTTCTGAGCGAAGCCACACAGGAAGGTGAAGAAGGCGAACCACAACACCGTCAGTTGCAGGGTACGCACCCGGCCGATGCGGTCGGAGAGGATACCGGCCACCCAGCCTCCTACAGCCGAGGCGATCAGCGTGCTGGTGTGGATCAACCCGGCTTCAGTGGTGGTGATACCCCACAGCATGATCAGCGTAGGGATGACGAAACTGAGCATCTGTGTGTCCATGCCGTCCAGGCCATAGCCAATCTTGCAACTCCAGAAGGTACGTCGTTGCTGTTTGTCGATGTCGCGGTACCAGGCGAAAGGCCCGGACGAAGGGAGGGTACTGACCTGCTGCTGCACGCCGGTGGGGTTCATGGATGCCTCGGCTTGTTGGTATTGTTTTATGGGCGACATGAAGCGTCGCGGCCTGGGCGCCATTGTTCAGAGGCCGCCTCGCCTGCGTCCAACGAAAAAAACCGCCGGTCTGGAACAAGAAAAACTGATCATGAACCTTCGCTTCCTCGAAACCTTCGTCTGGGTCGCCCGGCTCAAGAGCTTCCGCCTGACGGCAGAAAAGCTGTTCACCACCCAGGCTTCGGTATCCAGCCGCATTGCCGCACTGGAGGCCGACCTGGGCGTGAAACTGCTGCTGCGCGACTCTCGCGGCGTCAGCCTGACCCCGGAAGGCGGCAAGGTGCTGGAATACGCCGAACGCATGCTGGAAACCGCCAAGGCCATGAAGCAGTCGCTGGACAGCGACCGGGCCAAGGTCGGGCGCATTCGCATCGGGGTGATGGATACTGTGATCCACACCTGGATGAGCGCGCTGGTGGCGGAGCTGACCGAGCGCTACCCGCAGGTGGAAATCGAACTGGTGGCCGACACCGCGCTGAACTTGCGCGAGCAGCTGCAGAAGGGCTTTCTGGACGTGATTTTGCAGACCGACTTGCTGCGCGAGCAATCGATCCGCAGCCTAGACCTGGCGCGCTACCCAATGGGCTGGGTGGTGGCCGCAGGCGCCCACCAGCACCGGGACTATGCGTCGCTGGCCGAACTTGGGCGCGAGCGCATCATCACCTTCTCGAAGAATTCACGGCCGCACCAGGAGGTGCTGAGCTTGCTGCAGGCTGCGGGGGCAGAGGCACCACGGTTGAATTGTGTGAACTCGGTGGCGGCGATTACCCGGCTGTTGCGCGACGGCTTTGGCATTGGCGCGCTACCGCCGGCGCTGGTGGATGCCGAGTTGGGCCGGGGCGAGCTGGTGCTGCTGGAAGGGTTGCAGCCGCCGCCGAGCCTTGAGCTGGTGGTGGCGTGGCAGACCGGGGTGGCGTTGGTCGATGAGGTGGTTGGGGTTTGCCGGCAGGTGTTGGCGCGGTATGCGCGGGATGTGGGTGGGCAGCGGATCGTACTGGTCTGAACGGCAGTCTCTGCCTGTACCGGCCCTTTCGCGGGCCCGCCCGCTCCCACAGGATCATCACAGGCCTGGCGGGCCAGGTTGTACCTGTGGGAGCGGGCAAGCCCGCGAAAGGGTCGGTACAGGTACAGCAGACCTTAGCGCCAGCTCTCTTTCACCACCCTGCGCCGCCCGCCCAGGATCAGCCAGCCAATCCCCAACAACAGGCTTTCGACCACAAAGGCCAGCACAAAACCGGCACCCACACCCCAGCCAATCGCCTCGGGCACCAGCAGAATCTGGTAGCTGTAGCCATTGAGGGTTTCTTCACGTAACTGCGGGTCGGCCTGTACCAGCACATGCCAGGTACGCTCGGCCCATGACCCTTGCAGCACCTGCCATTCGTTTTCCAGCAATTCGTTGCGGATCATCAGGCTTTCGATGCTGTTGGCGTCACTGTTGAACACCGGATCGTCGCTGCTGCGGTAGTGCTGCAGCAGCGCCTGCAAGTCGCCCTTGAAAAAGCGCTCGGCCGTTTGCCGGAACCCATCGAGCGCCTCGCGCGATTCGAACAGGTGCGCCTCGACCCGCTGGCTATAGTCCTTGACCAGCCCCGGGACCTGGATACCGGCCAGCAGGCCGAAGGTGAACAACAGCAATCGCAGGTAACTTCTGAACATGCAGCGTCCTTAGCTCTGGCCGTGCGCCACGCACTCTCCGTGCCGCCACAGGGCCCACTGACCCGGCGCGTAGCGGTGCCAGGTCTCGTTCTCGGTCAGGGCCTCGGTGGCAATCACCGTGACCACGTCGTTGGGGGTGGTTTCGGTATGAAAATCGACGATCAGGTCGACATCCTTCAACCGTGCGGCACCGAATGGCGCACGGCGGGTAATGTGCACCAGCTTGGTCGAGCAAAAGCAGAACAGCCAGTCGCCATCGCTGAGCATGCAGTTGAACACGCCCTGACCACGGTAGCCGGCACAGGCATCGACCAGCACTGGCAGCAGCTGTTCCACCGGCACCGGTTCGGGGAAGGCGCTGCGGATGCGGTTGAGCAAGTCGCAGAAGGCCGCTTCGCTGTCGGTGTCGCCCACTGGCCGGTAGAAACTGGCCAGGCCCTTGAAGTCACCCAACTGGCCGTTGTGCGCGAAGCACCAGTTGCGGCCCCACATTTCCCGCACGAACGGGTGGGTATTGGACAGGCACACCCTGCCGACGTTGGCCTGACGGATATGACCGATCACCACTTCGCTTTTGATCGGGTAGCGCTGCACGAGGTTGGCCACTTCCGACTCGCTGCTCGCGGCCGGGTCCTGGAACAGGCGCAAGCCGCGGCCTTCGTAAAAGCCAATCCCCCAGCCGTCACGGTGCGGGCCAGTACGCCCGCCCCGCTGCATCAGGCCGGTGAAGCTGAAAACGATGTCGGTAGGGACGTTGGCACTCATGCCCAGCAGTTCGCACATAGGCGTGTCTCCGTTTACAGACGAGGCTCGACCCGGCCTGTGCCACGCGCAGCGGCTGGCGGCAAGTCGTCACGGTAACGGTCGCTACGCTCGGCAGCCAGCGGCGCCTGGGTGCCGAGCTGGTCATCCTCGGCCCGCTGACGCCTGGCGGCGGCTTCGGCCTGCTCACGGCGTGCGTGCGCGCGCTTTTCCAGCGGCCAGCGCAGCAGCACGAAGAGGAAGTACAGGCCGAAGGCGATCATGCCGTACATGGCGAAGTCGGACACAGCGCGCCAGGCGTTGTTGCCGACCTTGAAAGCGACATCCAGCGCAGTGATGGCGATTGCAGGGGCGAAGCTGTCCTTGACCGGGTCGACGATGGTCGGGGTCAGCAGCAGCACCGCCAGCACCACCCGTAGCGGTTCGCGCAGCCAGCGCCACATCCAGCCGGTGAGCTTGAAGCCCACCAGCAGGCACCCTAAGGCGGCTACTGCGTACAAGCCCCAGGCGAAGGTGTAGTCGTTCTCGGTCATGGTGTTCGTGCAAGCCAGGCAAAGAGATGCCTATGATAAACACTTTTCCGGGCGCAGACAGTGTTTGCCTGTGCCGGCCTCTTCGCGGGTAAACCCGCTCCTACACGATCTGCGACGGACTTGGGAACGGTGCGACCCTGTAGGAGCGGGTTTACCCGCGAAGAGGCCGGCACAGGCAACTCCAATCAAGAGACCTTCAATGCCAACCAAGCCCCAACCCCCGATTGCCCAAGCCGACCAGGCCACCGACCCGTATGCCTGGCTGCAACAGCGCGATACCCCCGAGGTACTCGCTTACCTGCAAGCTGAAAACGCCTACCAGGAAGCCTGCCTGGCCGACCAGGCACCGTTGCGTGAGCGACTGTTCGAAGAAATCAAGGGCCGCATCCTGGAGACCGACCTGTCATTGCCGGCGCCTTGGGGCCCCTACCTGTACTACACCCGTACCACCGCCGGTGACGAATACCCGCGTCACTACCGCTGCCCACGTCCGGCCGACGACTCGAACACCGTCGATGAAAGCCAGGAGCAACTGCTGCTCGACCCCAACGTCCTGGCCAACGGCGGCTTCCTCTCCCTCGGCGCGTTCAACATCAGCCCTGACCACCGCCTGCTGGCCTACAGCCTCGACACCAGCGGCGACGAAATCTATACCCTGTACGTCAAAGACCTGACCAGTGGCCGTGTCACTACCCTGCCCTTCGACGACTGCGACGGTAGCCTGACCTGGGCCAACGACAGCCAGACGCTATTCTTCGCAGAACTGGACGACACCCACCGCCCATGGCGCCTGCGTCGCCACACCTTGGGCACCGACGCCGCACACACCGTGTTCGAAGAGCCGGACGGGCGTTTCTTTCTGCACTGCTACCGCACCAGTTCCGAGCGCCAGCTGGTGCTGCTGCTGAACAGCAAGACCACCAGTGAGGCCTGGGTACTGGACGCCGAAACCCCGCAGGCGCCGTTCACCTGCCTGGCGCCGCGCGTCGAAGGCCACGAATACTTCCCCGACCACGGCCAACTCGACGGCCAGTGGCGCTGGTTCATCCGCACCAACCAGGATGGCATCAACTTCGCCCTGTACCACGCGCCAGTCGCGCCAGTGCCAAGCCGCGAACAGTGGCAGGTGCTGGTGGCGCACCGCGATGCGGTCATGCTCGAAGGCCTCAGCCTGAACACCGGCGCCCTCACCCTGAGCCTGCGCGAAGGCGGCCTGCCGATCATCGAAGTACGCCCGCAGGGCTTGCCGGCCTACCGCGTCGACTTGCCAGACGCCGCCTACAACCTTTACGTGCAGGACAGCCTGGAATTTGCCAGCACTCGCATACGCTTGCGCTACGAAGCACTCAACCGCCCGGCCCAGGTGCGCCAGCTGGCGTTGCCCACGGGCGCCCAGGTGGTGCTCAAGCAAACCCCGGTGCTGGGTGCATTCGATGCCGATGACTATGTCAGTGAGCGCCTGTGGGCAACCGCAGCGGACGGCACCCAGGTGCCGATCAGCCTGGTACGCCGCCGCCAGGACCTGGGCAAGACGGTGCCACTGTACCTGTACGGCTATGGCGCCTATGGCGAAAGCCTCGACCCCTGGTTCTCACATGCGCGCCTGAGCCTGCTGGAGCGCGGCGTGGCCTTCGCCATCGCCCACGTGCGTGGTGGTGGCGAACTGGGGGAGGCCTGGTACCGTGCCGGCAAGCAGGAGCACAAGCACAACACGTTCAGCGACTTCATCGCCTGCGCCGAGCACCTGATCAGCCAGGGCGTGACTGCCGCCGACCGCCTGGCCATCAGTGGTGGCAGCGCCGGCGGCCTGCTGATCGGCGCGGTGCTCAACCTGCGCCCTGAGCTGTTCCGCTGCGCCATTGCCGAAGTGCCATTCGTCGACGTGCTCAACACCATGCTCGACCCGGAGCTGCCGCTGACCGTGACCGAGTACGACGAATGGGGCAACCCTGAGGAGCCGGAGGTGTATGAACGGATCAAGGCTTATGCGCCGTACGAGAATCTGAAAGCGCAGGCCTACCCGGCGATGCTGGTGGTGGCGGGCTACAACGACAGCCGCGTGCAGTATTGGGAGGCAGCCAAATGGGTGGCGAAGTTGCGCACACTCAAGACTGACAACAACCTGCTGCTGCTCAAGACCGAGATGGGGGCTGGGCATGGCGGGATGAGCGGGCGGTACCAAGGGTTGAAGGATGTGGCCCTGGAGTATGCGTTCGTATTTGGCGAGCTGGGTATCCTTTGAGAGAGCTGGGGGCGCGTTGCGCCCCTTTCGCGACACAAGGCCGCTCCCACAAGACAGTGGACTACACCCCAGATGTTGGACATCTGTCCATCTTCTGGGGTGCAGTCCACAGCGCGGAATCCAGTCCAACCTGTGGGAGCGGCCTTGCGTCGCGATGGGCTGCAAAGCAGCCCCAAACGCCCCCAGCTACCGCCCGTCAATCATCCTCCACAACCGGCTTCGGCGGGTCCTGCCGCAACCCGGGCAATGGCTGATCCTTCGGCGGGCCGGGCACTGGCATCGGCGGCAACAAGGGCGCCCCCGGCTGGCTGTCATAAGCCTTGGGCGGCGTACTCGGGGTAATCTGCGGGTATGGCGTAGGCGTCGGCGTACCGGGCGCGGCGGGTACTGGCGGCGTGAGCCTGGGTGGCGGGCTGGCAGCTTCTGCCAGGGGCAGGCCAGCCATCACCAGAGCGGCGAGGATCGCGTGAAACATCAGCAACCTCCTGTCGGGAACCTTTCTACAGGCTACGCCTAAATCAACGCTTTCGCCTGTCCGCCGGACCTGCAAGCGCGCTAGACTCAATGGCATAACCGTCACCTGCCTGATCAGAACAAAGGAAACACCATGAGCTCCACCTCTTCTGCCGCCGCTACCGCGCGCCTCGACCGCATCCTGGCCGATGCCAAGCGCGACAAGGAAATGGGCTACCGCGACAAGGCCCTGAGAATGTACCCGCACGTGTGCGGTCGCTGCGCCCGCGAGTTCGCTGGCAAGCGCCTGAGCGAGCTGACCGTGCATCACCGTGACCACAACCACGACAACAATCCTCAGGACGGCTCCAACTGGGAGCTGCTGTGCCTGTACTGCCACGACAACGAACACTCGCGCTACACCGACCAGCAGTACTTCAGCGAAGGCTCCACCAGCACCCCGAGCATTGCCAAGGCTACGCACAACCCGTTTGCCGGGCTGGCGGGCATGCTGAAGAAAGACTGACCATCGATTCGCCCCCCGCTGCTACCGGGCAGCCCGTATAATCGCGCTTTTTTCGCGAAGGGCCCCGGTACGTGGCAAACAAACGATACAGCTGCATCGGCCTGTTCAACCCCAAGTCGGCAGAAAACGTCGGCTCTGTGATGCGCGCAGCGGGCTGCTATGGCGTCAATTCGGTGTTCTACACGGGCAAACGCTATGAACGCGCACGTGACTTCGTCACCGACACCAAGCGCGTGCACTACGACATCCCGCTGATCGGCATCGACGACCTAAAGCGCATTATCCCGCTGGGCTGCACGCCCGTGGCGGTAGAACTGGTGGAGGGAGCGCGACCATTGCCGGATTACACCCATCCGGACCGGGCCATTTACATCTTCGGGCCAGAGGATGGTTCGTTGAGCGAAGAGGTGCGGGGATGGTGTGAAGAGACTATCTACATCCCGACCGAGGGCTGCATGAACCTGGCAGCGACGGTGAATGTGGTGCTGTATGACCGCATGGCCAAGGGGCTGAATACCCGTTCGGGGCCCAAGTTCAAATAGAAAGGCCGCCACTGCGGCAACAGGACAGACCTGCCAACACAGGGCGACCGAGTGCTGAGCTCCGTCAGAACAGCACCGAAACCGGGCCGAACATTGCCTCGACAAACCATGGGTTGTCGCAATCAACGTTGCCGACGATGGTTGGCTGCACGCTCCCCCTCCTCGGTTTCGCCCCGTGAACAATGCTGAGTTTCTGCTCCGCGGTGTATTCCAGGTACGACTTGATACGCTTGAAATGCGACTTGCAGACGATGCCGCCCTGCCGATTGTCAGGCGCAGGGATGCCTAGTGCAGCACCTTGCTCTGCAGCACATCGGAACGCCGCCCCAGCACGTTCTCGCTGATCTGTACGAAGTCTTCAGTACTGACGCTGGGCAGGCGCATCAGCCCACGTACCACATCGTCCAACGAACGTTTGGCCTGGGTGTGAATGCGGATTTCCTTGTCCAGCGCTTGCAACAGCATCACGCCGCGGGCCACCTGGGCCGGGCTTGCGCGTTCACCCTTGAGCCGGTTGACCTTGGCGCCCTGCTTGCTCAGACGCGCCTGCCAGACCTGGTAGCGGTCATCACTCATCCCGCCCGAGCGGCGTAGCAATTCGTTGGCGTAATAATCGGTCAGGCTCTCTACCAGCCAGTCACTGCCGTCACGCCCGTGAATCTGCGCGAACAGTTGCACCAATTCGCGCAGCAACGGGCTATTGCCGTTTTCGCTGACCATGGGCCGGGCACTGTTCAGGTACAACGAGCCCTGCGCAGCCATAGCCCCTCGCCACATGCCGTCACGCGCCCCGACCAACAGCAGCTTGGGCGGGTTACGCGGGAACACAGCTTGTAGTTGTGGCCAGACGAATGTGAGCAAGGTCAGGCTGTCCATGCGCCGCATGCCCTGCCCCACCGGCGCGGCCACGGTCACTTCGGTCTCGCCCAGGCGGGCGCGGCGGCTGCCCAGGTCGCCGGCAAGCATCCAGCCGGTCGGGCGATCGAACAGGCGCGACACGTTGTCGATGCGAAACTTCCCCTTGCCGATGCGCGGCCAGGACGTTTCGATGCTCTTCCAGCCCTCGGGCAGGTCGAAAGCCAGGCGCGCCACCAGCTCGGTACCATCCTGCTGGTCGAGGCGCGCAGGGGGTATCAGCTGGTCGCCGAGGAACAGTGCCCAGTGCGGGGTGACACGTGATGAATAGGCGCCGCTGGCCAGCTTCTGGTCCAGCTGCACGCGGTAGCTAAGGCTGGTCTTGCCGGCCGCTGGCTGCCATATGCCACGCTGCCCCTTCAGCTGCCATTGCCCATCAGCCTGGAAGCCGCTGTAGGCCCCAGCCTTGCCCAGGTCGAAGTCCAGGCTGCGCACGGCGCTGCCTTCAGCCAATGTAACGCGGACCTCGGCCTGGCCACTGGCAGGCAGAAGGCGCACCTGGTAGTCGAGGTCGACCTTTTTCGCCCAGGCCGGCGAACTGGCCATCAGGCCCAACAGCAACAACAGCTGGCAACGCATACAGAAACTCCTTGTTTCCCCGAGGCAGCGGGCCGCGCCGGTCAGCTGGCGCGAAAGATCAGGTGGTCTTCCCAGTCGTCTTCGTGCACATCGTGTTCACTGAGCATACGCCCCGACTGGGAAATGCGCTGTTCATGAACCTGTTGCCGGTCGCCACAGACCAGGTGATGCCAAGCCGGCAAATCCTTGCCCTCACTGACCAGACGGTAACCGCAGGTACTCGGCAGCCACTTGAACTGGTCGGCCTTGCCCGGGGTAAGCTGGATGCAGTCTGGCACTTGGGCGAAGCGGTTGGGGTAGTCGCTGCACTGGCACGTATTAAGGTCCAGCAATTTGCAGGCGATGCGCGTGTAATAGACGCTGTTGTCGTCTTCGTCCTCGAGCTTTTGCAGGCAGCACAGGCCGCAGCCATCGCACAGCGACTCCCACTCTTGCTGGCTGAGCTCTTCGAGGGTCTTGCGCCGCCAGAACGGCGCGTTTTCAGCGATCATCACACAGGGTTCCTGCCTTCATCTTGGGGGCCACGGCGCGCGGCGGCGCCAGTCTAGAGCCTGGCCTTCGGCAAATCCAGACCGCTTGTCAGTCGCGACGGCAGGCAGTAGCGTGCGCTTTTCCCGTCCGTTTGCAGGAGCCGCCATGAGCGCCAACCCCCGCATTGCCGATTACGCCATCAACGAGCAGTTCATCAACCGCTGGTCGCCACGCGCCTTCACCGCCGAGCCGATCAGCGAAGAAACCCTGCTGAGCTTCCTCGAAGCCGCCCGCTGGGCACCTTCGGCCTATAACTCGCAGCCTTGGCGCTTCCTGTATGCCCGCCGCGACACGCCGAACTGGGAGCGTTACCTGAGCCTGCTGGTGCCCTTCAATCGCAGCTGGGCGCAACAGGCGTCGGCGCTGGTGCTGGTCATTTCCAAGACCACGTTCGCGGCCCCGGGCGCTACGGAAGAAAAACCGGCGCTGTGGCACACCTTCGACACGGGCTCTGCCTGGGGGCACCTGGCCCTGCAGGCCAGCATCAGCGGCTGGCATACCCATGGCATGGCCGGCTTCGATCAGGACCTGGCACGTCAGGAACTGAAGATTCCCGAGGGTTACGTACTGCATGCCATGGTGGCGATCGGCAAGCTGGGGGACAAGGCCAGCCTGGATGAAGCCCTGCAGGCGCGTGAAGTGCCGAGCCCGCGCAAGCCGCTGAGCGAGCTGGCTGCTGAAGGCGACTTCAGTCTGTAAGGTTTGTGTTGGCAGTGCTGGCCTCTTCGCGGGCAAGCCCGCTCCTACGGGGGGTATCACCACCCTGAGCTGGAGCGGGCTTACCCGCGAAGAGGCCGGTACAGGCCACAGCGATCAGTAGCCCCGGGCGAAATCGACTTCACCCCGCAACCTCTGCCCCGCTTCATAAGCCCGCACATTCTCGACAAACAAGCGCACCATCGCTGTCGGCGAAGTGGGCGCCGAGCTGTGCCCGGTCAGCAGCAAGCCCCAGGCGGTCCAGAACGGGTGTTGCTTGGGCAACGGCTCCTGGCGGCACACATCGATCACCGCACCGGCCAGATGGCCCTCTTTCAACGCCTCGACCAGGTCGGCATCGACCACCGCCACACCACGTCCGGCATTGATGAACAAGGCCGAGGGCTGGAAGCATTTGAACAGCGCGGCGTCATACAGGTCATGAGTCGCCGGGGTATCCGGCAGCAGATTCAGCACATAGTCGACCTGGCCGACCATGCGCGGCAGGTCGGCCAGCGCCGCCACCTCGACGAACGGGGCCTGTTCACGGGCGCTGCTGGCAACCCCGTACAGCTCCACACCAAACGGCTGCAGGAACTCGGCCACACGCTGACCAATGTCGCCTACACCCACAATGAGGACCTTGCGCCCTTCCAGGCTGCGCCCCGGGCGTTCATCCCAGCGCCGCTCGACCTGGCTGACCAGGCGTGACAGCACCTCACGCTCATGGCCTAGCATATAGGTGAGCATGTACTCAGCCATTACCTGCCCAAAGATGCCTACTGCGCGGCTCAGGCGGTAATCACGCGGCAGGCCATCGGCCAGCAACGGCGTGATACCGGCCCATGTCGACTGTATCCAGCCAGGCTTGTGGCCTTGGCGCAGCAGACTGGCCAGCAAGTCCGGCTGGCCCAGCCACACCGGGCACTGCGGTGCCTGGCGGGCCAGTTCGGCAGAGTCGCCGCTGGTCAGCACTTCCACTTCTGGCGCGGCTGCGCGCAAAAGCCCGGCGTATCGAGCATGGTCATGCTCAGCGATCAGTACACGCATGGTCAGACGGGGTCGTTACGGCGCAGCAGCTCTTCGGGCAGGTGCTCGATGTACTCATCTTCCAGCGGCGGCATCTGCAGGTGGTAGCCTTGGCTTTCGAGGTTCTCCAGCACCTTGGTGATGTCCTCGCGGGCCAGCTTGCGCTCAGGGCTGAGCACCAGGTCGAAAGCGTGCACGGGGGTGCCGAAGAACGGCAGCAGGCCTTCAGGCACGCGCTCCAGGCCGTCAGCCTTGAGCACATACAGGTACATTTCGTTCTTGCGTGGGCTCTTGTAGATCGAGCAAATGCGTTTCATCGGGTTTCTCCGGCGCCTGCCAGGTTGTCCAGCAGGGCCTGGCCCATGCGCTCGCGGCGCCAGCCGCGCAGCGAATCGGGCAGTTGATAAGGGCCATTGGGGTATCCGCTCTTGAGCAGCGCCTCCAGGGCTTTCTTGCGCAGCATCAGCTCGGGCGCAATCCCCAAGCGCTCGCCTTCGGCCTGGCCGATGGCACGCAGCTGCTTGAGAAGGCCGGCAGCCTCGATCGGCAGCGGCTCGGGCAAGGGCGCTGGCCATTGCTCGGCCGGCAGGCTGGCGGCGCGCTTGATCAGCTGAATGAGGAACTCACCGTCCTGACGAATGGTGCGCGGGTGCATCTCGTCGATCTTGGCCAAGGCCGACAGGTTGTTCGGCTGGCTTTTGGCCATTGGCCACAGCGAGTGCTCCTTGAGGATACGATTACGCGGCACATCGCGGTTGCGCGCTTCGCGCTCGCGCCAGGCGCACAGCTCACGTAGCACTGCCAGTTGTTGAGGCGCCAGCTTCCAGGCCAGCTTGACGTCGCGGTAAAGGCTTTCAGGCTCGACTTCACGGCGCAACGCAGCCACCAGCTCGGCGCCGTCTTCCAGCACCCAGGCATACTTGTCGTCACTCAACCGCGGACGCAGCACGCTGAACAGCTCGGCCAGGTGCACGGCATCTTCGGCAGCGTAGCTGACCTGGGTTTCCGAGAGCGGGCGTTGCAGCCAGTCGGAGCGGGTTTCGCCTTTGGGCAATTCGATGCCCAGCACTTCCTGCACCAGCCGCGAATAGCCCATGGAGAAGCCCAGGTTCAGGTAACCGGCGGCCAGCTGAGTGTCGAACAGCGGCTGAGGCAGCTTGCCGGTCAGGCGCAGCAGCACTTCAAGGTCTTCGCTGCAGGCGTGCAGCACCTTGACCACACCGCTGTCTTCCAGCAGGTCGGCCAAGGGTTGCCAGTTGCCGATCAGCAGCGGGTCGATCAGAAAGGCGCGTTGGCCGTCGCCGATCTGAATCAGCCCGGCTTTCGGGTAGAAGGTGTCGACCCGCATGAATTCGGTGTCGACGGCGACGAAGGGCAGCTGGTGCCAGTCGCGGCAGTGTTCGGCCAGGCTCTGGTCGTCACGGATCCAGTGAATTTCGATGGCCACAAGGCTCTCCCACTAACATTGGCGCGCAGTATATACGGCGCGGGCACTACGGGTGAAACTGTCCCGCTTTTCGGGGGCAGTCCACCCTGTGGGAGCGGGCGCACCCGCGAATGAAGGCAACACGGTGTAAGGCCCGGGCTTGCCCGCTCCCACAGGGATCGCGCAAGCTTGCATGACACCCGACTGGCTTCAGCGCTTGGCCGCCAGCCAAGGCCGGCAACTGGCGAACATGTCCAGCGACTGTTGGTAGAGCTCGGTATGTACCTGCAACAGGCCAAGCATCGAGTGGAACAGGTTGTCCTGGGACAGCGGGGCATCGCTGAGCCGTGCCAGGCAGTCGGTATCGACGCCGAAGTCCTCCTTGTAGCTGTCGGAGAACCAGGTCAGCAGCGGCACGTGCTTCTGCGGCTCGGGAGCGATGGCGTAGGGCGTGCCGTGCAGGAACAGGTTGTACTCGCCCAGCGACTCGCCGTGGTCGGACAGGTAGATCATCGCCGTGTCGACCTTGTCTTGCTTGCTGCGCAGGGTATCGATCAGCGAGGCCAGCACCTTGTCGGTATAGGCAAGGGTGTTGTCGTATCCGTTGATGATTTGCTCCTTGCTGCACTGGTTCAACGCGTTGCTCTGACAAACCGGGGCGAAGCGCTCGCCATCACTGGGGTAGCGCTTGAAGTACTCGGGGCCGTGGCTGCCCATCTGGTGCAGCACCAGCACGGTGTCCTTGTCGAGGTTGTCGATCAACGCGTCCAGACCTTGCAGCAGGATCTGGTCATGGCATTCGCCATCGGCGCACAGCTGCGGGTCCTTGAGGTTACTGACGTCGATGAACTGCACGCGATCGCACGTGCCTTTGCAGCCCGACTGGTTGTCACGCCACTGCACGGCCAGGCCGGCACGCTGGAGGATGTCCAACAGCCCTTCACGGTTCTTCGCTACGCGGGCGTCGTAGTCCTTGCGCTTCATGCCCGAGAACATGCAAGGCACCGAAACCGCCGTTTCCGTACCGCACGAGTGCACGTCGGAAAACGCCAGCAGGCCCTGCTCCCTGGCGAGATTGGGCGTGGTATCGCGGTCATAGCCCAGCAGACCGAAATGGTCTGCCCGGGCACTTTCCCCGACCACCAGCACGGTCAGCGACTTGCGCTCATGTTTTTGCCAGGCCGCATCACGCTTGGCATCTTCGCCATAATGCTGGAACGGGCGCGAGGCCGTACCGACACGCTCGTCGACATAACTGATGGAGGCCCCGACGATATTGCTGGGGGTGAGCATCAGACGCAGTTCATGGTGATTGCGAAACAGCGACGACAGCCCTTGATAATTGACCAACGCGACCGAGCCGATGGTCACTACACAGGCACCACTGACCACCAACTTGCCCAGCAGCTCGCGGTGCCAAGGGCGGTAGGCGATCTGCGCCTTCCACAGCAGCACCGATGGCAGCACACCCAGCAGCAGGATATACGCGGCAAACTTGAACGACATCAAGTCGCGCACTTCCGCAACATTGGTCTCGGCCATATTGCGGAACATGGCGGCGTCAATAAGTACGCCGTACTGGTTCATGAAGTAAGCCACGCCCGCGCCACTTATGAACAACACGATAAGTACTGGCTTCAATACATACCGGAAGGCAAGTAACGTGAGTATGAGATTGAAGGCGAAGAGCATCAGCACAGCAAACGCCAGACTCAGCCACAACCCCGACAGGCCGGCAGGAACCGCCGCTTGCAGATGCTCCCAGAGGAACATGTTGAAGCCGATCAGCAGGTAAAGACTGGCCAGCAGCGTGACCCATTCAGTCCGCAGGGATTTGAAGTTGAGCATTAGCGTTCGCAATCAAGAGTGATTATCAACCCCAGACCAGATGGCACTGTGGGAAAGTTGGCCGAACTCTAGAAAGTACGTCATCAATTTTTTGTGAAAAAGTTGGTAACAATTTCGTGAGGGCGCGTCTTTTACCAATTATCTCAAAACCATTCAGCTGCCATTCAGCCTGCACCGCCGTCACAAGCCTGCGCAAAGACAGCTATCCTCAATGGTCAGGACCTTACCGACAACCCTGACAGAGGTGAAGAAATGCCAGTTCCGCACGATCTGCTCGCTGACCTGCACGTTACCGCTGATGCATTCCAGGCACTCATGGAGAAGGATCAGGACCTGCACAAACTGCACAAGGAGTACAACGCCAAGGACAAGGAGGTGGTAGCCGCCGAAGGCAACGGCACCAACGACGAAGCCGTCAACCGCCTGCGCAAGGAAAGGTTGCTGATCAAGGACAAGATCGAACGGATCATTCATCCGCCCAAATCCTGACAGGCATCTATTGAATCCACCGGCCTCTTCGCGGGCAAGCCCGCTCCTACACCGATGCGCAGACCGTCGTAGGAGCGGGTTCACCCGCGAAAGGGCCGGGCCTGCTGGCCAGTGGCCCTGGCCGTTCACCGTTGCCGCCGCCACCGTATTCGCGGGCAAGCCCGCTCCTACATTGAACTGCGACACCTGCAGGAGCGGGCGAGCCCGCGAAGAGGCCAACAGCCCTTACACAGCAACCAGCGCTTTCAACGCCCCATCCAGGTCCTCGACCAGGTCACGGTAATCCTCGATCCCTACCGACAACCGCAGCAGGTTTTCGCTGATCCCCATCACCCCTTTCTGCTCTGGGCTCAGTGAGCAGTGCGACATGCTCCAGGAGTGGTTGATCATGCTCTCCACCCCGCCCAGCGAGTCGGCCAGCACAAAAATCTGCAGCGCCTCCACCAGGCGGTTGAGCGCGGCCCGGTCGCCTTTTACTTTCATCGCCACCACCGCCCCGCCACTGCGCATCTGGCGTTTGCACAGTTCATGCTGCGGGTGGCTTTCCAGGCCCGGGTAATACACCTGCTCGACCTGCGCGTGGTTTTCGAGGAAGCGCGCCACCTGCAGGGCATTGGCACACTGGCGCTCCATGCGCACATCCAGGGTCTTCAGACCGCGCAGAGCCAGGTAGCAGTCGAACGGCCCCTGCACTGCACCAATCGCCATGCTGATACGGCGCAGGCGTGCCAGCAACGCATCGTTGGCCGCCACCACCACACCGCCGGTGAGGTCGGAGTGGCCACCTATGTACTTGCTGGCCGAGTGCATCACCAAGTCCACGCCCAGGGTGATCGGGCGCTGGTTCCACGGCGAGCAGAAGGTGTTGTCGATGCAGGTGAGGATGCCCTTGGCCTTGGCCAGGTCGCACACCGCCTTGATGTCGACCAGGTGCAGCAACGGGTTGGTCGGCGACTCGATCCAGATCAGCTGGGTTTCCGGCTTGATCGCAGCCGCTACGGCTTCAAGGTCGTTGAGATCGACATAGGTGGTGGTCAGGCCAGAGGTGCGGCTGCGGTAATCTTCCATGATGCGGAATGTGCCACCGTACACGCCGTTCATCACCACCACGTGGGCATCCTTGGGCAGCAGCTCAAGCACGGTTGCGGTGGCATTGACTCCCGAGGCGCAGGCCACAGCGCCCACGCCTTCTTCCAGGGCAGCGACACAGGTTTCGTAGGCATGCCGGGTGGGGTTGCCGACGCGGCTGTAGGAATATTCCGGCTTATCGTCCAGGCTGCGCTTGGTGAACGAACTGGCGGTGACGATGGCCGGAAAAATGGCGTTATCGGCAACGCTGAACTGCTCGCCGGCGTGAATGGTACGGGTGGCGAAATTGCGCGGCTTGTCGGACATGGTCAGGCCCATTGGCAGAATGAAAGCTGCAACTATCGCACAACCCAAATCGTCTGGCCTTGGGGTAATCTGTGAAATATTTTTCTGCACGGCCAGCGCGCGATATGGACAGTTTCGACCAGCACATTCTTACCCTGCTACAGCGTGATGCCTCCATCTCGCTGAAGGACCTGGCCGAGGCCGTCAACCTGTCCACCACACCGTGCTGGAAGCGGGTCAAGCGCCTGGAGGAAGAGGGCTACATCCTCGGCCGCGTCGCCCTGCTGGACCCCGAACGGCTGGGGTTGGGGCTTACCGTGTTCGTCCAGCTCAAGACCCAGCGCCACGACAGCGCATGGCTGGAGCAGTTTGCTGCGACCGTGACCGGGTTCGAGGAAGTGATGGAGTGCTACCGCATGTCCGGGGACTGGGACTACATGCTGCGGGTGGTGGTAGGTGATATTGCGGCGTATGACCGGTTCTACAAAAAGCTGATTACCCGTACCGATGGGCTATCGAACATCACCTCCAGTTTTGCCATGGAGCAGATGAAGTACACCACGGCTTACCCGGTGCATCGCGCCTGACTGGTGCTGGATTCTTCGCGCCCCCCAGGATCACCTCAACCTCAAGCGCTGTGAGGTCCCGTAGGAGCGGGTTCACCCGCGAAGGGGCCCGTACAGGCCCCCCATCAATCCGAGGCCAACACCGCCGCAATGCGGTTCCCCACCTTGGCTTTCACGACCTTGATCGCGACAAATTTCGAGGTCGGGGTATAGGTCCCCTCACCATAACTTTCCAGCGGTACCAACGGGTTGGTTTCCGGGTAATACGCCGCCGCCTGCCCCTCGGGCACGTCATACGCCACCAGGCGGAAGCCCGACACCCGCCGCTCCACGCCATCCTCCCACAGCGACACAAGGTCCACCTGCTCACCCGGTTCGAAGCCCAGGCGACGGATGTCCGCCTCATTGACGAACACCACTTCACGCAGGCCGAACACCCCACGGTAACGGTCGTCCAGGCCATACAGGGTGGTGTTGTACTGGTCGTGCGAACGCAGGGTCTGCAAAATCAGATCGGGCTTGTCACCACGGGCCAGTACCTTGGCGTTGACCAGTTCCTCGGGCAGCGCGTGGGGCATGAAGCGGGCTTTGCCCGTGGCCGTGCGGAAGTTGCGATCGGCGGCATTGTTGCCAAGGTGGAACCCGCCGGGGCTGTTCAGGCGTTCATTGAAACCGGTGAAGCCCGGAATCACGTCAGCGATCATGTCGCGAATGCGGTTGTAATCGGCCACCGCGTACTCCCAATCGATCGGCTGGTTGCCCAGCGTCGCCTTGGCCATACCGGCAATGATCCACGGTTCCGAGCGCATATGCGGCGAGCGCGGGCGCAACTGGCCGTGGGAGATGTGCACCATGCTGAACGTGTCCTCCACGGTCACGCCTTGCGGCCCTTCGGCCTGCAGGTCGATTTCGGTACGGCCCAGGCACGGCAGGATCAGCGCATCGCGGCCGGTGACCAGGTGCGAGCGGTTGAGCTTGGTGGAAATTTGCACGGTCAACGCACAGTTCTGCAGCGCCGCGTGCGTGCGCGCGGTGTCCGGGGTGGCTTGGGCAAAGTTGCCGCCCAGGCCGATGAACACCTTGGCCCGCCCCTCTTCCATAGCCTTGATCGCCAATACCGCGTTGTGCCCATGGGGACGCGGCACACTGAACTGGAAGCGTTGTTCGATGGCATCGAGTAGCGCCGCCGACGGCTTCTCGTCAATGCCCATGGTACGGTCACCCTGCACGTTGCTGTGGCCACGCACCGGCGACAGGCCTGCGCCGGGTTTGCCGACGTTGCCGCGCAGCAGCTGCAGGTTGACGATTTCCTGCACGGTCGGCACCGAATGGCGGTGCTGGGTGACGCCCATGGCCCAGCACATGATGACCCGCTCGGCCTTGCGATACATGCGTGCGGCCAGCTCGATCTCGGCCAGGGTCAAGCCCGACTGTTTGACGATGTGCTCCCAGGACGTGGCGTCCACCGCCGCCAGGTAATCGTCGACGCCGCTGGTGTGCTCGGCGATGAAGGCATGGTCGAATACCGCCGGCTCGCCTTTGGCCTGTGCCTCGCGCTCCCATTGCAACAAGTACTTGGCAATACCGCGCATTGCCGCCATGTCCCCACCCAAGGCCGGGCGGAAGTAGGCGCTGGAGGTCGGCTCGGAGCCATTGCTGAGCATTTCGAACGGGTGCTGCGGGTGCTGGAAGCGCTCGAGGCCTCGCTCTTTCAGCGGGTTGAAGCAGACGACCTGAGCACCACGCTTGACCGCTTCGCGCAGGGGTTCGAGCATGCGCGGGTGGTTGGTGCCGGGGTTCTGCCCGATGACGAATATCGCGTCGGCCAGCTCCAGATCGTGGAACACCACGGTGCCCTTGCCCACCCCGAGGGTTTCCGACATGCCCGCGCCGCTGGCTTCATGGCACATGTTCGAGCAATCCGGAAAGTTGTTGGTGCCGTAGGCACGTACGAACAGCTGGTAAAGGAACGCCGCCTCGTTGCTGGCCCGGCCCGAGGTGTAGAATTCGGCCTCATCCGGCGACCGCAGCGCACGCAGGTGCCTGGCGACCAGCTCGAAGGCCTCCTGCCAGGTAGTTTCGACATAGTGGTCGGTGGCGGCGTCGTAGCGCATCGGGTGGGTGAGGCGGCCCTGGTATTCAAGCCAGTAGTCGGTCTGCTCCTTCAGCGCGCTGACGCTGTATCTGGCGAAGAAAGCCGGGTCGACCGAGCGGCCGGTGGCTTCCCAGTTGACCGCCTTGGCGCCGTTTTCGCAGAACTTGACCATGTCGCTTTCCGGCGACTCGCCCCAGGCACAGCCGGGGCAGTCGAAGCCGCCGTTCTGGTTGGTCTTGAGCATGGCCCGCAGGTTCTTGAAGGCGTTGTCGCTGCCCAGCCAGCTCTTGGTCACGCTTTTGAGCGCCCCCCAGCCGGCAGCGGCGCCCTTGTAGTCCCTGATGTGTTCGTCCTGGCTCATGCGATGAATCCTCACGCTTCGATGCTTTTTTCCAGCCTATGGAGCGTGGGAAGGGGCGTCCAATCGAAAGATCTTACGGCGTGATAAGCGGTTTCGATCATGGCTGCCAGATGCTGCACCAAGCGATAGAGGCCATCGATCAACCGGTCAGGCAAAGCAATTTGACGCCCTTGCGGCCAGGTTATAGCTTGGAGTCATGTCCCAACCCATTCGAGTGCGAACGTGGAACAGAACAGCCGGGCCCTGATCGACGGCTTCAACCGGAAAATCGACTACCTGCGGATGTCGGTCACCGACCGCTGTGACTTCCGTTGCGTGTACTGCATGGCCGAAGACATGCAGTTTCTGCCGCGCCAGCAAATCCTCAGCCTCGAAGAACTGTTCCAGGTGGCCGAACGCTTCGTCGCCCTCGGCACCCGCAAGATCCGCCTGACCGGCGGCGAGCCGCTGGTACGCCAGGGCATCGTCGACCTGTGTGGGCGCATCGCCGCCCTGCCCGGCCTGCGTGAGCTGTGCCTGACCAGCAACGGCTCGCAACTTGGCCGCCTGGCCCAACCGTTGTTCGACGCTGGCGTGACACGCCTGAACATCAGCCTCGACAGCCTCGACGCCGAGCGCTTCAAGCAACTGACCCGCACCGGCGACCTGCGCCAGGTCATCGCCGGCATCGATGCCGCCCGCCAGGCCGGGTTCAAGCGTACCAAGCTAAACTGCGTGGTGCTCAAAGGCCGCAACGACCATGAGCTGGTCGACCTGGTGCGCTTCGCCATCGACCGCGAGCTGGACATCACCTTCATCGAAGAAATGCCGCTGGGCGTGATCAGCGAGCATGAACGCGGCGAGTCGTTCTGCTCCAGTGATGAGGTACGTGCGTTGCTGGACGAGCAGTTCACCCTGATCGAGTCGACCGAGTCTTCCCAAGGCCCGGCCCGCTACTGGCGCCTGGCCGAAGCCGCGAACACCCGGGTCGGCTTCATTTCCCCGCACAGCCACAACTTCTGCGCCACCTGCAACCGCGTGCGCCTTACCGTCGAAGGCCGCCTGCTGCTGTGCCTGGGCAACGAACACTCGGTCGACCTCAAGCACGTACTGCGCGCTCACCCTGGCAACCCCGAACGCCTGGAAAAGGCCATTCGCGACTCGCTGCACCTCAAGCCCTATCGCCATCACTTCGAAGTCGGTGGCGATGTGCAGATCCTGCGTTTCATGAACATGACCGGCGGCTGAGCAGCCGTCTCTGGACTTCCATGATCGTCCCCCCCTCCACCGATGTGTTGCGCGTGTTGTTCACCCTCAAGGGGTCGATCGTCAAACGCATTGCCCTGCGTTGCCTGATGGTGACACTGCTGGCCGCGCTGATCGTGCTGGTCGAGCGGCATTACCCGGCGTATTTCTACCCGGTCAGCGCCACGCCGTTCACCTTGCTGGGCCTGTCGCTGTCGATCTTCATGAGCTTTCGCAACAACGCGTGCTATGACCGTTGGTGGGAGGGGCGCAAGGCCTGGGGCAAACTGATTATCGAAACCCGCTCGTTCGTGCGGGAAAGCGTGGCGATTGCCGACGAAACACTGCGCACCGAACTGCTGCGCAACCTGTGTGGTTTCGCTCATGCACTCAATGCCCGGCTGCGTAACGAGGACGAACGGGCAGCTGCCAGACCGTGGCTGGCCCGGCCCGATGCGATCAGCCCGCACAATGTGTGCGACGGCATCCTGCGTGAAATCGGCGAACACTGTTCACGGTTGGCCACACAGCAACAGATCAGCGAATGGCGCTACAACCTGCTGGAGCAACGCCTGGTGGGCCTGACCGAAGTGCAAGCCACCTGCGAGCGGATCAAGGGCACACCCTTGCCGTTCCCCTACACGCTGCTGCTGCACCGTACCATCTACATTTTCTGCCTGCTGCTCCCGTTTGCCCTGGCCGAGCCACTGGGCTGGCTGGCACCGCTGTTCACCACCATCGTGGGGTACACGTTCTTCGGGCTGGATGCGATCGGCAACGAGCTGGAAGACCCGTTCGGGCGCGATGAAAACGACCTGCCGACCGATGCCATGGTGCGGACTGTGGAGCGCGATGTGCTGGCCGGATTGGGGGAACAGCAGCTGCCTCCCGCCTTGTTGCCGGTGGGGTATGTGTTGAGCTGACGGTGGGTGGTTGCCTGTTCTGGCCTCTTCGCGGGTAAACCCGCTCCTACATCGGCAACAGGTGTTTGACGAAGTTGCATGGCCGGTGCCGTGCATCCAGCTGCTCGGCCAGAATGCCTTCCCAGGCGGTGCGGCAGGCCCCGGTCGAGCCCGGCAGGCAACACACCAACGTGCGGTTGGACAACCCGGCCAACGCCCGGCTCTGCACGGTCGAGCTGCCAATATCGAGAATCGACAATGCCCGGAACAACTCGCCAAACCCATCGATACGCTTGTCCAGCAGGCACTCGACCGCTTCCGGCGTGCTGTCGCGCCCGGTAAAGCCGGTACCGCCAGTGATCAGCACCACCTGGACCTGTTCATCGGCAATCCAGCTGGCCACCTGAGCGCGGATCTTGTACAGGTCGTCCTTGAGCAGCGCTCGCGCCACCAGCCGGTGACCGACCTCGACCGAGCGGTTGGCCAGCAGCGCGCCGGAAGTATCGTTATCGTAGGTACGGGTGTCGCTGACAGTCAGCACGGCGATGTTCAGCGGTACGAAGACCGCATCAAGTTGGACGCGCACGGTGAAGCTCCTTGAAGGGCATTTTCACCACGCTAGAGGCATACCCCCAGAGGCGTCCAATCGATATGACGTACCGGCCGATCAATGACATCTATCGCAGACGTGGGTTAAGGTCTGCATAACCAGACGCCAGGCACTTCCATGGACATCAAGCAGCTCAAGTTCCTCATCGCCCTCGACCAGACCCGCCACTTCGGCCAGGCGGCGGCGCTATGCCATATCACCCAGCCGACGCTGTCCATGCGCCTGCGCAACCTGGAAGACGAACTGGACCTGGTGCTGGTCAAGCGGGGCCAGCGCTTCGAAGGTTTCACCGAGGCCGGCGAGCGCATCCTGGCCTGGGCCCGCACCCTGCTCGCTGCCCATGACGGCCTGCAGGCCGAGGCTGCCAGTTGCCGTGGCCAGGTGGTCGGCAGCCTGCGCCTGGGCACGGTGCCGCTGGCCAGTTTCAACCCCATGCACCTGCTGCTGCCCCTGCGCGAAAAATACCCCGAACTGCACTTTCAGCTCAGCTCGCTGAGCTCGGAACAGGTCATCGACGGCCTCAGCCGCAACCAGCTCGACCTGGGTATCTGCTACCTGGACCAGGTCAACACCAGCTTCTTCGAAGTGATCGAACTCGGCACCACCACCATGGGCCTGCTGCACGATACGCGGCACTTCCAGTTCGCCAGCGACCGGCTGCGCTGGGACGAGCTCGGCGATATTCCGCTGGGGCTGCTGAGCAAAGGCATGCACTACCGCCAGTCGCTGGACCTGAGCTTCCGCAGCCGTGGTCTGGAGCCCAATGCGGTGCTTGAGAGCGACTCGAGCTTCCAGCTCATCCAGGCCATCAACACCGGCATATGCTGCGCGATCATGCCACTGAACTGCGGCCTGGAAGACCTCAGCGAGCACCTGCGCATCGTACCGGTGGCCGACGCCGCCATCCACAGCCCGGTCGGGCTGCTGCTGCGCCGCAGCGAGCCACGCTCGGCGATTGCCGAGCAATGCTTTACCGAAGCCCGGGGGCTGTTTCAGGCCACCTGATCGGCGGTAGCCTGGCGATACTGGCGTGGCGTAAAGCCGGTCAGTTGCTTGAACTGGCGGCTGAAGGCGCTGTGGTCAGTGTAGCCGCAGCGCATCGCCACTTCAGTGATCGGCAGCTCCGAATGCAGCAGGCGATGGGCATGCTCCAGGCGTGCCTTGTGGATCATCTGCCGGGGCGTGAGGTGGAACACCCGCTTGCAATAGCGCTCCAGCTGGGCCACGGAAATACCGGCGATGCGGGTCAGCTCGCCCATGCTGATCGGCTGATGGAAATGCTGGCGGATGTGCTCGTCCACCGCGGCCAGGCGTTGATAGGCGGGGTGGCTGTCGGCAGCTGACTGCAAGTCGACCGAGATGCCGACCAGGCCGATGATTTCGCCGGCAGGGTTGTACAGCGGGCGCTTGTGGGTCAGGCACCAGCCTGGCTCACGGCTGCCGTAGAGGTGCAGCTCCAATTGGTCCTCCAGCACCAGGCCTTCCTTGAGAACACGTCGATCCTGCTCGGTATAGCCGGGGCCAAACTGTGCCGGAAACACCTCGGCACTGGTCTTGCCCAGCAACGGTTGCAGGCGCTTGAGGCCACAGCGCTGGACCAGTGTGTTGTTGGCCAACGCATAGCGGGCAGCAGAATCCTTGATGAAGATCGCGGCGTTGGGGATGGCGTCGAGCATCGGCAGCAGCAGCGATACACCGGCGAGCAGGGCCTCGAGGGTGGCGGGGCGGTGCTGGTCCACGGACTGGTAGAGGGTTGCCAGGGGGGTGTCGGTCATCTGTCGGTTCTCTGCTGGCTGTGCTGGCCCTTTCGCGGGCTCGCCCGCTCCCACAGGTCCTCCACACATTTCGAATGTCTGCGCCGTACCTGTGGGAGCGGGCATGCCCGCGAAGAGGCCGGCACTATCAACACACCCCTACAGGCCTTGTGCGGTGTGGCCTACAGCCTATCCATCAGCCCACCCTGACCGCCAGCATTTTTCACAACTGTGCCGATTTCGTCATTCCCTCTGCAGAAAACCATCAAGAACCGTCGCCCCGACCGGTTCACTCTATGCCCCACGCAAGCCGCCCAAGTCCTACAAGAGCGCGGCCCAAAAAGCCGCATCTCGTGACATCAGACCTGCCTATCCAATAACCAACAAAAAGGCGAACCCATGTCAGGCAAATTCAAAAAACAGTTATCACTGCTGGACCTCACCTTCATCGGCCTAGGCGCCATCTTCGGCTCCGGTTGGCTGTTTGCCGCCAGCCACGTCTCGGCCATCGCCGGCCCGGCCGGCATCCTCTCCTGGTTCCTGGGCGGGTTCGCCGTACTGTTGCTGGGCATCGTCTACTGCGAGCTGGGCGCCGCCTTGCCCCGCGCCGGTGGCGTGGTGCGCTACCCGGTGTACTCGCACGGCCCGCTGTTGGGCTACCTGATGGGCTTCATCACCCTGATCGCCTTTTCCAGCCTGATCGCCATCGAAGTAGTCGCCTCACGCCAATACGCCGCCGCCTGGTTTCCCGGGCTCACCAAGGCCGGCTCCAGCGACCCGACCGTGCTCGGCTGGCTGGTGCAGTTCGCCCTGTTGGGGCTGTTCTTCTTCCTCAACTACCGCAGCGTGAAAACCTTCGCCAAGGCCAACAACCTGGTCAGCGTGTTCAAGTTCATCGTGCCGCTGCTGGTGATCGGCGTGCTGTTCACCTTCTTCAAACCGGAAAACTTCGAGGTCCAGGGCTTTGCCCCGTTCGGCCTGTCCGGGGTGGAAATGGCGGTATCCGCCGGTGGCATCATCTTCGCCTACCTGGGCCTGACGCCGATCATCTCGGTGGCCAGCGAGGTCAAGAACCCGCAGCGCACCATTCCGATTGCGCTGATTCTTTCGGTGTTGCTGTCCACCGCGATCTACGCCTTGCTGCAACTGGCCTTCCTCGGCAGCGTGCCGACCGAAATGCTGGCCAACGGCTGGGCCAACGTGACCAAGGAACTGGCCCTGCCCTACCGTGACATCGCCCTGGCGCTGGGTGTGGGCTGGCTCGCCTACCTGGTGGTGGCCGACGCAGTGATCTCGCCAAGCGGCTGCGGCAACATCTACATGAACGCCACCCCGCGCGTGATCTATGGCTGGGCGCAGACCGGCACCTTCTTCAAGTACTTCACCCGCATCGATGCAGAATCCGGCATCCCGCGCCCAGCCCTGTGGCTGACGTTTGGCCTGTCGGTGTTCTGGACCCTGCCGTTCCCGTCGTGGGAAGCGCTGATCAACGTGGTATCCGCCGCCTTGGTGCTGAGCTACGCCGTGGCCCCGGTGAGCGTCGCCGCCCTGCGCCGCAATGCACCACACATGCCGCGCCCGTTCCGGGTCAAGGGCATGGCCGTGCTCGGCCCGCTGTCGTTCATCATCGCTGCGCTGATCGTGTACTGGTCGGGCTGGAAAACCGTGTCGTGGCTGCTGGCCCTGCAGATCGTGATGTTCGTGCTGTACCTGCTGTGCAGCCGTTTCGTGCCCACCCAGCACCTGTCGCTGGCTCAGCAAGTTCGCTCGTCGGCCTGGCTGATCGGCTTCTACGCGGTGACCATCCTGCTGTCGTGGCTGGGCAGCTTCGGCGGCCTGGGCGTCATCGGCCACCCATTCGACACCGTGGTCGTGGCGGCCTGCGCACTGGGCATCTACTACTGGGGCGCGGCCACGGGTGTGCCTGCCCACCTGGTGCGCCTGGAAGGCGACGACGAAAGCGAAGCCTGCGCTGAAACCACTACCGGCCGCCCTGTCGCCGTCGCTTCCTGATTTTTTACGCAAGGGACAAGCCCATGAAACAGATTCACGTCATCGACTCCCACACGGGTGGCGAACCCACCCGCCTGGTGATGAAGGGGTTTCCGCAACTGCGGGGCCGAAGCATGGCCGAACAGCGTGACGAACTGCGCGAACTGCACGACCGGTGGCGCCGCGCCTGCCTGCTGGAGCCACGCGGCAACGATGTGCTGGTTGGCGCACTGTACTGCCCGCCAGTGTCGGCCAACGCCACCTGCGGGGTGATCTTCTTCAACAACGCCGGTTACCTGAACATGTGCGGCCACGGCACCATCGGCCTGGTCGCCTCGTTGCAGTACCTGGGCCTGATCGCACCGGGTGTGCACAAGATCGACACCCCGGTCGGCCAGGTCAGCGCCACCCTGCATGACGACGGCGCCATCACCATCGGCAACGTGCCCTCCTACCGCTACCGCCAACAGGTTGCGGTGGACGTGCCCGGCCATGGCGTGGTGCACGGCGACATCGCCTGGGGCGGCAACTGGTTCTTCCTCGTTGCCGAACACGGCCAGCGCATCGAGCTGGATAACCGCGAGGTGTTGACCGAGTACACCTGGGCCATGCTCAAGGCGCTCGAAGCACAAGGCATCACCGGCGAGAACGGCGCGCCCATCGACCATGTCGAGCTGTTCGCCGACGACGCCAACGCCGACAGCCGCAACTTCGTGATGTGCCCCGGCAAGGCCTACGACCGCTCGCCGTGCGGCACTGGCACCAGCGCCAAGCTGGCCTGCCTGGCTGCCGACGGCAAGCTTGCCGAAGGCCAGACCTGGGTGCAGGCCAGCATCACCGGCAGCCAGTTTCACGGCCATTACGAGCGCGAAGGCGAGCGTATTCGACCGTTCATCACCGGCCGCGCCCACATGACCGCCGACAGCACCCTGCTGATCGACGAACAGGACCCGTTCGCCTGGGGCATCTGAGCCCCCGGCCTTTTGACCAAACCCAATTTCGCCAGGAGTAACAACAATGACCAACAACATTTTCACCGGCACCATGCCCGCCCTGATGACCCCATGCACCGCCGAGCGCAAGCCGGACTTCGACGCCTTGGTGCGCAAGGGCCGCGAACTGATCGAAGCCGGCATGAGCGCGGTGGTGTACTGCGGCTCGATGGGTGACTGGCCGCTGCTGACCGAGGCCGAGCGCCAGGAAGGCGTGGCGCGCCTGGTGGCGGCCGGTATCCCGACCATCGTTGGCACGGGCGCGGTGAACACTCGTGAGGCAGTTTCGCATGCTGCACACGCCGCCAAGGTTGGCGCCGCCGGCCTGATGGTCATCCCCCGCGTGCTCAGCCGCGGTGCTTCGCTGATCGCCCAGAAGCACCATTTCTCGGCGATCCTCGCTGCCGCACCGAAACTGCCGGCGGTGATCTACAACAGCCCTTACTACGGCTTTGCCACCCGTGCAGACCTGTTCTTCGAACTGCGCAGCGCGTTCCCCAACCTGATCGGCTTCAAGGAGTTCGGCGGTGGCGCCGACCTGCGCTACGCCGCCGAACACATCACCTCCAAGGATGACGATGTCACCCTGATGGTCGGTGTCGACACCCAGGTGGTGCATGGCTTCGTCAACTGCAACGCCACCGGCGCCATCACCGGTATCGGCAACGCGCTGCCGCGCGAAGTGCTGCAACTGGTGAGCCTGAGCAAACAGGCCGCCAAAGGCGACGCCCGTGCCCGGCGCCTGGCGCGCGAGCTGGAAGCGGCGCTGGCGGTGCTGTCGTCGTTCGATGAAGGCTGCGACCTGGTGTTGTATTACAAGCACTTGATGGTGCTGAACGGCGACACCGAGTACAGCCTGCACTTCAACGAGACCGACGTCCTGACCGACGCCCAGCGCAACTATGCCGAACAGCAGTACGCGCTGTTCCGCAGCTGGTACGCCAGCTGGTCGGCTGAGCAGAACATCGCCTGAGCAGCCACTGCTCTACCTGTGGGAGCGGGCATGCCCGCGAATCAGGCGACCCGGTGCATGGCACCGGCTTCGCCGATGTTCGCGGGTGAACCCGCTCCTACAGGGGTCGTAATCCCCCCATGCATCTGCATTAGATTTCCAAGGAGGCTCCATGCCCCTCACAGGCAACCTGCTGATCGGCCAGAGGCCGGTAACCGGCACCCGCGACGCCGTCCATGCCATCGACCCAACCACCGGTCAGACGTTGGAGCCGGCCTACCTCGGCGGCACAGGTGAACACGTGGCCCAGGCCTGCGCGCTGGCCTGGGCGGCATTCGATGCCTACCGCGAAACCTCGCTCGAACAACGAGCAGACTTCCTTGAAGCCATCGCCACACAGATCGAGGCCCTCGGCGATGCCCTGGTCGACCGCGCCGTGATCGAAACCGGCCTGCCCAAGGCGCGCATTCAGGGTGAGCGTGGTCGTACCTGCACCCAGCTACGCACCTTTGCCCGTGTAGTGCGGGCCGGCGAATGGCTGGACGTGCGGGTCGACAGCGCCCTGCCTGAGCGCCAGCCCCTCCCCCGCGCTGATCTGCGCCAGCGCCAGGTGGCCCTGGGGCCAGTCGCCGTGTTCGGCGCCAGCAATTTCCCGCTGGCCTTCTCGGTGGCCGGTGGTGACACCGCGTCGGCATTGGCCGCTGGCTGCCCAGTGGTGGTCAAGGCCCACAGTGCCCACCCCGGCACCAGTGAGCTGGTCGGCCAGGCAGTGGCGCAAGCAGTGAAGCAGTGCGGCTTACCGGAGGGCGTGTTCTCGCTGCTTTATGGCTCGGGCCGTGAAGTGGGCATTGCCCTGGTCAGCGACCCGCGCATCAAGGCCGTCGGTTTCACCGGCTCGCGCAGCGGTGGCATGGCACTGTGCCAAGCCGCCCAGGCGCGCCCGGAGCCCATCCCGGTGTATGCCGAAATGAGTTCGATCAACCCGGTGTTTCTGTTCGACGCCGCCCTGCAGGCCCGTGCCGAAGCACTGGCACAAGGTTTCGTCGCCTCGCTGACCCAGGGCGCCGGCCAGTTCTGCACCAACCCTGGCCTGGTAATCGCCCGGCAGGGGCCGGCACTGCAGCGGTTCATCACCGCAGCCGCCGGGTACGTGCAGCAGGCCGCCGCCCAAACCATGCTCACCCCTGGCATTTTCAGTGCCTACCAGGCCGGTATCTCAGCCCTGGCAGACAACCCCTGTGCCCAGGCCATCGCCAGTGGCCAAGCCGGTCAGGGCCCCAATCAGTGCCAGGCACAGCTGTTCGTGACCCAGGCCGAAGCGTTTCTCGCCGACCCGGCGTTGCAGGCTGAAGTGTTCGGTGCAGCGTCGCTGGTCGTTGCCTGCACCGACGATGAGCAGGTCCGCCAGGTTGCCGAACACCTGGAAGGTCAGCTGACCGCCACCCTGCAACTGGACGAGGCCGACATCGACAGCGCCCGCGCCCTGCTCCCCACCCTTGAGCGCAAAGCCGGGCGCATTCTGGTCAATGGCTGGCCAACGGGCGTCGAGGTGTGCGATGCCATGGTCCACGGCGGGCCGTTCCCGGCCACTTCCGATGCCCGCACCACCTCGGTGGGCACCGCGGCGATCCTGCGTTTCCTGCGCCCGGTTTGCTATCAGGACTTCCCCGATGCGCTGCTGCCGCAGGCATTGAAACATGGCAACCCGCTGCAACTGCGGCGCCTGCTTGATGGTAAACGGGAAGACTGAGCATGGTCGAAACCGCTGAAACCGATATCGCCGTGGTGGGCGCCGGCATTGTCGGCGTCGCCTGTGCCCTGCAATTGGCCCGCCAGGGCCATCGGGTAACGCTGGTCGACCGCCAGGCGCCCGGCCTGGGCGCGTCCTTCGGCAATGCCGGGCACCTGGCAACCGAGCAAGTGTTCCCGATTGCCGACCTGGCGATCCTCAAGCGCCTGCCTCGCATGCTGCTTGACCCGATGGGCCCGCTGCGCCTGGACTGGAAATACCTGCCCAAGGCCATGCCGTGGTTCACCCGGCTGCTGCTCAACCTGCGCCCGGCGCCCTTCCAGCGCAGCGTGGCGGGCATCCGCACGTTGAACGAAGGCAGCCTGGGCGCCTGGCAACGGCTGTTGGGCTCGATCGGGCGCAATGAATTGTTTCAAGAGGATGGTTCGTTGCTGGTGTTCGAGAAGCCGGAGTCACGCCAGGCGCTGGAGGCGTTGCGCACACGCATGCAACAGCAGGCGGTGCCGGTGGACTTCTGGTCCGCCGAAACCGTGCGCGAAGCGGCGCCGCAACTCAGCCCGTCACTGTTGGGCGGCCTGTTCTTCCCGCGCACGGGGCACTTCATCGACCCTTATCGGGTGGTGTGCGAATTGTTCGAAGCGGCCAAGGCCTGCGGGGTGCGCTTTGTCCAGGCGCAGGTCGATGGCGGGCAGTTGCACAGTGCCGGCGTGAGCCTTGCCAGCGACCGGGGCACGCTCAAAGCCCGCCAGGTGCTTGTCAGCTGTGGCGCCCATTCTGCGAAACTGACCGCCGCGCTGACAGGCAAGCGGGTGCCGCTGGATACCGAACGCGGCTATCACCTGATGTTGCCGGGTGAGCACCAGCGCCTGCCGTTTGCAGTCACCTCGCTTGAGCGAAAATTCATCATGACGCCCATGGCCGAAGGCTTGCGCCTGGCTGGCACAGTGGAGTTCGCCGGGCTGCGGGCACCTCCGAGCATGCAGCGGGCTTGGCAGTTGCACCGGTTGAGCAAGGGGTTGTTCCGGCACGACTTGAGCGCCGAAGGGGCAACGCCGTGGATGGGTTTCAGGCCTTCGTTGCCAGACTCATTGCCAGTGATCGACAGGGTGTGTGATGGGCGGGTGCTGTTGGCGTTTGGGCATCAGCACCTGGGGTTGACCCAGGCGGCGGTGACGGCGGAATGGGTGGGGCGGTTGGCTGAGCAGGCTGGTGGGCCTGAGATGGGTGCATACCGACTGGATCGGTTTTAGCCTCTACCGGCCCATTCGCGGGCAAGCCCGCTCCCACAGAGAGGGAGCAGCATCTGAAATCTGTGGTGTCTCTGTGCGAGCGGGCTTGCCCGCGAATGGGCTGCAAAGCAGCCCCTCCAAGCCTCAGCGGTAACGCTCGAGCCAGTGCGCATAAGGCGCCGGCAAGGTCCAGGACGCTTTTTCCACCCCCAGCTCCTTGGCCGCAAAGTAAGCCCAGTGCGGGTCGGCCAGGTGCGCGCGCCCTACCGAAACCAGATCCAGCTGGTTGGCCTGCAATGCGGCCTCCGCCAACTGCGGCGTACCAAAGCCCCACGCCGACGTCACGGGCAGCTTCGCTTCGCGGCGCACGCGCTCGGCAATCGGCCCCATGAACGCTGGGCCCCAGGGAATGTTGGTGTCGGGAATGGTGAAGCCGACACTCACGCTCAGCAGGTCGAGCCCACCGGCCTTGAAACGGCGGGCCAGTTCGATCGACTCTTCCAGGGTCTGCTCATCGCGGCCATCGTATTCCAACACACCAAAGCGCGCGGTCAGCGGCAGGTTCTCCGGCCACACTTCGCGCACGGCAGCCAGTGTTTCCAGCAGGAAGCGGCTGCGGTTGTCGAAGCTGCCACCGTAGGCATCGGTGCGCTTGTTGGAATGCTCGGAGAAGAAGCTCTGGCCCAGGTAGCCATGGGCAAAGTGCAGTTCTATCCACTCGAAGCCGGCATCACGCGCACGGCGGGCGGCATCGACGAAGTCCTGCTTGACCCGGGCGATATCGTCCAGCGTCATTTCCCGTGGCACTTTCGGCAGGTGCGCGCCAAAGGCAATGGCAGACGGGGCAATGGTCTCCCAGCCGCGCGCGTCGTCGGCGGCAATGTGGTCGTCACCCTCCCACGGGCGGTTGGCGCTGGCCTTGCGCCCGGCGTGGGCGATCTGGATACCCGGCACCGAACCGGCAGCCTTGATGGCCTGCACCACCGGAACGAACGCCTGAGCGTGGGCATCGCTCCAGATCCCGGCGCAACCGGGGGTGATACGCCCTTCCGGGGCCACAGCAGTGGCTTCGACCACCAGCAAGCCGGCACCACCACGGGCCAGGCCGGCCAAGTGTACGTGGTGCCAGTCGTTGATCATGCCGTCTTCGGCCATGTACTGGCACATCGGCGGAATGGCGATACGGTTACGCAGGGTGACGTCTTTGAGGGTGTAGGGTTCGAACAGTGCGGACATGGGAAACTCCGGGTTCAGTTGAATACTGTTGTTCGATCATAATCGAACTATGGCAATTAATGGAACCCCCGTTATCATGTCAATCATGCGAGCCTATAAACATCCCAACCCCGAAGACCTCATCCTTGAACGCCTGCTCTATGCGCTCAGCGACCCCGTGCGCCTGGAAATCGTCCGCCACCTGGCCGGTGTGGCCGAGGCCAGCTGTGGCGAGCTGGACGGAGGCAGGCCGAAGTCGAGCATGTCTCACCACTTCCGTGTGTTGCGTGATGCAGGGCTGGTGCAAACCCGCAATGTGGGGACGACCCATATGAATTCGCTGCGTAGCGAGATGCTGGATAAACGGTTCCCGGGGTTGCTGGAGTGCATCCTGCGCCAGCAGTGATACCTGGGCAGGCCTCTTCGCGGGTGAACCCGCTCCTACAGGGATGGCGATAAACCTGAGGGTTGCGCTGTGTTTGGCAACAAAAAAGCCACGAGGTCTCCCCCGTGGCTTTCTTTCACAACAATGGCCGTTTACAGCGCCATGTCGTTCTCAGGCTTGCTCTCGACCGGCTTGCTTGCCGCGCCACCGAATTCAACGCTGGCGTCGATCACCGGCGGTTTACCCAGTTGCAGCACTTCAGCGGTGTAGTTCCACTCTTTCTGGGTGGCCGCTGCCGAGTCGTTCAGCTTGGTGCCGTAGCTCGGCACGATTTCCTTGATCTTGGCCTGCCACTCTGGGGTAGCGACCTTCTCCTTGAACACTGTTTCCAGCACGTGCAGCATGATCGGCGCAGCAGTCGAAGCACCCGGCGAGGCACCCAGCAGGCCAGCGATGGTGCGGTCTTCGGACGCCACCACTTCAGTGCCCAGCTTCAGCACACCGCCCTTCTCGGCATCACGCTTGATGATCTGCACACGCTGACCGGCCTGCCACAGGCGCCATTCTTCTTTCTTGGCGTTCGGGAAGTAGGTGCGCAGGGCTTCGAAGCGATCATCGTCAGACAGCATCAGCTGACCAGCGAGGTACTCGACCAGTGGGTACTGCTCGATACCGACCTTGGTCATCGGCCACACGTTGTGGGTGGTGGTGCTGCTCAGCAGGTCCAGGTACGAGCCGTTCTTCAGGAACTTGGTCGAGAAGGTGGCGAACGGGCCAAACAGGATCACGCGCTTGCCATCCAGCACACGGGTGTCCAGGTGCGGGACCGACATGGGTGGCGCACCGGTCGAGGCGATACCGTAGGCCTTGGCCATGTGCTGCATAGCCACGGTCGGGTTCTCGGTCACCAGGAACGAACCGCCCACCGGGAAGCCTGCGTATTCCTTGGCCTCCGGAATACCCGACTTCTGCAGCAGCTTCAGCGCGCCGCCGCCGGCACCGATGAACAGGAACTTGGCGTCGGTGGCCGACTCGGTACCGTCCTTCAGGTTCTTGTATTCGACGTGCCAGGAGCCGTCCTTGTTGCGGGTGATGTCCTGCACTTCGCTGGACAGCTTCAGGTCGAAGCCTTTCTGGGTCTGCAGGTGGCCGACGAACTGGCGGGTGATCTCGCCAAAGTTGACGTCGGTGCCGATCGGCGTCCAGGTCACGGCCAGCTTCTGGTTCGGGTCGCGGCCTTCCATCATCAGCGGGACCCACTTGGCGATCTGCGCGTGGTCCTCGGAGTACTGCATCGGGCGGAACAGCGGGCTGGCCTGCAGTGCGTCGTAGCGTTTCTTGAGGAACTTGATGTTGTCATCGCCCCACACGAAGCTCATGTGCGGGGTGGTGTTGATGAACGAGTGCGGGTTCTTCAGTACGCCCTGGCGTACCTGCCACGACCAGAACTGGCGGGAAATCTGGAAGGCTTCGTTGATTTCGATGGCCTTGGAGATGTTGACGTTGCCGTCCTTGTCTTCCGGGGTGTAGTTCAGCTCGGCCAGCGCGGAGTGGCCGGTACCGGCGTTGTTCCAGCCGTTGGAGCTTTCTTCGGCCACGCCATCCAGGCGCTCGACCATTTCCATCGACCAGCTTGGCTCCAGCTCGTGCAGCCACACGGCCAGGGTGGAGCTCATGATGCCGCCGCCGACCAGCAGCACGTCTACTTTCTTGGTTTCTGCAGCGTGCGCTTGCATGACGCTTGCAGCGACCGCCAGACCCAGCAAGGTCTTGCCAGCTTTCTTGAACATTGATCAATTCCAGTCAGGAGAACAGAGTGAGGGCCTGTGGCTGGCCCCGGTAAAGCGTGTTCTTCAGCGCAGGCTTTTTGTTGATCATTGTTCAGCAGCCAGAGAACCAGAAAACGGCTCGGCCTTTGGTCGAATTGACCGACAAGGCTGAATCGTTTTTCCGATTGTATCTGAAATGCCAGCACAAACAAATTGCAGGCCGGAGCGTCAAGGCGACCGGTTGCCCCAGCGGCAGTTTGTCACGTCAAAAACAAAAAACCCCCGGCCATGTGCATGACCGGGGGCCTTGGATCACGCCGCAAGCGTCGCGATCAGGGTACCGCCAAGATTACTGCTGCTGAGGCAGTTTATCGATCGGGCCGCAGCCACCGATGATCTTGGAGATGGAAACCGAAGGGTGGAACAGGTAGTCGTAGGTGCAGTTTTTCGGTTGGTTGTAAACTTGGCCAGTGCAACCCGACAGCAGGGCAACACCCGAAACGACGGCAACGGTGGCCTTGAACAGCTTTTTCATTACTCAGTCCTTTAAATGAATCATCTTCGACCATCGTCTGATGGCCGCGGAATCATACAGACTCCAGGCATTGGATCCAAGCCGCACTTGGCACAGGTTCTTTGCAACTGTGCAACAACAGGTTGAAAAGCGCGCCTTTGGCGACGATAGTTCAGCGCACTGCCTTCGCAATGCCCAACAGGAACTCACCATGCTTGGCGTCACCGACTACGGCGCATTCGTCATCGCCTTCCTTATTCTTCTAGCCATCCCCGGCCCGGGCAATTTCGCCCTGATCACCGCCACCGGCAAGGGCGGTATCAAGGCAGGCCTGGCCGCGACCTGTGGCGTGATCGTGGGTGACCAGGTGCTGCTGTGGCTGGCGGTAGCCGGCGTCGCCACCCTGCTGGCCACCTACCCTGCCGCCTTTCATGTGGTGCAGTGGGCGGGGGCTGCATACCTGGCCTATTTGGGCCTGCGCATGCTGCTGAGCAAACCCGGTGGTGCAGCACACACCTGCCGCATGGACAACGGCCAGTACCTGCGCCAGACCATGATGATCACCCTGCTCAACCCCAAGGCGATCATGTTCTACATGGCGTTTTTCCCGCTGTTCGTCGACCCGGTGAAGCACCAAGGGCTGGTGACGTTCGGTTTCATGGCGGCGACAGTGGCGGTGGTGACCTTCCTGTATGGGCTGATTGCCGTGGTGCTGACCCATCAACTGGCCGAGCGCATGCGCGCCAGCCCGCGGATTGCCAATATGTTCGAGCGGCTGGCGGGGGCTTGCCTGGTGGGATTCGGCATCAAACTGGCGGCGATGCGCTGATCCCACGCCCGACAGGGTCCGGGTACGCCTGACAGCAACCCTAAAAAAGCCCCCGGCAACTCCTGGTTCCCGAGGGCTTGTTCACTCAGCCATTACCCAGTCAATTGGTTTCCAGCTGATACGCCTTGCTCACGAACAACGCCGCAAACAGGCTCTTGCCTTCCTTGAAGGTGTACTGCTCTTCGAACATGCCGTCTTCGACCAGCTTCTGCCCGATGGCGCATTCCGAGTCGCTGTGGTTCTTGGCCTTGGCGCCAAAGTCACTGCTCCAAGACGACAGCCCAACCTCCTGGCAGAAGGCTGCGAACTTTGCCTTGGGGACTTGCTGCTGGTATTCGCTGAAAGCCTCTTTCAGCGATTTGAAGCCGCTGTAGCTCACCGAGTAGTTCTCGACCTTGGCCTTGCGGGCAAAGCCGCTCACCGCTTCAGCCAACACCGCCTGGCCGGAGTACGGGCTGTATGCCCCGATCAGCATCGCGCTCAGGGCACTTTTGAGCTGGGTTTCGACATCGTCCAGCTCCGGCAGCGTTTGGAAGTCGGCCTTGCGCACGATCTCTCCCACCTTGGAGCCGTCGTTGCGGTGGGTGACCACGAACGTCATCGAGCCTTCGCCATCGCTGGAGCGCTTGATGGTGAAGTCCAGGTCGACCGTGGTACCAAAGTCACCGGTGCTGCTGACCAGAAACGCGCCAGTCACTGGCTGGCGCACCGCCATGTTGGCGCCCCAGGTGAAGTTCGACGGGGCGGCCCGACCATTGGCGGCCAGCTCGGCACGTGGCTGGACCTCGTCGCTGACATCAGCCACCAGCACGACTTCGGCACCCTTGCTGGCAACGTAAGGGTTGCCCATCTGCATGCCCAGCAACTGGATATGAATGCTGCCATCCTTGCTGTCTCCGTCATGGGCCAGCTTCAGCGCATCAGCCTTCAGGTACACCCCGGCCACATTGCGGCTGACATTGAGCTGGTACTTGGCCCAGCCCGCCAGGCCTTCCTCAGCCGAACCACCCTGTACGGACTCCATCAAGCCCGACAGGCCGCGCATGAACTGCTGGGCACCATTGGTCTGCGCCGCCGCCACGCGGATCTCCGGGTCGGCTACCGTCAGGTTGCCGGAAAACGCCGAGTAGGAAATGTCCCCCTCAGACAGCACATCCTCAAGGAAATAGCGCTCCTTGAAGTCGTCGTAGTAGGCCAGCGCAGCCTTCTTGCCCGAGCTGGAGACCATTGCATAGCCACCACCGAGCACCAGCACCGCTGCGGCCACACCGCCAATCAGCAGCTGCTTCTTGTTCATCTGTTTGATCATGGTGTTTGCCTCACTGGACCATGGCGGAAGCGTTGTTCCAGTCGTTCACGTACTGTTGGGAGACCTCGGGGGTCCAGCTGAAATCGATACCGGCGTTGGGGAATTCCTTGGCCAGCACGGCGCCGAACGACACGCGGTCGGCACAGTGGTCCTGCTTGCAGGCCTCGGGTTCACCGGCGCTGTAGGCACGGTAGGTAGGCACGGCGCGGCCGTCGTCCAGCGGGTAGTACGGCGTGGCGTTGGCCACCTGGGTCACGTACCAGCCTTCGCTGTATTCCACGTCCGCAACCAGGCGGCCGTTGCTCGGGAAGTCGATGCTGTAGAAGTCACCTTTCTTGCCGGTGACGTGCACCATCATTGGCACCACGCTGGCCGAGGTCGCAGGGTTTTGCTGCTCCAGTGGCGAAGCGAAGCGCACCTTGATACCCGCCATCTGCGCCAACGCCTCGGTTTCGCGCCCCTTGAATTCGCTCATGCCGTCCTGCAACTGCTGGTAACGCTCCAGCACACGGGTGTGCACGCGGGCCAGTTCCTGTTGGCGCTGACGCTGCTCACGCACACGCTGCTGCTCACGCTGTACCGCCCAGTTGGCACCGTCGCGCACATCGAAGAACAGGCCTTGGCGGTTGATGCCGATGCGGTTGCGGGTGATCTTCTGCGCGTCGTTGCCCCAGATGTTGTTCGAGATCGCCGACAGGTCTTTGACGATGAACAGGTTGGCTACATCGGTGGTGGTCGGCGAGGTGGTCTTGATCAGGTCGAAGATTTCCAGCGCAGCTTCCTTGTACTTGGTCGCGTCCAGGGCAAACGACTCGTCCGGGGTGACCGCGACGTAGTAAGGGTCGCTGCCGAACGGGCGGAGCACGCCGTAGCTGGAGCGGGTGAACGTCAGGTACACCTTCATCTGCCGGCCTGGGATCTCGCCGACCAGGAACGCGGCCTGGTCAGCTTGCGGCGTGAGATAAGAAACGGCCTTGTCCTTTACCGCAGGCTCAAGGCTCTTGTTGAAGATCAAACCACTCGGGTGAGCATAGACGCGGGTCCAGTTATCACCCCGGTAGGTACCCACAGCCTTCCAGCTGATTTTGTCGAAGCTGCCTTCACCAAAGCCGGACGCCGGGCACGGCATGGCCGGGGTGGTGCCGAACGACAGGGTGTCGCCATCGCCGATGATCGAGGTACTGAGCACCCATTTGCAGCCGGTGCCGTCCGTTACCTGCATCAGGTTGCGGTTTTCCAGGACCACCGAGCGACCGAAGTCCGAAGTGGGGGCTGCGGCGACTGCTGTGGCAGGTGCCGGAGCGGGCGGCACAACAGGGGCTGCTGCCGGGGCTTCGGGGGTTGGGGTTGGGGTTGGGGCTGGCTCTGCAGCTAAGGCTGGCGCGGGCGCGGGGGCCGGAGCGGGTTTTGCCTGCGCAGGTGCGGCTTCGACTACTGCCGGGGCCGCTGCAGCAGCAGGGGCTGGGGCTGGGGCCGGTGTCGGTGTCGGTGCAGCAGCAGCCGGTGCTTCTGGCTGCGCAGGTGCCGGAGCGGGGGCAACTGCTGCAGCCGGCGCCGGGGCGGCAGTGGCAGGCGCAGCAGCCAGAGTTACCAGCCCCAGGTTGCTGGCATTGCCCGAGCCGCTGGCGTACAGGTTGCCCTTGGCATCGACCGCCTTCCAGCTCACCTTGGCGGTCGAGCAGTCCTTGGCGAACACGAACGGCAGCTTGGTCAGCAGGCCTGACAGCAGTTCCTGGTTATCCCAGGCCGGGCGGGTGATGGTCAGGTCTACCTGGGGTTTGCACCAGGTGGTGGCATCCCCAGGCACTTCGACCTTGATGTTGTCTTTCTTGGAAAAGGCCAGCTCGTGGGCGAACGCCTGCGGTACCAGACCACAAGCGCCGATCACAGCCAGCGCGAGCGCGTGCTTTTTCATGGAGTTCCTCAGATCAGTTCCCAGGTGCCGTTGGCTTGTTTGCAGAAGGTGTTCTGTTCTTGTTCGGTCTGGCCGCTTTGCGATTTCAGGCTGACGGTGACCGGGCGGCAGGCCGCTTCGGCGGCAACTGTCTGGGTCGGCAGCGACTGCACCGAGTCCAGGTCGAAGCCTTGGGTTTCCTTGCTGGCGGCAACGTCCAGCTCGTCCAGGTTGACGGCTGGCGTTACACGCTTGGCAACCGCTTGTGCCTTGGGCTCTACGTAGTTCTTGTGCACATAGCCCACGGTCACACCCTTGCGGCCGACCAGAATCCAGTCACCGGTGGAGCCCACGGCGGTGAATTCGGTGTGGTTCTTCAGGCTGCCGACCTTCTCGCCAGCCTGGTTAGGCGCGGCGCGCACGTTGAGGTTGTCGCTGATGGTCACATACGGCTCGTTGATCAGCTTCATCGACGGCACCGCCTGGATCTTCGGCGCGCGCTTGACCTCGACCTGCTTGGTCTTGGTGTATTCCTTGCCAGGCACGATCTGCGCGGTGGCGCCGGAGTGGTCGGACTTCCAGGTCACTGGCTGGGCACTGGCAGTGGTTTGCTGCTGGCTCAGCACTTCCTGTGTACGCAGTGCCAGGGCTTGCTGGTCCTTTTCATCGAGCATGTGGCCGATGCGGTTGCCCACGTAGGCGCCAATGCCACCTGCGATCAGCGCGGCGGCGATCTTGCCGTTGCCACTGCCCATGGTCGAGCCGATGGCCACACCGGCCAGGCCACCGATCACGGTGCCCGCTTGCTCTTTGCTGATCCCAAGCTGTGCACAGGCCGTGGTAGAGGCGATGGCGACCGCCAGAAGGGACGCGACGAATTTCTTACGCAAGTGGAGCACTCCATTTTCGGTGGGGCGCACAGCCGCGTACCGCAGCCAATGGTTGGCGGCAGCATTCAAAGTTGTGCGGGGTTTTCAGAAAGTGTGCAGCACTGGCCGCAGACGACAATTCAGCCGTCCAGCGAGGGGCGCAGGGGGAGACCAGTACGGCGCAAAGCATCCAACGAATCCATGTCAGGAAGAGTTCATCGCCCAGCGCGCGTAATCATTACGGCGTGTGGCCTGGGCGTGAGTGGCGTATCAGAGCGCCGCATTGTAGCCCAAGGTGCCATTGGCAGTTCAAGACAAAATGTTGCAGGAAGCCTGTCTGATTGATTAGTAGAAATCCGTCCTACAACTTCTACTCAGAATTATCCCCTTCCTTGTAGGGCGTTTCCCAAACATACTGCCAACCCGCTCAAACGGTTGCGACGGATTCGGTCGCGCTCTAGTCTCGGCTCGTCGTTGTGAAATCAGCGACCGGCTTTGACAGGCCGACTACTCAAGTTTCCGTTGCAGCGCTTAATGGCAGCTGTGCATGGGGCACATTCGTGTGCGCCGGGTCCTTGGGTACCGGTCTGTCAACCCATGTATAGCTGCCTCCATTCGTTTGACAGCGTTGCCAGGCGGCTCCACTACCCAAGGAGCTTACATGCGCAAGACAGTCCCCGATCCACCCTACTCCCCCCATTCCACCCAGATCCTGCAAGACACCCTGGTCCAGTCCTCAGAGTACGTGCTCTGCGCCCTGTCCGTGGCCCGCCAATCCGTGCAACTCAAACCTACCGCCCACAGCTCGATCGTGATGCAGGCCGTAATCCATGAAATGGAAGCGGTACAGGGGCTGGTCGAGTCGGCGTTGATGCAGTTGCAGATGCGGCCGCATTTACCCACAGAGCCTCACACCTTGCATTAGCAGGTCAGGCCTCTTCGCGGGCACGCCCGCTCCCACAGGGTCACCACAGCCGTCACGCACTGCACAGCACCTGTGGGAGCGGGCGTGCCCGCGAACAGGCCAGCCCAGGCAACCCAGAATCCAGGGAAACAAAACAATGCCCACCGACAACACAAAAGAACCCACCACAGTCGGCAAGACCTGCTTCTACCAAGGCGAAAACAACACCCACCCGCTGTTCCGCATCGAACCCGGCATCCCCTGCCAGGACGCCCGCGAACAGGCCTCCGAACTGATGGGTTACGTGCGCGACCTGATCATCACCGGCCTGATGGACGGCGACCAGAAACTGATCTGGGCCTCGCATTACCTGAGCGCGATGGCCAAGGCGCTGTTGGATGATGCTGAGTTGGGGATGATGAAAAAGTAAGTACGAGGAAGCCCTGGAAACGCAAAATATCCCGGGGCTTCACCGGTCGCATCATGTCGCAAGCGCACCTAAGCGAGCCCCCACGCTGACAGCTGGAGTGCGACATTCTCTACCGCCATGTAGTCCATTTCCCAAACGCTCAGCAAACCCGCGCTATCCGTTGCCAGCGCTCCGCTCGCGCCCTAGCCTCATCACGTCACGGCCAAACCAAGCGCCGACGATGGGAGGCGAACATCGCTGCAGGCGTATGCACCCGTTGCGTAATGGGCAACCCACTCCGTTTATAGAGCCGCAGGCCCACTCGGCCGCTCACTCAAACGAGCAAAGGAAATTTTTGATGCTTTACGAGGTAAAAAATGATGAGCAAAAAAATTTCGCTGCAAGACATGCCAATCCTTGATCTGGATTTGAGCAAAACAAAACGCTTCGAGGCCTCCCGGTTTCTCGACAGCCCGGAAACCATCGCGGCATTTCTGGCAGAAGCAATGAAGGCTAATGACGCTCAGCCCCTGATGCATGCATTGGGTGAAGTGGCAAAAGCCAAGGGCGTGAATCAGTTTGCGCAAGACGCAGGGGTCAATCGAGAGTCTCTTTATAAAACGCTGAAGGGCGGAGAAAAGACCCGTTTCACTACTATTCAAAAACTGATGGTTGCCTTAGGCGTAGAGCTCACAGTCAGGCCGCTCGAGAAGCTTCCGGGCTCTTGATTTAACCGCTCGGGCAATTAGCATGCTGGCTGTAAATCTTTGCCTTCCATAACGAAAAAGCCCCCGGGAGCTTTCGCTTCCAGGGGCTTGATCTTGTATGGCGGAGAGATAGGGATTTGAACCCTAGGTACTGTTGCCAGTACAACGGATTTCGAATCCGTCCCGTTCGACCACTCCGGCATCTCTCCAATGCCGCGCATCATACCAGCGTTCTTTTAAAACGCAAATCTTTTTTTCAAAAAAATCGCGTGGTATCAGGCGCTTGCGTGAACGTGCCGCTTACAGCGGCACGCCCAGGCGCTTGGCAACTTCTTCGTAGGCTTCGATCACGTCGCCCAGGCCCTGGCGGAAGCGGTCCTTGTCCATCTTCTTGCGGGTTTCCTTGTCCCACAGGCGGCAGCCGTCCGGGCTGAACTCGTCGCCCAGCACGATCTGGCCGTGGAATACGCCGAACTCCAGCTTGAAGTCGACCAGCAGCAGGCCGGCGTCATCGAACAGCTTGCTCAGCACTTCGTTGACCTTCAACGACAGCTTCTTCATTTCTACCAGTTGCTCGGCGGTGCCCCAGCCGAACGCGACAACGTGGGATTCGTTGATGAAGGGGTCGCCCTTCTCGTCGTTCTTCAGGAACAGCTCGAAGGTGGACGGCTCCAGCTTGATGCCCTCCTCCACGCCCAGGCGCTTGACCAGGCTGCCGGCAGCGTAGTTGCGCACCACGCACTCGACCGGGATCATGTCCAGCTTCTTCACCAGGCACTCGTTGTCGCCCAGCAGCTTGTCGAACTGGGTCGGCACGCCGGCTTCTTCCAGTTTCTGCATGATGAAGGCGTTGAACTTGTTGTTCACCATGCCTTTGCGGTCGAGTTGTTCGATACGCTTGCCGTCGAACGCCGAAGTGTCGTTACGGAACAGCAGGATCAAGCGGTCGGCGTCGTCGGTCTTGTAAACCGATTTGGCCTTGCCGCGGTAAAGTTCTTCGCGTTTTTCCATGATTGGGCTCCGCTTGCTTGAGGTGTTGGGCTAGGCGATTTCGCGCCAGTCGAGCCCGTGTTCCTGATTCGCCACCTGGAGCCAGTCCGGGTCGCACCCAAGGGTGTCGACAAAACACTGGCGGGCCAAGTGTGGCAGGTTGTTCTTGCTGCTGAGGTGGGCCAGCACCAGGTGTTGCAGGTTGCTCCAGCCCAACTCGTGCACCAGGCGCGCAGCCTGGTGGTTGTTCAAATGCCCTTGCATGCCACCCACCCGCTGCTTCAAGAAGGCCGGATAGTGACCGCGTGCCAGCAGGTCGCGGCAGTGGTTGGCCTCGATCAGCAGTGCATCCAGGCCCTGGTAACGCTCCAACAGCAGCGCGTCGTACGAGCCCAGGTCAGTGAGCATGCCAAAACGCCGCTGACCATCGCTGACCACGTACTGCAATGGCTCGTAAGCGTCGTGCTCGACCCGCGCCGCGGTCACTTCCAGGCTGCCGATGCGCAGGCTTTGGCCACAAGCGAGAAAACCGGCCACCTCTACCGGTTTGCGCATGCCGCGCAAGGTCCCTTGGCTGAGGTAGACCGGTACATTGTAGCGCCGCGACAGCAAGCCGACCCCATGCACGTGGTCGGCATGTTCGTGGGTGACCAGCACTGCACTGAGCTGAGCTGCAGAAACCCCGAGCAACGCCAGGCGCCGCTCGGTTTCACGCAGGGAAAAACCGCAATCGACCAGGATGACCGTGTCACCACTGGCGATCAGCGTGCCGTTCCCTTGGCTGCCGCTTCCGAGTACCGCGAAGCGCACTTAGCCCAGGTGGTCCTGAATGGCGCTCAGCACGCGGCGGGCGACATCGGCCGGAGCCACGGTGTTGATGTTTTTCTCGACCGTGACCTGCACGCTCTCACCCACCTTGCTCAGGCGAACCTGGTAACGCTCGGCACGGGCTTCACGCTCTTCCTTGGTCGGTTCGCTGCCGAACAGGCGGCTGAAGAAGCCAGGCTGGTTCTGCTTGTCGTCAGGCTTCTCGGACAGGTTGATGTAGTACAGGCCCAGGCTGCGGTTGATGTCTTCAACACGCCATTCGCCACCCTGCTCCAGGGCACGGCCCACACCAGACCAGGCGCGGTCCAGGTCGGAGCCCAAGTACAGTACCGGGTTGCCGCTGCCGTCTTCGCTCAGGCTGACGCGGCTTGGTGCGTCGAAATCGCGCGCGGCCAGCAGCGACACCGAACCGCCCTTCTCGGCGCTGCGGTTCATGCTGGCAAGCATTTCGTCGACCAGCAGGGCATCGGTGCCGGTATTGCTGGAGGTGGACGGGAACGCAGGATCGGCAGTGCTGCCCGCCGGGCGCTCGACGCTGACCACATACACCTCGGAGGTGTTGCGCTGCACGCCAGGCTCCATGCGCACACGTACACGCACCTCGCTGTCGCCGCTGCTGGCAGTACTGGCCAGACGCTGGCCAAGCGATGCCGACAGTTCGTCGAAACGCTGCCAGGCGGTATTGAACTCACCTGTCTGCGGGCGCTCTTCAGCAATGCGGAAGCCGTTGTCCTCGAAGAACTGCCGGGCAACCGGCCACACTTCGGCTGGCGAATGCTGGGCCAGCACCCAACGGCTGCTGCCGCTGCGCTGCAGGCTGTAGTCGGTGACCTGGGCGGCACCGCCAGTCAGCGGTTGCGGGCGAGGCACTTCGAACTCACCCTTGACGGTATCGTCAGCGACGTTACGCGGAATCGGCAGCAGCGGGTCAAGGCGCTTGACGTTGCTGGCGTCCGGCGGCAGCTGCATCGGCGCGGTCGGGTGCGCCTGCAGGTAGTCACTGCCGCGGTCGCGGAAATAGCCATCCTCGCCCCACAGCCAGCCACACCCGCTGGTGCTGGAGATAATCAGGGCAAGGGCGGAAAGACCAGCCAGTCGCTTCATGCGGTGTACTTCCTCTTAAACCAGTACGCCGGACTGGCGCAAGGCAGTACGGACTTTTTCGTGGCAGCCTTCGCTCAGCCAGGTCAGGGGCAGGCGAATACCTTTTTGCATCAGGCCCATTTCGACGAGCGCCCATTTCACCGGGATCGGGTTGGACTCGCAGAACAGGTCTTTGTGCAGCGGCATGAGTTTTTCGTTGATTGCGCGGGCCTTCTCGGCATTGCCCTCAAGGGCGGCCTCGCACAGGTCCGCCATTTCGCGCGGAGCGACGTTGGCGGTGACGGAGATGTTGCCCTTGCCGCCCATCAGGATCAGCTCGACGGCGGTCGGGTCGTCGCCGGACATGACGATGAATTCCTTGCTGACACCATCGAGAATGGCCTTGGCGCGGGCCAGGTCGCCCGTGGCTTCCTTGATGCCGATGATGTTCGGCACGGTCGACAGGCGGATCACGGTCTCGGCCTGCATGTCGCAGGAGGTACGGCCGGGAACGTTGTAGAGGATCTGCGGGATGTCGACGGCTTCGGCAATGTGCTTGAAGTGCTGGTACAGGCCTTCTTGCGTCGGCTTGTTGTAGTACGGCACAACCAGCAGGCAGGCGTCGGCGCCAGCATTCTTGGCGTTCTGGGTCAGGTGCACGGCTTCGGCGGTGGAGTTGGCACCGGTGCCGGCGATGACCGGAATCGGTTTGGCGCTGCGTTTGACGCGCTCGACCACGTGCTTGATGACCAGGATGTGTTCTTCGACATCCAGCGTGGCCGACTCACCGGTGGTGCCGACAGCGACGATCGCATGGGTGCCGTTTTCCAGGTGGAAGTCTACAAGTTTGTCGAGGCTGCCCCAGTCAACACGCCCTTGTGCATCCATGGGTGTGACCAATGCCACCATACTGCCCGCAATCATGTAACTGCTCCTGCCGGAAAAAGAGAGCGGTAATGGTACTGGGGGCATCGACCTTGCACAAGCGAAGCAGGCGGGTGGAGCATTCCCCTCGGCGGCTTATTTCGCTACCCTTGGCCCTTTGATCGGTGCAGCGCGGCCCGCCGGGCCGTCGACCTTGCTCCCCGCCAGCGTCCAAGACCTCGCATGCGAGCCCCGGGCCCTGCCGACAGGAGGCTTTTGCCCGTCCTGTGCCGACCGCTCATCGCTTTAGGAATGCTGCATGTCCACCCCCACCGTCCGCGAACAATTCCTTGTCATCAGTGCCTTGGGCCCGAACCCCATGGAGCTGGCCAACGTCCTCAGCCGCGCTGCCTTCGAAAACCGCTGCGCGGTGGTCACCTCGCGCCTGAGCCGCCACGGCGAGACCAGCGCCCTGGTGCTGCAGGTGGGCGGCAGCTGGGACGCCCTGGCACGTCTCGAATCCACCCTGCCAGGTTTGGGCAAGAAGCACGGCCTGACCCTCGACGTGGTCCGCAGCGCGGACCAGGAAGTGCGCCCGCAGGCCCTTCCGTATGTGGCCTACGTCAGCGCTGCCTACCGCCCGGACATCATCAACGAGCTGTGCCAGTTCTTCCTTGACCACCGCGTCGAGCTGGAAGCCATGACCTGCGACACCTACCTGGCGCCGCAAACCGGTAGCAGCATGCTCAACGCCCAGTTCACCGTGATTCTGCCGGCCGGCACGCAGATCAGCTGGCTACGCGACCAGTTCCTGGACTTTGCCGATGCCCTGAACCTCGACGCACTGATCGAGCCTTGGCGTCCCCAGAACCCAATGTAAGGAAACCGATCATGGCTGTAGCACTCGACCAACCTGTCGCCGACTTCCAGGCCCAGGCCACCAGCGGGCAAACCGTCAGCCTTGCCGAACTCAAGGGCCAGCAGGTGGTGGTGTACTTCTACCCCAAGGACAGCACCCCAGGCTGCACCACCGAGGGCCAGGGCTTCCGCGACCAGCATGACGCCTTCGCCGCGGCCAACACCGTGGTATTCGGTGTGTCGCGTGATGGCATCAAGTCGCACGAGAACTTCAAGGCCAAGCAAGGCTTCCCGTTCGAGCTGATCAGCGACAAGGACGAGGCCCTGTGCCAGCTGTTCGACGTGATCAAGCTGAAGAAGCTGTATGGCAAGGAATACATGGGCGTTGACCGCAGCACTTTCCTGATCGACAAGGACGGGGTGCTGCGCCAGGAATGGCGTGGCGTGAAGGTGCCCGGGCATGTGGATGCCGTATTGGCGGCCGCCCAAGCCTTGAACAAGGCTTGAAATTGAATGGGGCTGCCTTGCAGCCCTTCGCGGGCACGCCCGCTCCCAATGGAACTGTGCAGGGCCCGCGAAGGGGCGCAGAGCGGCCCCAATTACCTTCAAAGCATCGGTGAAACGCTAGGCTCCTGCTTGGGCCACGCATCCAGCACGGCCTTGATCAGCGTCGCCAGGGGGATGGCGAAGAATATCCCCCAAAACCCCCATAGCCCGCCAAACAGCAGCACCGCGCAGATAATCGCCACCGGGTGCAGGCTCACCGCCTCGGAGAACAGCAGCGGTACCAGCACGTTGCCATCCAGCGCCTGGATGATCGCGTACACCGTCATCAGGTAGATGAACTGGTCGCCCCAGCCCCACTGGAACAGCGCAATCAGGGTCACCGGCACGGTCACGACCACCGCGCCCACGTAAGGCACCACCACCGACAGCCCCACCAGCAACGCCAATAGCGCTGCGTAATTGAGGCCCAGGCTGATAAAGGCGATGTAAGTGGCAATGCCGCAGATCAGAATCTCGATACCCTTGCCACGGATGTAGTTGGCGATCTGCCGGTTCATCTCGCTGCCCACCCGGTTCAGCAAGGTGCGCTGGCGCGGCAGGTAGCCGCTGACCCAGCGGCCAATGAGTTCGCGATCCTTCAGGAAGAAGAACACCAGAATCGGCACCAGCACCAGATAGATCATGGCATTGACCAGCAGGGGCAGGCTGGACAGCGAGAAGGTCAGCGCCCATTGACCAAACTTGCCTATTTCACCGCGCACCGATTCGATGGCATGCAATACCTGCTCGTCCGACACCAGGTGCGGATAGCGCTCCGGTAGCAGCAGCAACAACGACTGCCACTTGCCGAGCATGCCCGGCAGCTCGTTGAACAGCGTGATCAGCTGGTGCCACAGCAGCGGTACCAGCACCAGCATGAACACCGCCAGTGCGCCCATGAACAAGGCGAACACCAGCATCACCGCCAGCCGTGTAGGTACGCGCACGCGCTCCAGGGCGTTGACCAGCCCCTGCATCAGAAACGCCAGCACCATGCCCGCCAGCACCGGCGCGAGCATGCCGCCCAGGGTGAGCACGGCGGTAAAAGCCAGGAACAACAGGACCGCCAGCACCACCGCTTCCTCATCGGAGAAGTAGCGCTGCACCCAGTCGCGAAGCACTTTGAACATTGACGATCCTTGGAAAAGACTCAGGCCTTGCGCAGCCAGTAAGTGTAGGTACCGGCCTCGGCCGTTTCTTGCAGCAGGGTATGACCGGCCAACTGGGCGAAAGTGCGGAAGTCGCGCTGGGAGCCTGCGTCCGTGGCGATTACCTTGAGCACCGCGCCACTGGCCAGGCGATTGAGCTCCATCTTGGCCTTGAGCAGTGGCAAAGGGCAATTCAGCCCACTGGCGTCCAGTTCGGCGTCGCAGGTCAGGGTGTTACTCATCGCAGGGTCTCCAAAGGCATCGCCAGGCTGCTTCTTGGCATGGCTGGCTAGGATAGCGCCACTGGTCGCCAACGTGTGAGCCCGCTACAGTAGGTATCTTTGATCCGACGCGAGCTTCATGCATGAATCTACTGCGCCCTACCCTGCTGACGCTGGCCTGCCTGATGGCCCTTCCCGGCCATGCTGACGACCTGCCATCACTGGGTGATGCCAGTTCTGCGATCGTCTCGCCGCAACAGGAGCACCAACTGGGCCGTGCCTGGCTCAGCCTGCTGCGCGGCCAGGTCAATCAGCTCAATGACCCACAGCTCAAGGACTATGTCGAAACCAGCGTGTACAAGCTGGCCGAAACCAGCCAGCTGCAGGACCGGCGCCTGGAATTCATCCTGATCGACAGCCGCGAGCTGAACGCCTTTGCCGCCCCGGGTGGCATTGTAGGGGTCAACGGTGGGCTGTTCCTCAACGCCCAGACCGAGGGCGAATATGCCTCGGTACTGGCCCACGAACTGGCGCACTTGTCGCAACGCCACTTCGCGCGGGGTGTCGAGGCCCAGCAGCGTATGCAGTTGCCGATGATGGCGGCGCTGCTGGCCGGCATCGTACTGGCCGCAGGTGGCGCCGGCGACGCGGGCATCGGCATGATTGCCGGCACCCAGGCAGCGGCCATTCAGGAGCAACGGCGCTTCTCGCGCCAGAATGAACAGGAAGCCGACCGTATCGGTATCCAGAACCTGGAAAAGGCCGGCTACGATCCACGCAACATGCCGACCATGTTCGAGCGCCTGGCACGCCAGTATCGCTATGACGCCAAACCGCCGGAGTTCCTGCTGACCCACCCGGTGACCGAATCACGTATTGCCGACACCCGTAACCGCGCCGACCAAGCGCCCAAGGGTGGTATCGAAGACAGCATGCGCTACCAGCTGATCCGCGCCCGGGTGGCGCTGACCTACGAAGGCACGCCGGGGCTTGCCGCCAAGCGCTTCCGCGCCCAACTGGACGAAGACCCAAAGCTGGACGCCGCACGTTATGGCCTGGCCTTGGCACAGATCAAGGGCGGGCAATTGAACGAGGCCCGTGAAATGCTCAAGCCGCTGCTGGCCAAGGCGCCCAACGACATCACCTACAACCTGGCGCAGATCGACCTGGACATCACCAACAACCGTCTTGCCGACGCCCAGCAGCGCGCCGAACGGATGCAGGGGCTGTACCCGGGCAACTACCCGTTGAAACAGGTGCGCGCCGACCTGCTGGTGAAACAGAACAAACCGGCTGAGGCCGAGAAGGTGTTGAACGAGCTGGTGAAGAGTCGGCCGGATGACCCGGATGTGTGGTACGACATGGCCGAGGTGCGTGGCTTGTCGGGCAATACCATTGGCTTGCACCGGGCGCGTGCCGAATACTTCACGCTGGTCGGCGACTTTGATCAGGCAATCCAGCAGCTGGATTACGCCAAGCGTCGGGCGGGCGGTAACTTCCCGCTGGCCTCACAGATTGACCAGCGCCAGCGCGAGATCATGGAGCAGCGGCGCATGGTTCAGGAAATGATGGGGCGCTGAAGGCGATTCGCGGGCAAGCCCGCTCCCACAGGTACTCCACCGCCTTGGTAAACGGTGCAATATCTGTGGGAGCGGGCGAGCCCGCGAAGAGTATGACGCGGTCTGGCGTCAGGCATTACCAGACAGCTTCAGCCGCGCCGCCTGGGTAAAGTCCAGCATGCGATTAAGCGGCTTGATCGCCTTGGGCACCAGCGCCGGGTCAACGAAAATCTCGTTGGTGCCGTTACGCAGGCAATCCAGCACCCGCTCCAGGGTGTTCATCGCCATCCACGGGCAATGCGCACAGCTGCGGCATGCCGCGCCGTTGCCGGCGGTGGGGGCTTCGACGAATTCCTTGTCCGGGCACAGCTGCTGCATCTTGTAGAAGATGCCGCGGTCGGTGGCGACGATGAAGGTTTTGTTCGGCAGGGTCTGGGCAGCCTTGATCAGCTGGCTGGTGGAGCCCACCGCGTCGGCCAGCTCGATCACCGCTTCCGGCGACTCGGGGTGCACCAGGATCGCAGCATCCGGGTACAGCGCCTTCATGTCGGCCAACTGGCGCGACTTGAACTCTTCGTGAACGATGCAGGCACCGTCCCACAGCAGCATGTCGGCACCGGTTTGCTTCTGGATGTAACGGCCCAGGTGCTGGTCTGGTCCCCAGATGATGGTTTCGCCGTTGTCCATCAGGCTTTCGACAATTTCCAGTGCACAGCTTGAAGTCACCACCCAGTCGGCGCGTGCCTTCACCGCTGCGGACGTGTTGGCGTAGACCACCACGGTGCGCTCAGGGTGCTGGTCGCAGAAGGCCGAGAACTCTTCCACCGGGCAGCCCAGGTCGAGCGAGCAGGTGGCCTCCAGTGTCGGCATTAGCACGCGCTTTTCCGGGGTGAGGATTTTTGCCGTCTCGCCCATGAAGCGCACTCCGGCCACGATGACCGTTTTGGCCGGGTGGTTCTTGCCGAAGCGGGCCATTTCCAACGAGTCGGATACACAGCCGCCGGTTTCTTCAGCCAGCGCCTGGATGACCGGGTCGCAGTAGTAATGGGCAACCAGCACGGCATTCTGGGCTTTGAGCTCGGCAGCGATGGCCGCACGGTATTCGGCCTCCTGCTCGGTTGTCAGCGGGTTGGGCTGCTTGGCGTCGAGGTGGGCCTGAACCAATAGGCGTTCGGAAATCTGGGTCATGATCGCTGGACCTGCAGGCGCGCTTGCGCGTCAAATCGAGTGTATCACCCGGCCCTGGCAGATCGGCTAAGGGCGCCGGACGGCATGCTGACCGCCACGGCCCTCTGCGGGCGCGGATTATTATCGGAGGCCGAAGGCTACAGACAATCCAGCGATTACTAAAGGGGTTTTTGTGTTGCCTGTGCTGGCCTCTTCGCGGGTAAACCCGCTCCTACACGGTGAAATCCTGGTAGGAGCGGGTTTACCCGCGAAGAGGCCGCAACAGGAGAAACCATCACCCCTGCGGCGACAGGGCCCCCAGATGCGCCGCCATGAACATGGCAAATTCTTCCACGGTCATTTTTCTGCCATTGAAATCGACCATGCCATCGGCATAGTGCAGGCTGCTGACCACATCATCGCCCTGCACGGTAGCCATGCCGCTCTGCAGCGCCATCATGCCGACCATCTCCCCCGCCTGGCTCGACTGCATGGCAATCGCTTGGGCGTCGGTCTGGCCATCCAGCAACGCCTGCAAGGTCGCCAGGTCACCGATCATCGGCTTGGACAGCGACAGCTTGCCTTTCACCTCCGTGATAATCTGCTTGCTCAGCTGGTCCGGCGGCAAGTCGAAGCTGGCCGGCGCGGCGAGGTCCATCGACAGGTTGAAGCGGCTCTCGCCATTGGCGGTCTTGAACGACAGGTTTTCTACCGCCAGCTTGGGCTTGGCGGCCAGTAATTTCTGCAAGTCACCCTGGAAGCGGGCCTTTTCGGCGTCGTCCATCTGGATCTGCGGCACCGGCTGGCCAGCAGCACTGGCGGCCTCGAACTCCGGCAAGTGCGACTGGTACCACTTCGACAAGGCCTGCAGCGCCGGGGCGTTTACCGAAGTCACGCTCACCGCCATCTGCGCCTTGCCTACCGCACGGCCATCCCAGCTGATGTCGCCGACCTTGTACTCCGCGCGGCCACCTACGGTGTCCGTGCCGTCGAGGGTTTGCAAGGCGTTCTGTTCCAGGCCCTTGATCAGTAGCACCTGCTGTTTCGGCCCAAGGGTGACCTTGGTTTCGGCCAACGCCAGATCGACGTTACCGACATAGATGGCATCGTGCGCGGTGGCTGCGAGGTTACCGCCAAACGTCAGCCCTTTGAGCTCGAAGGTGGCCGGCGGCTGGTCGTCATGCACCCATTTCATCACCAGCCTGTCGGCCTGGCCTTGGAACTTCGAGGCCTTGCCCTCCTTGTCCCCACTCACTTCGAACTGCATGCCCGAGAAGTCAAGGCTGTTGCCATCCGCTTCGTCAAACTTGAGCGGCGCCAGCTGAACCTGGCTGACCACACTACCGCCGTAACCCAGGCTGGTCTGCGCGCTGATCGGGGCCTTTTCACCCGCAGCGGCGAACCATGGCGCGACGGCGTCATCCTTTTGCAGCGTGCTGTTGCTGACCGCCATTACCGGCATCAGCTTCAGTGCCCTGACCCTCGACCACGGAAACGGGCCGTGCTCGATCTGGTCGGTCATGCCCACGTCAAAATTGATCACCTCGCCCTGACCCACGTTGATGTCGCGAGCCTTGAGCCGGTACTGGGCAGTGCTGCTGAAGAGATGCTGCTCCAGCGACACACGCTCGATGCTCATGCTACCACCGGTACTGACCAGGGCCTTTTTGAGTTCGGCGTTGCTGCGTGCAAGGGCGTTGTCCAGCTCTGCCGGCAGCTGCTTGCCGGTGTACCAGGCGCCTGCGGTAGTTGCGACGGCAATGGCGATAGCCAGGCCGGAAAGGATGCCAACTGATTTCTTCATGAATAGAACCGATTGCTGTCCGTAAGGGCTTCGAAGGCGGCCAAAGGCCACGCAGAAATCGAAGAGTACCACCCCCGATTGGGCCGAGCGCTGGCCCAGGTCGAGAAATGCCATTTTTCGGACACATCCGACATCACGGTGAGACAAGCAAATAGCTCGTTAATTTTTACGAACACACAAATTGATCATAATCGCAAAAAAACGCGCAAAAACCGAATAAACCCCGTATTTAATCGATAGATATTTCAATCTTGCAACATCTTGTCATGTTTAACTTGACACCCACCTAGCCATCGTTTTTTATTTTCACCACTTTGCGCGCCCCTCCGCGCCTTCCGCCGCTCCAACATAAAAGGTGAACAACATGGAGCCCACCCGCTCGCCCTTGCCGCATGCGCAATACACCGTGCCCGTCGTTTACGCCCAGCAGCAGGAGCCATGCCAGCATGCAGCCTGACCACAGCGCTTCCGGCAACGGCCAACTCCGCAAAACCCTGCGCCTCTGGCACGTGATCATCATCGGCCTGGCCTACCTGACCCCGATGACCGTGTTCGATACCTTCGGCATCGTCAGCGGGATTACTGCCGGGCATGTACCCAGCGCCTACATCCTGGCATTGGCTGGCATCCTGTTCACCGCAGTTAGCTATGGCACCCTGGTAAAACGCTTCCCGCAGTCGGGCTCGGCCTACACCTACACCCAGCGCGCGATCAACCCGCACGTGGGCTTCCTGGTGGGCTGGTCTTCGTTACTGGACTACCTGCTGCTACCGATGGTCAACGCACTACTGGCCAAGCTGTACCTTTCGGCCATGTTCCCGGAAGTGCCTGAGTGGATGTGGGTGGCCGGCTTCGTCACCCTGATCAGCCTGATCAACATGCGCAGCGTGAATCTGGTGGCGCACTTCAACCTGCTGTTCGTGGGTGTGCAGGTGGCGATCATCGCCGTGTTCATCTACCTGTGCGTGCGCGGCCTGGACCAGGGTGAAGGGCTGGGTACCACCTGGAGCCTGATACCGTTCGCCGACAGCCAGACCCAGTTCAGCGCCCTGGCCGCCGGTGCGACCATCCTGTGCTTCTCGTTCCTGGGCTTTGACGCGGTCACCTGCCTGTCCGAGGAAACCCGCGATCCGGCCAAGACCATTCCCCGGGCGATCTTCCTCACCGCACTGATTGGCGGTGTGGTGTTCATCACCGTGTCGTACTTCATTCAGGCCTACTTCCCGACCATGGCCCGCTTCCACGACCAGGAAGCAGCCCTGCCGGAAATTGCCCTGTACGTTGGCGGCAAGCTCTTCCAGTCGATCTTCATCGCCTGCACCGTGATCAACACCATCGCCTCGGGCCTGGCCTCGCAAACCAGCGTGTCGCGCCTGCTGTATGTAATGGGCCGCGACAACGTGATCCCGGCCAGCGTCTTCGCCCGCCTGCATTCGCGCTACAAGACGCCAGTGCTGAACATTGCCGTGGTAGGGCTGATTTCGCTGTCGGCGATCTTCTTCGACCTGGTCACCGCCACTTCCATCATCAACTTCGGCGCCCTGGTCGCGTTCAGCTTCGTCAACCTGTCGGTGATCAACCACTGCTACCTGCGCGAAGGCAACCGTAAAGGCCTGGCCAACCAGCTGAAGTACCTGGTGCTGCCGACCATCGGCTTCTGCATCATCGTCTCGCTGTGGCTGGACCTGAACGCACATTCGCTGATGTTTGGCGGTATCTGGGCTGCGCTCGGGCTGGTCTACCTGGGCTGGCTGACCAAAGCCTTCCGCGCGGCACCGCCCAACTACGTCGCCGAATGAGCCTCGCTGCCAACAACGCCCGCGCCTGATTGCGGGCGTTGCATTTGTTCGAAAAGGAAAGCCCTCATGCCGCTGCGTCGCCTCTCCATCCAGTGGAAGATCACACTCCTCGCCGGCCTGTGCCTGCTGGCCATTGTCGCCTTGCTGGTAGCCACCTCGCTGACCCAGGCCCATCGCAGCGCCGCCCTGGTCAACCAGGCCAACACTGCCATGCTCGAAGACAGCGCCCGCCAGCGCCTGCAGGCCCACGCCGAAACCCAGGCCTTGCGTATCCAGCGCTACTTCATGGACGCCTACCAGTATGGCAATGGCTTTGCCCGCCTGGTACACGTGCTGAAGGACCGTGGTGGTAGCGACCTGCGCGCCGAACTAACCCGCCAGGCGCGTGCCAGCCTGGCCGGCAACCCGGACGTGATCGGCCTGTACCTGGTGTTCCAGCCCAATGCCCTGGACCAGCAGGACAGCCAGTACCTAAGCCAGGACGCCATGGGCAGCAATGAGAGCGGGCGTTTCTCGCTGTACTGGTCACAACCAAGCCCCGGCACCCTGGAACTTGAAGCCATGCCGGAAACGATGCTCGGCGACACCAGCATCGGCAGCAACGGCGCGGCGAAGAATCGCTGGCTGACCTGTCCGCAGGACACCGCCAGGGCCTGTATGCTCGAACCGTACCTCGACGAGGTCAACGGCCGTCAGGTGCTGATGACCAGCATCGCTCTGCCATTGCTGGAACACGGCAAGGTAGTTGGCGTGGTCGGCCTGGACATCGGCCTGGCCAACCTGCAGCAACTGAGCGTGGACGGCCGCCGCGATCTGTTCGACGGTCAGGGCCAGGTGAGCATCGCCACCGCCGCCGGCCTGCTGGCGGGCAACAGCCGCGACGACAGCACGCTCGGTAAGCCCATGGACAAAGCGGTAGCCGACGGCCTGCTGCGCGTGGCCCACCCCTTCACGCCAATCCCTGACACAGCCCCGTGGCAGGTAGTACTGGAACTGCCGGAAAGCGTGCTGCAGGCCCCCGCCGCAGCCCTCAACCAGCGCCTTGACGCCCATAACCAGAATGCCAACCTCACCAGCCTGCTGATAGGCCTTGGCACGGCTATCGCCGGTTTGCTGCTGGTGTGGCTGACCGCGCGCGGCGTTACCCGGCCAATCCTGGCCGTGGCTGCACGCCTGGAAGACATTGCCAGTGGTGAAGGCGACCTTACCCGTCGCCTGGACTACGCCCGCCAGGATGAACTGGGCCAGCTCACCGGCTGGTTCAACCGCTTCCTCGACAAGTTGCAACCGGTCATTGCCCAGGTCAAGGGCTCGCTGCAGGAAGCCCGCGATACCGCCGACCAATCGGCTGCCATCGCCAGTCAGACCAGCAACGGCATGCAGCAACAGCATCGCGAAATCGAACAGGTGGCCACAGCGGCCAATGAAATGAGCGCCACCGCACTTGATGTCGCCCACAACGCCTCGCAGGCGGCCCAGGCCGCACGCGCCGCGGATCAGGCCAGCCAGGAAGGCTTGCAACTGGTGGACAGCACGCGCCAGGGCATCGACCGCCTGGCCGCAGGCATGAACACTGCCATGGACGAGGCACGTGCACTGGAAGACCGCAGCGGGCAAATCGGCTCGGTGCTTGAAGTGATCCGCACCATTGCCGAGCAAACCAACCTGCTGGCACTGAATGCCGCCATCGAAGCGGCCCGCGCAGGCGAAGCCGGGCGTGGCTTCGCCGTGGTTGCCGATGAGGTGCGCGGCCTGGCCCAGCGCACGCAGGTTTCGGTAGAGGAAATTCGCCAGGTCATCGAAGGCCTTCAGCAAGGCACCCAGGACGTGGTGGGGGCCATGCATGCAGGCCAACGCCAGGCCCAGGACAGCGCCGCACGCATGGAGCAGGCATTACCGGCACTGCAGCGTATTGGCGAGGCCGTGGCGGTGATCAGCGACATGAACCTGCAGATTGCCTCGGCGGCGGAAGAGCAGAGCGCGGTGGCCGAGGAAGTGAACCGTAACGTGGCCGGCATTCGAGACGTGACAGAATCACTGGCCGGGCAGGCCGATGAATCGGCACGCATCAGTCAGGCCTTGAACCGGCTGGCCAACCAGCAGCAGGCGCTGATGGAGCAGTTTCGCGTCTAGCCTGTGAGGGCCTCTTCGCGGGCACGCCCGCTCCCACAGGTTCGGCGTGCCCTAAGGGGCTGTGGAGTTCCTGTGGGAGCGGGCGTGCCCGCGAAGAGGCCCTGACAGGCACCGCACCATTGTTATTTTTGAGCACAACTTATGCCTAATCCAACCCGATCCACCTTCTTCGACATCACCAGCGAACAAGGGCTTTTACGCACCTCGATCGCCGCGACCCTGTTCATCGCCACCATCGGCATCGCCTTCGGCCTTGCCTCCGGCTCGTTCTCCATCGTCTTCGACGGTGTGTACTCGCTGGTCGACGCCAGCATGAGCGGGCTGTCGCTTGTGGTGGTCAAGCTGATCACTTCGCACACCACCAGCGTGCAGATGTCGCGCAAGCTGCGCGAGCGCTTCACCATGGGTTTCTGGCACCTGGAGCCCATGGTACTGGCGCTCAACGGCATTCTGCTCGGCGGCGTGGCCATCTACGCGCTGATCAACGCCGTCAGCAGCCTGCTGCAAGGCGGGCGCCACCTGGAGTTCGGCATTGCCATGGTCTACGCGGCGCTGACGGTGATCACCTGCGTGACCATCGCCGTCATCGAGGCCCGCGCCAACCGCAAACTAAAGTCAGACTTCGTGCGCATGGACGTCAAGGGCTGGGTGATGTCGGCCAGCATCACTGCCGCGCTGCTGATCGCCTTCTGCTTTGGCTATGCAGTACAGGGCACTTCGCTGGAATGGGTATCACCGTACATCGACCCGGCGGTGCTGGCGCTGGTGTGCCTGGTGATCGTGCCGTTGCCGATGTCGGTGGTGCGTCAGGCACTGTCCGAAATCTTCCTGGTCACCCCCGGCGACCTCAAGCTGCACGTAGATGAAGTTGCCAAGGCCTTCGTCGCTCGCCACGGCCTGCAGTCTTACCGCGCCTATGTCGCCAAGGTCGGGCGTTCGCGGGAGATTGAGCTGTATTTCATCGTGCCCAAAACCATGGCGGCGAAGACTATCGATGAATGGGATGCCTGGCGCAACGAGATTGGCGACGCGGTAGGCGGCGAAGGGCCGGACCGCTGGCTGACAGTGGTGTTCACTGGCGACCCGGAATGGGCCGAGTAATTCGTGGGCGCTCTGCGCCCCTTTTTTCCGAACACCCGTAGCGCAAACGAAAAAGCCCGCGACCATTTCTGGTAGCGGGCTCTAACGTACTGCGTATGGTGGGTCGTGTAGGATTCGAACCTACGACCAATTGGTTAAAAGCCAACTGCTCTACCAACTGAGCTAACGACCCATTTGATGGCGCGTATAATACTGATTTCTAACGAGAATTCAACACCCAATCACGATTTTTTCAAAAATACCGAGTCGGGTCTTCGATACCGGCGGCCTTGAAACCATCGGCGCGCAGGCGGCAGCTGTCGCATTTGCCACAGGCGCGGCCGTCATCGTCGGCCTGGTAGCAGGAAACGGTCAGGCTGTAGTCCACACTACGGGCCATACCCGCCTGCACAATCTGCGCCTTGCTCATGTTCTGCAGCGGCGCCTGGATGCGGAAGCCCTGCCCTTCTACGCCAGCCTTGGTCGCCAGGTTGGCCATGCGCTCGAAGGCCTCGACGAACTCGGGACGGCAATCCGGGTAGCCAGAGTAATCGACGGCGTTGACGCCAATGAAGATGTCGCGCGCTTCCAGCACTTCTGCCCAACCCAGCGCCAGCGAAAGGAACACGGTGTTGCGCGCCGGCACGTAAGTGACCGGAATGCCTTCACCCGGGGCTTCCGGCACGTCGATGCTGCTGTCGGTCAATGCCGAACCGCCGATGCCGTCGAGGTTCAGCCCAATCACCTTGTGCTCGACCACACCCAGGTCGCGGGCCACGCGGGCAGCGGCGTTCAGCTCGGCGCGATGACGCTGGCCGTAATCAAAGCTCATGGTGTAGCAGCTGTAGCCCTCGGCCTTGGCCATGGCAACCACGGTGGCCGAGTCCAGGCCGCCGGACAACAGGATTACTGCGCGTTTTTCTGTCATGTGTACGTGCTCCTCAATCAACGTCCGGGCTCGTCGTTCCACAGCAGCTTGTGCAGCTGCAGTTGGAAGCGTACAGGCAAGTTGTCAGCAACGATCCAGTCAGCCAGGTCACTGGCGTTCACCTGATGATGGCTGGGTGAGAACAACACCTCACCGGCACGCTCTGCCAGGTTGTACTGGATCAGCTTGGATACCGCCCAGTCATAATCCTCGCGGGAACAGATGACGAACTTGACCTGGTCGTTGCGTGTCAGCTGCTCGATGTTCTCGTAGCGGTTACGGTGCGACTCTTCGGAGCCAGGGGTTTTCAGGTCGACCACACGGCTGACGCGGGTGTCGGTGCCGGCAATATCCAGCGCGCCGCTGGTCTCCAGCGACACCTCGTAACCGGCATCACACAGCCGCTGCAGCAACGGCAAGGCGTTGGGCTGGGCCAGTGGTTCACCACCGGTGACACAGACGTAGCGCGGTTTGAAGCCGGCCACTTGTTCGAGGATCGAATCAAGGGTGCGTACGGTACCGCCACTGAAGGCATAGGCACTGTCGCAGTACTGGCAACGCAGGGGGCAACCGGTGAGGCGCACAAATACCGTGGGCAGCCCGGCCGTTCGCGTCTCACCCTGCAAAGAGTAAAAGACTTCGGTGATGCGTAATGTGTCTTGCATGCTCGCCACGGGCGTGACAGCTAAACAGGCTGTCCGCCTCCGTCAGGCACTGTCGCGGACTCGACATAGCGTTATCCGCAGCAGCGTGTTTACGAAAAAAGGGCAGTGATTCTAACGAAAAAACCCGCGACTGGCGCGGGTTTCTTTCGAGCGGTACAGCGACAACGCCTAGAGCTTCTGCAGGTCACGCTGGGCCAGTTGAGCGGCAGAGGTGCCGGGGTACTGGGTGACGACCTGCTGAAGGATGCCTTTTACCTTGTCGGTATGGCCCATACGGCGCTCGACATCAGCCAGTTTGTACAGCGAATCTGGCACCTTGCTGTGCTTCGGGTACTTTTGGCTGACTTGGGCAAAGGCCTGGCTGGCGCCTTGCAGGTCACCCTTGGCCAGGTTCACTTCACCCAACCAGTATTGGGCATTACCGGCGTACTGGCTGTTGGGGTACTTGCGCAGGAAGGCGTTGAACGCCTGGCTGGCCTTGTCGAAGTCTTTCTGTTTGATCAGATCGAAAGCTGCGTCGTAATAGAGCTTCTCTTTCGCCGGATCACCGGGCTGGCTACTGCCGGCCGGTTGTTGCGCAGCAGCACCTGCTGCGGCATCGGGGGCGGCATTGGACGCACCACCACCGGAGGAATTGTCAGGGGTTGCGGCAGGCGCAGCGCCACTGTTGATGCGACGGTCCAGGTCCTGGTAACGCTCCAGGTTTTCCTGCTTCATGCGCGACACATCGTTTTGCAGCTCTTCGATGATGCCTTGCTGGCGGGAAAGCTGATCCTGCATCTGTTGCAGCTGCATGAACAGCTGGCCCTGTGCAGAGGCAGGGGCCGAAGCCCCTGACCCGGCATAGGCGCCGCTCGTGCCATAACCCGCAGGCGGATAGCTGCCTGCGTTGTCATCTACTACAGGGACCTCAGCCCAGGCCGCAAGCGGCAGGCTGAGTGCGAGGACGGTTACTACACGGCGGCACATACGCATAAGAACTTACTTACGCAGTTCTACGCGACGGTTCTGAGCCCAGGACTGCTCGTCGTTGCCGGTAGCAACTGGACGCTCTTCGCCGTAGGAAACCAGTTCCAGCTGAGCAGGGGAAACGCCCTGCAGAACCAGGTAGCGCTGAACGGCTTTCGCACGACGCTCACCCAGAGCCATGTTGTACTCGCGGGTGCCGCGCTCGTCGGTGTTACCTTCCAGAACAACACGGTTGCCGTTGGCTTTCAGGTCCTTGGCGTGAACATCCAGAGCGCGCATGGCTTCTGGCTTCAGGTCCGAGCTGTCGTATTCGAAGTAGAAGGTGGTGATTGCGCGCAGGGCGGCTTCTTCGCTCAGGGAGCCGTCAACAGCGCCAGTGTTGGCACCGTAGCCAGCGTTAGGGTCTACAGCAGCGCCTTCGCCTGCGTTGTCACCGCCCTTCGAGGAGCAACCTACAGCTACGGCCATGGCCAGAGCCAGCGCAGCAAATTTACCAAACTTCAGCATTTCCATCGTGAAACTCCTAATGAAACCCCAGTGTGTTAAGCAAAATGTATTACGCCGCAATCAGTTCAGGTAAGGGGACCAGGACGGTTCTCTGACTTCGCCTTGAGCGGTAGGAAGTGGGAGCCTCACGCGGCCGTTCAGCGACACGAGCATCAAGACTCCCCGGCCCTGCTGGCGGGTGGCGTAGATTAGCATGGTGCCGTTTGGCGCAACAGTGGGAGACTCATCAAGACTTGTTTCAGACAGAATCTTTACACTTCCGCGTTGCAAGTCCTGTGCCGCCACTTTGAAGTTGGTAAAGCCCTGTTGGCGATGAATCATTACCAGGGTCTTTTCGTCCGCCGAAAGTTTCGGGTTGGCGTTGTAGTTACCTACGAACGTTACGCGCTCGGCACCACCACCACTGACCGACTGTTTATAGATCTGCGGTTTGCCGCCACGGTCGGAAGTGAAGTAAAGGGTGTTGCCATCTTTGCCCCAGAACGGCTCGGTGTTGATACCCGGGCCTGCAGTAACACGGCTGATCTGGCGCGAGGCCACGTTCATCACGTAGATGTCCGGGTTGCCGTCCTTGGACAGTACGAACGCCAGGCGCGAGCCGTCCGGTGACCAGGCCGGCGCACCGTTCAGGCCTTCGAAGTTGGTCACCTGCTCGCGGCGGCCAGTATCGATGTTCTGCACGAAGATACGTGGGCGCTTCTGCTCGAACGAGACGTAGGCGATACGTTTGCCATCAGGCGCAAAGCGCGGCGACAGGATCGGCTCACGCGATTGCAGCAGGGTCACCGCACGCGCACCGTCGTAGTCCGAACGCTGGAGGGTGTAGCGGGTGTTGTTGGTGGAGAAACGCTCGGCCGTCACGTACAGCATGCGCGTAGAGAACGCGCCCTTGATGCCGGTGAGCTTCTCGAACGACTGGTCGGCAATGTAGTGCGCCATATCGCGCAGCTGGTCGGTGCTGCCCGCCACGCTGCCGGTCAGCACTTGCTGCTCGGTGGCGACGTTGAACAGCGCGTACTGCACCTGCAGGCGACCGCCCGACGGCACGATGCTGCCGACCATCACGTACTGTGCACCCAGCGCTTTCCAGTCACGGAAGATCACTTCGCTGGCCTGCGACGGCTGGCTGATCATGTTCTGCCGCGGAATTGGCGAGTAGTAGCCAGAGTTGCGCAGGTCGTTGCCGATGATGTCGGCGATGTCTTCAGGCAACACGCTACCGCCCTGCAGACCGAACGGTACTACCGCGATGGGCGTGGCCCGGTCGCTGCCGCTGGTAACCAGGATGTTCTTTTCTTCTGCCACCGCCATGCCTGCCACGCAGCAGAGCATGACCAGCAGTCCTCTCAGACGTTTAATCACAACGCTAGATCCTCAGGTGTAAATGTCATCTTGAACGAACGATATTGGTTGAAATCGCTCGGCTTCATACCCTGCATCTCGGTCAAACGACCAATGTTCTTCACCGCAGCCACCGCCGAACTGTCATACGGGCCGTCACCACTGGACCGGGCCACGCTGACACTGGTGATGGTACCGTCCGGCAACATGTTGATCTGCAGGACCACCGTCATGCCCTTGCGCGCGGAAGGCGGACGTGCCCAGCCCTCGGCCGCGCGCATGCGGATCAGGTCGTCGAAATCGCCGGCCACCTGGTCACCCTGCTCGTCGGCCAGCGCCTGCTGCCGCTCGGTGGTATCGGACAACAGCTCGGCCAGTGCCTGGGCTTTCTTGTCTTCTGCCGCCTTGCGGGCCGCTTCCTGTGCCTTCTTCTTCTGGGCATCTGCAGCGGCCTTTTTCTTGGCCTCTTCAGCTGCCTTCTTCTTCGCGTCCTCGGCCGCCGCTTTCTTCTTGGCGTCCTCGGCTGCTTTCTTCTTGGCCTCTTCGGCTGCCTTTTTCTTGGCGTCCTCGGCGGCTTTCTTCTTCGCCTCTTCAGCGGCCTCTTTCTTGGCCTCTTCTTCGGCTTTTTTCTTGGCTTCGTCCTCGGCCTTCTTCTTGGCGATGTCGGCCTGCTGTTTCTCGGCGGCTTTCTTCGCCTCGTCGGCCTTCTTGGCTTCGGCGGCTTTCTTGGCCTCGGCGGCCTTGGCGGCTTCAGCGGCCTTGGCAGCATCCTCGGCTTTTTTCGCCTCGGCGGCTTCGCGGGCCTCTTCGGCCTTTTGAGCGGCGTCAGCTTTCTTTTGTTCCGCGGCCTTCACGGCCTCCTGCTCGACCTTCTTCTGTTCCAGCTGCTCGACTTCGGTCTGGCGCGAAGCGGTTTTCTTCGCCTCCCCGGCAATCTTCTGATTGGTCTGGGTAGTTGCCTGGCTCTTGGACTTGAGCTGGTACAGGGTCGCCTGAACGATCGGCTTGGAAGGCGGCAGCTCCGGCGTCATGGCAAAACTGACGAACAGCAGGGCGAACACCAGCACATGCAGGCCGATGGCCCAGACACTGGGCCAGAAGTAGCTTTCCGAGGCGGATGGCTCTCGCTGTTGCATCAGGGCGCCTCGGTAATCAGGCCAACGTTACCGACACCGGCCTTCTGCAACCCGCCCATGGCACCCATGACCGCGCCATAGTCGACAGCCTTGTCGCCACGAATGAACACCTGGGTCTGCTTGCCCTGGTCACGGCCGGCAGCAATGATCTTGGTCACGGCGTCGGTCATGGCCGGCAAGGTCATGGCTTTGTCCATCTGCTTGTCGGTATCGACTTCGCTGCCGAGGTTCCAGTAATAGGTTTTATCGGCCTTGATGGAGATGGTGAGGATCTGGACGTTGTTGTCCTGCGGCAAGGCTTCGCTGGAAACCTTGGGCAGGTCGACCTTCACGCCCTGGTTGAGCATGGGCGCCGTCACCATGAAGATGACCAGCAGCACCAGCATCACGTCGATGTAGGGCACCACGTTCATCTCGGCGACGGGCTTGCGTTTGTGGCGAACTCGGGCCATGGGCTTCTACCTGATTACTCTTCGCTGGTGTGCACTTTGCGGTGCAGGATCGCCTGGAACTCGTCGGCGAAGGTGTAGTAACGGCCGATCAGTACTTCACTGCGCGCGGCGAAACGGTTGTAGGCAATAACAGCCGGGATTGCCGCGAACAGGCCGATGGCGGTAGCGATCAGTGCTTCGGCGATGCCCGGAGCAACGGTAGCCAGGGTCGCCTGCTGGGCGCTGGCCAGGCCGCGGAAGGAGTTCATGATGCCCCACACGGTGCCGAACAGGCCGATGTACGGGCTGGTCGAACCAACGGTGGCCAGGAACGGCAAGCTCTGCTCGAGTTTTTCTTCCTCGCGCGAGATGGCCACACGCATGGCACGGCCAACACCTTCCATGACGGCGTCCGGGTCAACACCCGGCTGCTGGCGCAGGCGCGAGAACTCCTTGAAACCGGCACGGAACACCTGCTCCACGCCGGAGTCCGGGTCTGGGTTGCTGCCTGCCTGGCGGTACAGCTTGGACAGGTCGATGCCCGACCAGAAGCGCTCTTCGAAGGCATCCAGCGCACGACGACCGGCGCGCAGCATGGTGCTGCGCTGGAAGATCATGATCCATGAGGTGACCGAGGCGGCCACCAGGGTCAGCATTACCAGCTGTACCACCACGCTGGCATTGCTGACCAGACTCCACATGGAGGTATGGTCGACGACGTTAGCTTCCACGCTTATTCTCCTGCATTCGATTGATTACCCGAGCCGTCCGCCGCAAAGGCGTCGCGCAGCTGGGGGGGTAGGGCTCGGGGTTTGAAAGTGTCGGCGCGCACGGCAGCCACCAGGAATTGCCCTTCGCAAAGCAGCGTTTCATCCTTTTCCCGCCAGACCTGCTGTACGAAACGCAAGCTGGCGCGATTGAGTTCAAGGACCTGCGCGGTCACCCGCAATTCGTCATCCAGCCGCGCCGGCGCGTGATAGCGCGCTTCGCTGGAATGGACCACGAACAGCAGGTTGTCTTCAGCCAGTTGCGACTGGGAAAAGCCCAGGTGCCGCAGGCGTTCGGTGCGCGCGCGCTCCATGAATTTCAGGTAGTTGACGTAATACACCACGCCGCCCGCATCGGTATCTTCGTAATAGACGCGACACCGATGTGCGAACGGTTCGAGCTGATTTTGCGCGCGCATACTCTAGTGCTTACTCCTCAGCTTGCCAATCCGCTGTGGCAACTGTTTTTTCTTCATTAATGTCTTATTGCCAGCGCACCAGGGGCATGCCAGCGGTAGGACCACAAAAAGTCGCTTTCGATCTGTCATTCATCGCCTGGCTCGGAAAAATCGCCCCCCTCCCCCAAGCGCCCGGGGATATTCAGCCCAAAGTGCAGGTAGGCATGCCGGGTGACCACGCGGCCGCGTGGCGTGCGCATGATGTAACCCTGCTGAATCAGGTACGGCTCCAGCACATCTTCGATGGTATGACGCTCTTCGCTGATGGCTGCAGCCAGGTTGTCCACGCCCACCGGGCCGCCATCGAACTTCTCGATCATGGTCAGCAGCAGGCGACGGTCGGAATGGTCGAAACCACGCTCGTCGACATCCAGCAGGTTCAGCGCCATGTCAGCCACGGCCTTGGTGATCTGGCCCTTGCCGCGTACCTCGGCATAGTCACGCACGCGGCGCAGCAGGCGGTTGGCGATGCGCGGCGTGCCACGGGCACGGCGGGCGATCTCGTAGGCACCCTGGTCTTCGATGGCCAGGCCAAGGATGTTGGCCGAGCGGCTGACGATGGTGCTCAGATCCTTGTCGTTGTAGAACTCCAGGCGCTGGACGATACCGAAGCGGTCACGCAGCGGGTTGGTCAGCATGCCGGCACGGGTAGTAGCCCCCACCAGGGTGAAGGGTGGCAGATCGAGCTTGATAGAACGGGCTGCCGGGCCTTCGCCGATCATGATGTCGAGCTGGAAGTCCTCCATGGCCGGGTACAGCACCTCCTCGACAACAGGCGACAGGCGGTGGATTTCGTCGATGAACAGCACGTCGTGCGGCTCGAGGTTGGTCAGCATGGCTGCCAGGTCGCCGGGGCGCTCGAGAATCGGCCCCGAGGTACTCTTCACCGACACGCCCATTTCATGGGCGATGATGTTGGCCAGGGTGGTCTTGCCCAGGCCGGGCGGGCCGAAGATCAGCGTGTGGTCAAGCGACTCGCCGCGGCCGCGGGCGGCCTGGATGAACAGCGCCATCTGCTCGCGCACCACCGGCTGGCCGATGTACTCGTCCAGGCTCAGCGGGCGAATCGCACGGTCCTGGACTTCTTCGCGGTCGCGGCCACTGGCGGCGATCAGGCGGTCGGCTTCGATCACTTGGAAATCATCCCTTTCAGGCTGCGGCGGATCAGCTCTTCACTGCTCAGGCCGGCCTTGTCCTGGATCGCGGCGATTGCCTTGCTGGCTTCCTGCGGCTTGTAGCCCAGCGAGACCAGGGCACTGACTGCATCGGCCTCGGCACTGGACTCGCTGGCGACCGGTAAAGGCCCATCGGACACCAGGGTGAACATGGCCGGCGAGGTTTCCCAGGCTTTGAAACGGTCCTTGAGCTCGACCAGCAAGCGCTCGGCGGTTTTCTTGCCGACGCCCGGTACGCGCACCAAGGCTGAGGTGTCCTGGGCCTGCACGCAGCGCACCAGTTCATCCACTTCCAGCCCGGACATCAGCGCCAGGGCCAGCTTCGGCCCTACGCCGTTCAGGCGAATCAGCTCGCGGAACAGCTCGCGCTCGCGCTTTTCGGCAAAGCCGTAGAGCAAGTGGGCATCTTCGCGCACGACCAGGTGGGTATGCACCGTGACGGTTTCACCCACTTTGGGCAGACGGTACAGCGTGGTCATGGGTACTTCCAGTTCGTAACCCACGCCGTTGACGTCGATAATCAGGTGAGGCGGTTGTTTTTCCGCCAGGGTGCCGCGCAAACGTCCAATCACGTTCCGATCCTTCCTCTCGGGGAGCCGGTCAAAGACCGCTCAACCCTATCAGCAAATGCAGCGGGTGAATGTATCACCCGAACAAAATGTGTATCAGCGCATGAAGCGCTTACAGACGCAAGCGCCCGCCGCGTCGCCGCGCTGTGCTCAAGCCATGCGGCACCAGGCTGGAGCGGGTGTGGGCGTGGCACAGAGCGATGGCCAGGGCATCGGAAGCGTCGATCTGCGGTTTTTGCGTCAATTTCAGCAGGTGCATGACCATCATCATCACCTGCTCCTTGTTGGCCCCACCCGTGCCGGCTACGGCCTGTTTGACCTGGGTGGCGCTGTACTCGGCGATCTCCAGGCCGGCCTCGGCGGCGGCGACGATAGCCGCGCCACGTGCCTGGCCAAGCTTGAGCGCCGAATCGGCGTTGCGGGCCATGAACACCCGTTCGATGCCCATGGTCACCGGGCCGTGCTGGGCAATGATTTCACTGACACCACGAAAAACAATCTGCAGCCGCTCGTGCAGCTCACCGCTGCCGGTGCGGATGCAGCCCGACGCCACGTACTCGCAACCACGGGCGGTCTGGCGTACCACGCCATAGCCGGTGATGCGCGAGCCGGGGTCGATACCTAGAATCAGAGTCATAAAGCCCGTCGAAAAAATGATGCATCTCTACAAACTGCGCCGGCCCTTTCGCGGGTAAACCCGCTCCTACAGGTACTGCACCACATTTGAAAGGGGCGTAATACCTGTAGGAGCGGGTTTACTCGCGAAAGGGCCGGCACAGGCGCTATCAAACGCTCAGAGTTGGCACAAAATGCCAAATCACCTTAGCCGAGGCTTTCCATGATCTCGTCGGAAATCTGGGCATTGGAATAGACGTTCTGCACGTCGTCCAGGTCTTCGAGCATGTCGATCAACTTGAGCACCTTTTCGGCACCGTCCTGGTCGAGCTCGGCACTGGTGGTCGGCTGCATGACGATTTCCGCGTCAGCGGCCTTGAAGCCTGCCTCTTCCAAGGCATTACGCACGGCATAGAAGCTGTTGAACGAGGTGAACACGTCGAACGAGCCGTCGTCGTTGGCGACCACGTCGTCGGCATCGGCCTCCATTGCCGCTTCCATCAACGCGTCCTCTTCCACGCCCGGGGCAAAGCTGATCTGGCCTTTGCGCTCGAACAGGTAGGCCACCGAACCGTCAGTACCCAGGTTGCCGCCACACTTGGTGAAGGCATGACGCACGGCCGCGGCGGTACGGTTGCGGTTGTCGGTCATGGCTTCGACCATGATCGCCACGCCACCCGGGCCGTAACCTTCGTAGCTAAGCTCTTCGACATTGTCGCTTTCATTGGTGCCAGCGCCACGGGCCACGGCGCGATCGATGATGTCGCGGCTCATGTTGGCGCCCAACGCCTTGTCCAGGGCCAGGCGAAGACGTGGGTTGGATGCCGGATCAGGGCCACCCTGCTTGGCAGCGACCGTCAGTTCACGGATCCACTTGGTGAAGACCTTGCCCCTCTTGGCATCCTGGCGCTCTTTGCGGTGCTTGATGTTCGCCCACTTGGAATGACCAGCCATAACGACTCCGAATCCTTTGAATCACAAACGGCCCCGCCCCATGACGGGGCGGGACGGGAAAAAACCTGCGTCGAAACGCAAAGGCGCATCCATGTGGATGCGCCCGAGGACTGCTTACTCGACCTTGGTCTGTTCACGCAGTCGGATGTGCAGCTCGCGCAGGGCCTTGGCGTCGACCATGCCAGGGGCCTGGGTCATGACGCATGCAGCGCTCTGGGTTTTCGGGAACGCGATCACTTCACGGATCGACTGGGCGCCGGTCATCAGCATGACCAGACGGTCCAGACCGAACGCCAGGCCACCGTGAGGCGGTGCCCCGAACTTCAGAGCGTCGAGCAGGAAGCCGAACTTCTCTTCCTGTTCTTCCGCCTCGATACCCAGCAGACGGAATACCGCCTGTTGCATCTCTTTACGGTGGATACGGATCGAACCGCCGCCCAGCTCGGTACCGTTCAGCACCATGTCGTAGGCACGGGACAGGGCAGTGGCCGGGTTGGCCTCGAGCTCTTCCGGGGTGCACTTCGGCGCGGTGAACGGGTGGTGCAATGCAGTGAAGCTGCCGTCCTCGTTCTCTTCGAACATTGGGAAGTCGACGACCCACATCGGCGCCCACTCGCAGGTCAGCAGCTCGAAGTCGTGACCCAGACGAATACGCAGCGCACCCAGGGCTTCGCTGACCACCTTGAACTTGTCGGCACCGAAGAACACGATGTCACCGTCTACGGCGCCAACGCGGTCGAGGATGTTGTTGAGGTTGGCCTCAGGGATGTTCTTGACGATAGGCGACTGCAGGCCCTCGACGCCCTTGGCGCGCTCGTTGACCTTGATGTAGGCCAGCCCCTTGGCACCGTAGATACCGACGAACTTGGTGTACTCGTCGATTTTGCTGCGCGGCATGCTGGCACCACCTGGCAGACGCAGGGCGGTAACACGGCACTTCGGATCGTTGGCCGGGCCGGCGAACACCTTGAAGTCGACATCCTTCAACTGGTCGGCAACGTCGACCAGTTCCAGCGGAATACGCAGGTCTGGCTTGTCGGAGCCGTAGCGGCGCATGGCCTCTTCGAAGGTCATGTGCGGGAACTCGCCGAATTCCAGGTCGAGCACTTCCTTGAACAGCTTGCGGATCATGCTTTCGGTCAGGCCCATGATCTCGCTTTCATCGAGGAAACTGGTCTCGATGTCGATCTGGGTGAATTCCGGCTGACGGTCGGCACGCAGGTCTTCGTCACGGAAGCACTTGGCGATCTGGTAGTAACGGTCGAAGCCAGCGACCATCAGCAGCTGCTTGAACAGCTGTGGCGATTGCGGCAGGGCGAAGAAGCTACCGGCGTGGGTACGGCTTGGCACCAGGTAGTCGCGCGCGCCTTCCGGGGTGGCACGGGTGAGAATCGGGGTTTCGACGTCGAGGAAGCCGTTTTCGTCGAGGAAGCGACGGATGCTGCTGGTGATGCGCGAGCGCAGGCGCAGCTTGTCGGCCATTTCCGGGCGACGCAGATCGATGAAGCGGTAACGCAGGCGGGTCTCCTCGCCGACGTCGGAGTATTCGTTCAGGGGGAACGGCGGGGTTTCCGCTTCGTTGAGCACGTTCAGCTGGTAGCCGAGGATCTCGATGGCACCGGAAGCCATGTTGGCATTCACTGCACCCTCAGGACGCTTGCGGACCTTGCCGGTGATCTGCACGACGTATTCGCTGCGCACACGGTCGGCGGCAGCGAAGGTTTCGGCGCGATCCGGGTCGAACACGACCTGGGCCATGCCTTCGCGGTCACGGATGTCGAGGAAGATCACCCCGCCGTGGTCGCGGCGACGATGGACCCAGCCGCAAAGGGTGACTTCCTGGCCGTCCAGGCTCTCGTTCAGTTGGCCGCAATAATGGCTGCGCATCATGATGGTGGTTTCGCTTCTCGTGATTCGTGTATTCGGTGGAGGCCTTGGCCGCCCGGAGGGCTAATACTGCAAGACCCGGTCACAGCATTCAACTCAGTCGGCCTTGTCGCCGCCTGCCAGATTCTTTTTCGCCCCGGTCTTGAAGTCGGTTTCGTACCAACCGTTACCGCTCAGGCGAAAGCCTGGCACCGACAGCAGCTTTTTCAGTGCCGGCGCCTGACAGGCCGGGCAATCGGTCAGCGGCGCGGCGCTGATCTTCTGCAGCACTTCCATGCGGTGCTCGCAGGACGCACATTGATAGTCATAAAGGGGCATGGGTGTCTCTCGTCAACCATAACGCTGGCTGCCGGGGGGCAGCAAAAAGCGGGATTATATATGGTTAGCAAGCACTGCGCAGCCCGCCTGGCGATCAGCGCGCACTTGGCGGGTCCTGCAGCCACGCCACGCAGATTACCCGGATCAGCCCGCTGAAATTGCGCACTCCGCCCTGGCGCAGGTGCACCTCACGGTCCACGTAGGACAACACGGCACTGACCGAGCAACGGTTGGCGGCGGCGATGCGCTCAAGGATACCCCAGTAGACAGCCTCCAGGCGCAGACAGGTAGAAAAGCCGTTGAGCCGCACGGAACGTGACACCGGCTGCGTCTGCAACATGTCGAAGTCCGCCTTGAACGGGTCAATACACTGTTTTCCTGGCCAGCTGCCCTGGCCAGCCCTACGCTTGCTCGCTTGCATCATGCGCCACACTTCCTCGTCACAGGTACCAGGTGACCTATGAAGCGCTGACGGGCGAGCTTAAAGCAGCGGCAAAATGTTCCTTCGCAAATACCAGATTGCCAGGCGGAGCCTGTGGGAGCAGACAATGCGGTGAATGGCACCGGCTACGCCGGTGTTCGCGGGCGTGCCCGCTCCCACAGGGGTGGCGCAAGCTTTCCGTCTTGAGCAACGGTTACTTGCCGTCGAGCAGTACCCGCAGCATCCAGGCGGTTTTCTCGTGTACCTGCATGCGCTGCGTCAGCAGGTCGGCGGTCGGCTCGTCACTGACCTTGTCCACCACAGGGAAAATGCTGCGCGCAGTGCGTACCACGGCCTCCTGCCCCTGAACCAACTGGCGGATCATCTCGTCTGCCGGGGGGACGCCTTCCTCCTCCTTGATCGACGAGTGCCGTGCATAGAATGCATACGAACCCGGTGCAGGGAAGCCCAAGGCACGGATGCGCTCGGCGATCGAATCGACTGCCAGCGCCAGTTCGTTGTACTGCTCTTCGAACATCAGGTGCAAGGTGCGGAACGACGGGCCGGTGACGTTCCAGTGAAAGTTATGGGTTTTCAGATACAGCACGTAGGTATCCGACAACAGGCGGGACAGCCCATCGACGATGGACTTGCGATCTTCTTCACTGATACCGATATCGATTGCCATGAAGCTCCCCTTTCCATAAGGCTTGAGACTCAAGCGGTCGCCGACCACTGTAGCAACACTTGTCGCATGCCGCATGTGACATGGCGCAATACATCGCCCACTGGGCGGCCTGCGGTTTGAGTAGGCTGCGGCTTTACTGTTAAATAGGCACTGTGCCACCCGTGCGGATTGTCATTGCCGGGTGCATAGGCTGGCCTGCCACGTGTTCGCGCCCTATATCTCATGCGCACCGTGCTGCCAGCTCTTCCTGTGATCGGCCTTATCAACAGTGAGCCAACCCCATGTTCAAGATCGTCCATCTGGTGACGGGCGTGGCAGCTTTGCTGCTATCGCTCATACCCAGCCTGAAAACCGATGCGACACCCTTCCTGCAACAACCCGACGCGGTCTACCTGGCCCTGCTCGGCCTGCTCAACCTTGTGCTGGCCCCGGTCGTGCCGCTGTATCATCGCGGCGCGCGACAACAACTGCAGCACCTGGCCTGCGCCCTGCTGGTAGTCGCCGTCGTGCTGCAGACCCTGACGCTACTGGCCCGCCCCGAAATGGGCAACCTGGCAGCCCTGGTGTGTGCGGCGCTGGCCGTGGCCGTGCATCTGGCCGTGGGCTTTGCCCGCAGCCCGCGCAAGGCACGCGGCACTCAACACGTGACACAAGATGCTGGCAACCGTGATACCGGCACCGTCAAATGGTTCAACACATCGAAAGGCTTTGGTTTCATCTCCCGAGACTCGGGCGATGACATCTTCGTGCACTTTCGGGCCATCCGCGGTGAGGGCCACCGCATTCTGGTCGAAGGCCAGCGCGTGGAGTTTTCGGTGATGCACCGCGACAAGGGCCTGCAGGCCGAAGACGTGGTTGCAGTAAACCGCCGTTGACCAACGGCTGACCGGCCGACGCTATCAACGGCAAACCAGCGTCCACAAGGGCCGTGCTGCCCCTGAAGGCAGCATCATACCTGTGGGGGCTGGCTTGCCGGCGATAGCAGCCTGGAACAACTCAATAATGAGGAGGCGGGGCCTCTTCCCCTTCGCTGCCATACTGGCCAACCATCTCTTCATGACGCTTGATCAGCTCGGCCATCTGCAATTGCAGCCGCTCGATCACCCGCGCTTGCTCCACCACCACGTCATTCAGCGCCTGGATAGCGTCATCCTGAAACGCCTGACGGGTTTCCAGTTCGACCATCCGCATTTCCAGTGTCATCTCAGGCCTCTTGGTATCCAGCAAGTTGTAGCCCGCGCAGGCGCTGGCGAACAGCTTGCAGTTGATCATCGGTGTAGCCCACAGGCGCACACTTGCCCCATACCGGTGCCGGCCATGCGGCGTCGTCGCGCTGGCGCACAATCACATGCATGTGCAACTGGCTGACCACGTTGCCCAACGTAGCCACGTTCATCTTGTCGGCCCCATAGCTGGCCTTCAACGCCTCTGCCAACAAGGTGGTTTCCTGCCACAACTGCTGTTGCTCTGCCACATCCAGCTCGAACAGCTCACTGATACCAGCGCGCTTGGGCACCAGAATGAACCATGGGTAATTGGCATCCTTGCTCAGCAGCAACTGGCACAGCGGAAACTCTCCCAACACCAGCGAATCCTGCTGCAAACGCGAATCGAGGACGAACACGGCATATCTCCTTCAGGCAATACCATCCCGCTTCAGGCGGAAAACAGGCCAGCAAGGATACCTTGCACACTCCCGGTAACACAGCGCTACTTTTCGCACCAAAATGAGGCCACCTGCCCGCCCTCCCCACACTGACCACCCCACAAACGATGCTGGATGAACAAGTTGCGGTAACACTTTGACTCTAAAGGCAAGTTTTTAATTTCTAATGATTCTCGATCGCATAAATCACACAAGCAGCCTTCGTCCCGCATTTACGGGACTTTCCGACCCTCGGTAGCAGGTTTTGTGAAAATTTCATGAACTGTTGCGAATTTTGAGCACGCTTGTTGCATTCCCTTCACGCCAAGTCGGCACGACATCTGCAGTAGCAGGTGTACGCGACAAATAACAACAGCGACATGGGTTACCAGGGAGTTTCCTCAACCGGAATCGGCGGTTACAGATTCGTTACGGTGCCAGGAACAGCGCTGAGGTTATACGGCCCCTGAACCGGGGCGTGATTTGCGACATGGAAATACTTAAAAGCGACACGGTGAAAAAGTTCCGCAAAGAGTGCTTATAGCCATATCGCCAACAACAGTCTGCGTGCTATACATTTTCGCCGACATAAAAAGAAAGAGCTGCCCCATATAACTAAAAGACTTGGACGCAGCGGTACTCTTCCTAAAAACCAAAGGAGCAAATCACGATGCGCGTGATGAAGTGGAGCATGATCGCCCTGGCCGTTTCGGCAGGGACCTCGCAGTTGGCAATGGCCTCGGCACAGGACGAGTCCAAAGGTTTCATCGAAGACAGCAAGCTGAGCGTCAAGACCCGCATGCTGTACTTTAGCCGTGACTTCCGTAACAACGCGCCTGGCTCCCAGAGCCGCGTTGAAGAAACCGGCCTTGGCTTCCTCGGCACCTTCGAATCGGGCTTCACCCAAGGCACCGTAGGCTTCGGTGTCGACGCCATCGGCATGCTGGGCCTCAAGCTGGACAGCGGCAAAGGCCGCGCCGGCACCGGCCTGTTCCCGACAGGTGCCGACGGTCGCTCGCAAGACGACTACTCCGAAGGCGGCGGCGCAGTGAAAATGCGCATTTCCAACACCGTGCTCAAGTTCGGCGACCAGTTCACCGCCCTGCCAGTACTGGCTACCGACGACAGCCGACTGCTGCCGGAAGTGGCTGAAGGCGGCCTGATCACCAGCAACGAAATCGATGGCCTGACCCTGCATGCCGGTCACTTCACCGCACTCAACGCCCAGGCTCAGACCTACCACGACAGCCTGAACCTGACTGAAGCCAACGTCTTTGGTGGCACCTACGCCATTACCGACAGCCTCAGCACCAGCGTCTACTACTCGCGTATCGAAGATCACTTCCGCAAGTGGTACGGCAACATCAACTGGGCGCTGCCGATCAGCGACAAGCAAGGCCTGGTGTTCGACTTCAACATCTATGACACCAAGTCGATTGGCAACAACCTGACCGGCGCCTACGTCAGCAAGTCCGACGGCACCAATGAGCTGGACAACATCGCAGCCAGCCTGTCGGCCGCTTACAACGTTGGCGCCCACACCTTCACCCTGGCCTACCAGAAAGTCAGCGGCGACGGTGATTACGCTTACGGCGTGGACGGTGGCGGCACCGTCTTCCTGGCCAACTCCGTTGCCCGTTCCGACTTCAACGCCGAAGACGAAAAATCCTGGCAAGCGCGCTACGACCTGAACTTCGCCGAGTTCGGTGTACCTGGCCTGACCTTCATGACCCGCTACGTTAGCGGTACCGGTGCCACCACCCGCACCACCGACAGCGGCAAGGAATGGGAACGCGACATCGACGTCAAGTACGTGATGCAGAGCGGCCCGGCCAAGGACCTGAGCTTCCGCGTACGTCAGGCCACCTACCGTTCGGGCGATGGCGTGTACTACGGTTCCCCATCGATCGACGAACTGCGCCTGATCGTGGAGTACCCGCTGAGCATCCTGTAAGCCTGGCTTGCAGTGCCCCGCACCTGAAAAAGCCCGGCAATCACGCCGGGCTTTTTCTTGGCTGACAAGTGTCACGCCCTGGGGCATCCTGTACGCCTTCGTTTCCCCCCCGTACAATGCGGGGCTATTTCAACGTCTTAGGCAATCGACACGGCTAACCATGCGCACCAGTCAATATTTGCTCGCCACCCAGAAAGAAACCCCTGCCGACGCAGTGGTCATCAGCCATCAGCTCATGCTGCGTGCCGGCATGATCCGCAAACTGGCCTCCGGCCTGTACACCTGGCTGCCGATGGGCTTGCGGGTAATGCGCAAGGTCGAAGCCGTGGTGCGTGAGGAAATGAACGCCGCCGGCGCCCTGGAAGTGCTGATGCCGAGCATCCAGCCCGCCGAGCTGTGGCAGGAATCCGGTCGCTGGGAACAATACGGCCCTGAGCTGCTGCGCCTGAAAGACCGCCACCAGCGTGACTTCTGCGTCGGCCCTACCCACGAAGAAGTGATCACCGACCTGGCCCGTAACGAGCTGTCCAGCTATAAACAGCTGCCGCTCAACCTGTACCAGATCCAGACCAAGTTCCGTGACGAGATCCGCCCGCGCTTCGGCCTGATGCGTGGCCGCGAGTTCATCATGAAGGACGCCTACTCGTTCCATGCCGACCAGGCTTCCCTGCAGGAAACCTATGATCGCATGCACCAGGCGTACACCAATGTGTTCACCCGCCTGGGCCTGGACTTCCGCCCAGTGCAGGCCGATACCGGCTCGATCGGTGGCAGCTACTCGCACGAGTTCCACGTGCTGGCCGAGTCTGGCGAAGATGACGTGATCTTCAGCGACAGCTCCGACTACGCCGCCAACATCGAGAAGGCCGAAGCCATCCCGCGTGAAACCGTGCGCCCTGCCCCTACCGAGGAGCTGCGCCTGGTCGACACCCCGAATGCCAAGACCATCGCCCAGTTGGTGGAGAACCACGGCCTGCCGATCGAAAAGACCGTCAAGACCCTGATCGTACGCGGTGCCGAAGAGGGCAAGCTGATTGCCCTGATCGTCCGTGGCGACCACGAACTGAACGAAATCAAGGCCACCAAGCTGGAACAGGTTGCCGACCCGCTGGTCATGGCCACCGAAGCCGAACTGCGCGACGCCATTGGCGCCGGCGCCGGCTCGCTCGGCCCGCTCAACCTGCCACTGGAAATCATCATCGACCGCTCGGTTGCCCTGATGAGCGACTTCGGCATTGGCGCCAACATCGACGACAAGCACTACTTCGGTGTGAACTGGGAGCGCGACCTGCCGGTTCCACAAGTCGCCGACCTGCGTAACGTGGTCGAGGGCGACCCGAGCCCTGACGGCCAGGGCACCCTGGTTATCAAGCGCGGCATCGAAGTGGGCCACATTTTCCAGCTGGGTACCAAGTACAGCGAGGCGCTGAAGTGCCAGGTGCTGGGCGAGAACGGCAAGCCGGTCGTGCTGTCGATGGGTTGCTACGGCATTGGCGTGTCCCGTGTTGTTGCAGCTGCCATCGAGCAGAGCTATGACGACAAGGGCATCATCTGGAACGACGCCCTGGCGCCATTCCAGATTGCCCTTGTCCCACTGCGCTACGAAACCGACGTGGTCCGCGAAGCAACCGACAAGCTGTATGCCGAACTGACTGCCGCCGGCTATGAAGTGCTGCTGGACGACCGCGACAAGAAGACCAGCCCAGGCATCAAGTTTGCCGACATGGAGCTGATCGGTATCCCGCACCGCATCGTCGTCAGCGATCGCGGCCTGGCCGAAGGCAACCTGGAGTACAAGCACCGCACCGAGCAGGACGCCCAGGCGTTGCCGCTCAATGAAGTGCTGACCTTCCTGCAGGCCCGCGTTCGCCGCTGATAACCAATGCACGAGTGATCATGTACAAGCGAAGTACCTTTACCCTTGGGGGCGCCGCACTGTGCGGCGCCCTGCTCGTCAGCGGCTGCGCCAACCAGATGTCCCAGCGCAGCGACCATGAGGAGCGCGTCGAGCGCAAACTGCTCGAGCACACCCTGCAGATCGATGTCGGCGAGCCGAAGGTGATGGAGCTTCCGCAGCGACGTGTGCGCGTGCATGAGCAAAAGCGCTTCGAAGTCACCGAATTCGAAGTGACCCGTCGCTATGACCGCTACACGCCTTACCAACCCTGGCGGGAGATCTATGAGATCCCGCTGGGTGCAGTGGCCGTGGTGGCGGGAGTCGGCGCCAATGTGGTCAACGTCTTCGCCTTGGGTAACCTGCCGCAAAGTATCACCCACGACTGGCTCAGCTATGGCGTGGATGGGCTCAACCCGTTCATGAACGTGCCATCCAACGGCCGCGCCCAGCAGAACCTGGCCGGGATCAGCGAAGTGCAGAAAGGCAAGCGCGAGGAACCCATCAGCCTGCCCTGGAGCGAGCGCCTGGTCGAGGTCAAGGCCGGCAAGATGACCCACGAGCTGACCACCGACCGCAACGGCGTGCTGCGCCTGAACCTGCTCGACAGCCCGTTCTCCGAGCAGAACCTCAACCACGTCGGCACCCTGCACCTGCAAGTACTTGACGAGGACAATGCGGTACGAGGCGATGCCAGCCTGTTGGTCAGCGCCACCCTGCGCAATAAGCTGCTCGAAGCCCATGAGCTGATCTTCGATGACCTCGAAGATGATGATGTCGGCCAGTGGGTGCACCGGGTCAAGCGCCTGTCCGAACTGGGCCTTGAAGAGGAAGCCAGTGAAATGGAACAGAGCCTGATCGAGCTGACCCGCAACGATCCGGAGCTGCAGCAGGAATTCTTGCAGTCGCTGACCAAGGCCACTGGCCGGTTGGTGGCTGATCCAGGCGTGCATTGACAGAAAGGGCTGCATTGCAGCCCCTTTCATTTGGACGGGAACAGCTCCAGCTGTTCATGCGCGCCCCGCAAGTCACGCAACCTCACCCCTACCCCTAGCAAGCGTACCGGCTTGCCGCCACGGGCGAACGCCTGCCCCAGCAATTGCCGATAACTCTCCAGGTCCCGGCCCGCCCCGGCCTGCTCCATGGTGGTCTGGCTGAAGTCATGGAACTTGACCTTGACGAACGGTTTGTCTGGCCGGTAACTGCTGTCCATTCGGGCGATGCGTTCGTTCAGGCTAGCCAGCAGCTCTGGCAGCCGCGCCAGGCAACTGGCCAGGTCTGGCAGGTCGGTGTCGTAGGTGTTTTCCACACTCACCGACTGGCGTCGGCTGTCGTTATGCACCGCACGCTCATCGATCCCACGCGCCAACCCCCACAACCGCTCGCCAAAACTGCCGAACTCGCGCACCAATGCCAGCCGTGACCACTCACGCAAATGCAGGCAGGTTTCGATGCCCAGCCGCGTCAGTTTGTCGGCCGTCACCTTGCCCACCCCATGCAACCTGGCCACCGGCAAGGCTGCAACGAACGTTTCCACTTCATTTGGGGTAATCACGAACAGCCCATTGGGTTTGCGCCAGTCACTGGCGATCTTGGCCAGAAACTTGTTAGGCGCCACGCCAGCCGACACAGTGATATGCAGGGTGCGGGCAACACGCCGGCGAATATCTTCGGCAATGCGCGTGGCGCTGCCCGAATACCACTGGCTGTCGCTTACATCCAGATAGGCTTCGTCCAGGGACAAAGGCTCGATGAGCTCTGTGTAGTCGCGAAAGATCGTGTGGATTTCCCGCGAGGCCTCACGGTAGGCCTCGAAGCGCGGCTTGACGATCAACAGGTCGGGGCAAAGCTTCAGCGCATGCCGCGATGACATGGCCGAGCGCACGCCATAGGCACGTGCTTCATAGTTGCAGGTGGCGATTACCCCGCGATGGTCGGGCGAGCCCCCCACCGCCATGGGGCGACCGGCCAGGCGCGGGTCGTCACGCATCTCGATCGCAGCGTAGAAACAATCGCAGTCGACGTGGATGATCTTGCGCAAGGACATGGACGACCGTCAGCACTGTAAATTCATACAGATAGTATCGCATGCGCGCTGCTCTGAAACAGCTCACCTGCTTTGCTACACGATAATCGGCCTGAAAGCCCCGCCGTGACTGAGCTGTACATGGCCATGAAGCGCTAAGGGTTTGAACAAAAAAGGTTTTTCCAAAACAATTGCTTGACATCAGTGCGTAAATCCGTAGAATTCGATCTCACAGGCGCGGGATGGAGCAGCCTGGTAGCTCGTCGGGCTCATAACCCGAAGGTCGTCGGTTCAAATCCGGCTCCCGCAACCANCGCGGGATGGAGCAGCCTGGTAGCTCGTCGGGCTCATAACCCGAAGGTCGTCGGTTCAAATCCGGCTCCCGCAACCAGATTCGAGAAAAGGCCACTGTTAACGCAGTGGCCTTTTTCTTTGCCCGTTAAAAAGCTTTTTCGAAAAAACATCGACAAATCAAAGCCTAGCGCTTGACATATAAACTACACGCTGTAGAATCCGCCCCACTGACGCGGGATGGAGCAGCCTGGTAGCTCGTCGGGCTCATAACCCGAAGGTCGTCGGTTCAAATCCGGCTCCCGCAACCAGATTCAAGAAAAGGCCACTGTTAACACAGTGGCCTTTTTCTTTGCCTGCTGATAAGCATTTTCGAAAAAACTTCGACAAATCAAAGCCTAGCGCTTGACATACACACTACACACTGTAGAATCCGCCCCACTGACGCGGGATGGAGCAGCCTGGTAGCTCGTCGGGCTCATAACCCGAAGGTCGTCGGTTCAAATCCGGCTCCCGGAGCGGNCGCGGGATGGAGCAGCCTGGTAGCTCGTCGGGCTCATAACCCGAAGGTCGTCGGTTCAAATCCGGCTCCCGCAACCATATTCGTCAGAACAAACCCCGCCTGTGTAATGCAGCGCGGGGTTTGTTGCTTTATGCCTCCCTGATTTTTGTCGCCTCGACTTTCCCTACCCTCATGCCAACCCGCAGGCTTGAGGTGTCGTGCCCAGGATGAACTATCTTTAACCCTGCCAAGCCGCTGCAAACGCCTGAGGCCGGAGTAACATTGGATACGTTTTCCTAAGGGACTCTCACTTGGCCGCACCTTTCCTTCACCTCGCGCTGCATGCCCGGGGCAACTCATGACTTCGCACAATCCCGAACCTCCGGTGCCACTCGCTACGGCGCTACCCGGTGCTGTGCAGCGCCTGCCCTTACTCGAACGCCTGAGTCGCTACCGCCAGCCCATAGGCCTGATGGTGACCCTGTTACTGTTCACGATGGCCTTGATTGCCTGCCGCCACCTGCTGAGCGAGCTGGACATTTATGCCTTGCACGATGCCATGCTCAGCGTGCCAACCCAGTCACTGCTCGGCGCCTTGCTGGCAACGGTGATCGGCTTTGTGATCCTGTTGGGCTACGAGTGGTCGGCCAGCCGCTATGCGGGCGTGAAACTGCCAGCACGCAGCTTGGCACTGGGCGGCTTCAGCGCCTTTGCCATCGGCAACGCCATCGGCCTGTCGATGCTCTCTGGCGGCTCGGTTCGCTATCGCCTGTACGCACGGCAAGGGCTTGGTGCTGGCGAAGTCGCACGCATGACCGTGTTTGCCAGCCTGTCACTGGGCTGCGCACTGCCGCCCCTGGCCGCCTTGGCGACATTGAGCAACCTGCCGGCGGCCTCGACAGCGCTCGGGTTGGCGCCCAGTCTGCTGGCAGCTGTTGCCAGCGCCGTGCTGGTGGTGTCTGTCTTACTGGCAATTGGCTTGTACCGCCGACGCCTGACCGAGCAACCGGCGGCCAATAACCTGCTCGTTCAACTGGGCCGGCGCACACTTCGCCTGCCGGATGCACGCCTGGCGGCCCTGCAATTGCTGATTACCGCGCTGGATGTGGCGGCGGCTGCCACCGTGCTCTACCTGTTGCTGCCCGAAGCCCCTCCTTTCGGCGCGTTCGTGCTGGTGTACCTGCTGGCCTTGGCTGCGGGCGTGCTCAGCCACGTACCAGGCGGCGTCGGGGTGTTCGAAGCGATCCTGCTGGCGGCCTTTGCCGACCAGCTAGGTGCCGCACCGCTGGCGGCGGCCCTGCTGCTGTACCGGCTGATCTATGTGGTACTGCCACTGCTGCTGGCCTGCGTGTTGCTGCTGGCCAATGAAGCCCGACGCCTGCTGTTTGCGCAACAGGCCATCAAGGCCGCTTCGGGTCTGGCCGCACCGATCCTGTCGATTCTGGTGTTCCTGTCCGGCGTAGTGCTGCTGTTTTCCGGTGCCACGCCCGAGATAGATACGCGTCTGGAACATATGGGCTTCCTGGTGCCACACCGGCTGATCGATGCCTCTCATTTCGGCGCCAGCCTGATCGGTGTGCTATGCCTGCTGCTGGCCCAAGGCCTGCGCCGGCGCCTGTCCGCCGCCTGGCTACTGACCACCGTGCTGTTGCTGGTCGGCGCCCTGCTGTCGCTATTGAAGGGCTTTGACTGGGAAGAGGCTTGCCTGCTGACCTTTACCGCCGCCCTGCTCGCGCTGTTCCGCCGCTCGTTCTATCGCCCCAGCCGTCTGCTGGAGCTACCTTTCTCGCCGGTGTTCCTGGTGGCCAGCGCCTGTACGGTGGGCGCATCAGTGTGGCTTCTGCTGTTCGCCTACCAGGATGTGCCTTACAGCCATCAGCTGTGGTGGCAGTTCACCCTCGATGCCGACGCGCCACGGGGCCTGCGCGCCGCCATGGGCAGTGCCTTGCTGCTGGCTGCCGTGGCACTGACGTGGCTGCTGCGCACAGCGCCGCCCGTGATCCACCTGCCTGACGAAGAAGAGTTGCAACGCGCCAACCGCATCCTGCAGGCCTCCGACCAACCCGACGGCGGCCTGGCGCTGACTGGCGACAAGGCGTTGCTGTTCCACCCGCGTGGTAACGCGTTCCTCATGTACGCCCGGCGCGGCCGCAGCCTGGTGGCGCTGTACGACCCGATAGGCCCGGCCCAGGAACGCGCCGAGATGATCTGGCAGTTCCGCGATCTGTGCGACCTGCACCACGCACGCCCCGTGTTCTACCAGGTACGCGCAGAGAACCTGCCGTTCTACATGGACATCGGCCTGACCGCATTGAAGCTCGGTGAAGAAGCCCGGGTCGACTTGCGCCGCTTCGACCTTGAAGCCAAAGGCAAGGAGATGAAAGACCTGCGCTACACCTGGAACCGCGGCGGACGCGATGGCCTGAGCCTGGAGATCCATGAGCCCGGCCACGCCCCGCTGGCTGAGCTGAAGGAAATTTCCGACGCCTGGCTCGGCGGCAAGAACGTGCGCGAGAAAGGCTTCTCGCTGGGGCGCTTCAGCCCAGACTACCTGCAGCACTTCCGCATAGCCCTGATTCGCTTCCAGGGCCGCCCGGTAGCGTTCGCCAACTTGCTGGAAACCCATGGAAACGAACTGGCCAGCCTCGACCTGATGCGTGCGCACCCCGATGCGCCAAAGCTGACCATGGAGTTCATGATGATCGGCTTGATCCTGCATTACAAAAGCCATGACTACGGGCGTTTCAGCCTGGGCATGGTACCGCTGTCCGGCCTGCAACCAAGGCGCGGCGCACCCTTGACCCAGCGCTTGGGTTCGCTGGTGTTCCGCCGTGGTGAACAGCTTTACAACTTCCAGGGGCTTCGACGCTTCAAGGACAAGTTTCAGCCGGACTGGGAACCCCGCTACATGGCTGTGCCAGCCGGGCTCGACCCGCTGGTGGCACTGGCCGACACCGCCGCCCTGATTGCAGGCGGCCTGACTGGATTGGTGAAACGCTGATGACCCGACGCTTTTGGTTGTATCTGCTGGCTCCCCTGCTGCTGGCCGCCCTGGGTGGTGCGCTGGCCTTCTGGCTGTGGACGCGCCCGGCCCCCGAGGCACGCCTGGAGCAAATGAGCATCAATGACACCAGCATCACCCGTGTTACCCCTGGCGTGCCCCTCAAGGCCCGGGTGGCCATCGGCGTGCCACAAGACCAGGCACTGACGGGCAAGCAACTGCTCGACCTGAGCCAGGCCGGTGAAGCCCAGCTGGTGCAGGTGATTCTGCCGCCTGGCGATTGCAGCAAGCAGCAACAGGCCATGGACCAGGCGCTGACCCAACTGCAGGAAAAACCGACCTTGGTCGCCGGTATCGGTCCCGGTGCCGCCCAGGCCTGGCGCTGGCTGGCCAGCCAGAACGATGACAAGGCGCGAGCCATTTCCGTGGGCTTCACCCTCGAACAGCCTGGCTGCCAGGCACCGCTGCCCAAATCGGCTGCCCATGGCCACTGGAACGTCGCCTGGAACGACAACCCGGATGACGCCAGCGCCGCCTTCGTGCGCGACCAGGCCAACGCCGAAACCAGCATCAGCGACTACGACATCCACTTGCCACAAGTGCTCAAGGCGCAACTGACCCAAGCCCTGGTCGGCCGCGACGGTAACGCACTGGCCATCCCGGTGGTCGAAGTGCCGGCCGGGCAAACCACAGACACGGTTACCTTGTTCCTCTCTGGTGATGGCGGCTGGCGCGATCTGGACCGCGACGTGGCCGGAGAAATGGCCAAGCTGGGTTACCCGGTGGTGGGCATCGACACGCTGCGCTACTACTGGCAGCACAAGACCCCGGAACAAAGCGCCGCCGACCTTTCCGAGCTGATGCATCACTACCGGCAGAAGTGGGGTACCAAGCGCTTCGTATTGACGGGCTATTCGTTCGGCGCCGACGTGCTGCCGGCGATCTACAACCGCCTGCCCGTCGAGGACCAGCAGCGTATCGATGCGGTGATGCTGCTAGCCTTTGCGCGCAGTGGCAGCTTCGAGATCGAGGTCGAGGGTTGGCTGGGCAAGGAAGGCCAGGAAGCGCCAACCGGGCCGGAAATGGCCAAGCTGCCAGCGTCCAAGGTCGTGTGCGTATATGGCGTCGAGGAAACCGACGAGAGCGGTTGCACGGAAAAGACAGCAGTAGGTGAGCGCCTGAAACTGCCTGGCGGGCACCACTTCGACGAGAACTACCCGGCACTCGCCAAGCGGTTGATTGGCGAGATCGAGACGCGCCAAGGCAAGTCCAGCGTAGCTGAGCAGAACTGACAAGGCTCAGGGCCGCTCTGCGGCCCCGACCCTGCTGCATAAACCCATTCAGATCTCGACCTGGGTCCCCAGCTCGATCACCCGGTTCAACGGCAGGTTGAAGAAGCGCAAGTTGCCGTTGGCATTCTTCAGCAAGAACGCGAACAGGTTGCCCCGCCAGCGCGACATCCCCTCCAGCCGTGACGCGATCAACGTCTCGCGGCTGAGGAAGTAAGTGGTGCGCATGGGCGTGAAGTCCAGGCCATCCAGATGACACAGCTTCAACGCGGCAGGCACGTCCGGCTCATCCATGAACCCAAAGTGCAGCAACACCCGGAAGAATCCGTCGCCATAGGCTTCCACCTCGAAACGCTCATGTTCCGGCACACGGGGCCGGTCCTCGCTGACCACAGTCAGCAGCACCACCTGGCTGTGCAGCACCTGGTTGTGCAACATGTTGTGCAACAGCGCATGCGGCACGGCATCGGAGCGTGCAGTCAGAAACACCGCCGTACCCTCGACCCGGTGCGGTGGCTGAATGCGGATGCTGCTGATGAACAATGGCAATGGCAGCGCCCCTTCATCGATGCGCTCGACCAGAATCTGCTTGCCGCGCTTCCAGGTGCTCATCAGCAGGTACAGCACACCACCGGCCAACACGGGGAAGGCACCACCCTGGACGATTTTCGGCACATTGGCGGCGAAGAACAGCCCGTCGACAAACAGAAAGCCGACCAGAATCGGCACTGCAAGCAGCGGCGGCCACTTCCACAGCAGCAGCATTACCGCGGACACCAGGATGGTGGTCATCAGCATGGTACCGGTGACTGCAACCCCGTAGGCTGCCGCCAGAGCGCCCGAGGACCCGAAGCCGATTACCAGCAGCACCACACCCACCATCAGCGTCCAGTTCACTGCACCAATGTAGATCTGCCCCTGCTCGTCGCTTGAGGTGTGCTGAATCTGCATACGTGGGATGTAGCCCAGCTGGATGGCCTGACGGGTCAGGGAGAAGGCCCCGGAAATCACCGCCTGCGAAGCGATAACCGTGGCCATGGTGGCCAGCCCGACCAAGGGCAGCAGCGCCCAGCCCGGCGCCAGCAGGTAGAACGGGTTGCGCGCGGCCTCCGGGTTTTGCAGCAGCAATGCACCCTGGCCAAAGTAATTGAGCACCAGCGCCGGGAGCACCAGGATGAACCAGGCCCGGGCAATCGGCTTGCGGCCAAAGTGCCCCATGTCGGCGTACAGCGCCTCGGCACCGGTCAGCGCCAGCACTACCGCACCCAGAATGGCCACGCCAATACCGGGGTGCACCACGAAGAAGTTGACTGCCCAGACCGGGTTGAAAGCCTTGAGTACTTCCGGGCTCTGCGAGATGCCATGTACACCCAGCGCGCCCAGCGCCACGAACCAGGTCACCATGATCGGACCAAACAGCTTGCCGATCTTCTCAGTGCCATGTTGCTGCACCAGGAACAGCGCCACCAGCACCACCAGCGAAATTGGCACCACCCAATGGTCGATGCCGTCGAAGGCCAGGCCCATGCCCTCCACCGCCGACAGCACCGACACCGCCGGGGTGATCATACTGTCGCCATAGAACAGCGAAGCGCCGATCAAGCCACAGATCACCATCAGTGTGCGCAGCCGCGGGTACGCCGCCGTAGCCCGCCGCGCCAGTGCGGTCAGCGCCATGGTGCCGCCCTCCCCCTGGTTATCGGCGCGCAAGATGAACATCACGTACTTGAACGACACCACCCACAGCAGCGACCACAGGATCAGCGACAGGATCCCCAGCACGCCATCATGGTTGACCGACACCCCGTAGCCGCCGGTAAAGACCTCCTTGAGGGTATACAACGGGCTGGTGCCGATATCGCCATAAACCACCCCGACCGCCGCCACCAGCAGGCCCACCGACCGCGACGCCCCCTGCTTCCCCTCGTGCCCGCTCTCAGCGTGACTGCTTGCCTGAACCATCGACCACTCCCGCAAACGGCCATCACGGCCCTTGGTAATCCCTCTGCCACCAGGCCCTGGAAAGTACCCCGGCGCAACGGCGCGAAGCATAGCGCAGCGTTCGTCGTATTTCTGCTGGTCAAGCGCCCTTGCGCTCGCTAGAATTGCGCACTTTTTGATCAGAGGCGCCAAAAGCGCCCGTCAAGTTCGCCCCCGATTCCGGCCGGGCGACCTGCATTCAATACCGAGGTTAGTCATGTCCACCACGCCCGCCACCCCCAAGGTAGGTTTCGTAAGCCTGGGTTGCCCAAAAGCCCTGGTCGACTCCGAGCGCATCCTGACCCAGCTGCGCATGGAAGGCTATGAAGTCGTACCCACCTATGAGGACGCCGACGTGGTGGTGGTCAACACCTGCGGCTTCATCGACAGCGCCAAGGCCGAATCGCTGGAAGTGATCGGCGAAGCCATCAAGGAAAACGGCAAGGTGATCGTCACCGGCTGCATGGGCGTCGAGGAAGGCAGCATCCGTGACGTGCACCCAAGCGTGCTGTCGGTCACTGGCCCGCAGCAGTACGAGCAGGTAGTCAACGCCGTTCACGAAGTGGTGCCGCCGCGTCAGGACCACAACCCGCTGATCGACCTGGTGCCGCCACAGGGCGTCAAGCTGACCCCGCGCCACTATGCCTACCTGAAGATCTCCGAAGGCTGCAACCACAGCTGCAGCTTCTGCATCATCCCGTCGATGCGCGGCAAGCTGGTCAGCCGCCCGGTGGGTGAAGTGCTGAGCGAGGCCGAGCGCCTGGTCAAGGCCGGTGTGAAGGAAATCCTGGTGATTTCCCAGGACACCAGCGCCTACGGCGTCGACGTCAAGTACAAGACCGACTTCTGGAACGGCCGCCCGGTGAAGACCCGCATGCTCGAGCTGTGCGAGGCACTGAGCAGCCTGGGCGCCTGGGTCCGCCTGCACTACGTGTACCCTTACCCGAACGTTGACGACGTGATCCCGCTGATGGCTGCCGGCAAGATCCTGCCGTACCTGGACATCCCGTTCCAGCACGCCAGCCCGAAAGTGCTCAAGTCGATGAAGCGCCCGGCCTTCGAAGACCGCACCCTGGCGCGCATCAAGAACTGGCGCGAGCAGTGCCCTGAGCTGGTGATCCGCTCCACCTTCATCGTCGGCTTCCCGGGCGAGACCGAGGAAGACTTCCAGTACCTGCTGGACTGGCTGACCGAAGCCCAGCTCGACCGCGTGGGCTGCTTCCAGTACTCGCCGGTGGAAGGCGCCCCGGCCAACGACCTGGGCCTGGCCGAAGTACCGGACGACGTCAAGCAAGAGCGCTGGGACCGCTTCATGGCCCACCAGCAGGCCATCAGTGCTGCCCGCCTGCAATTGCGCATCGGCAAGGAAATCGACGTGCTGATCGACGAAGTCGAGGAACAAGGTTCGGTTGGCCGCAGCTTCTTCGATGCACCGGAAATCGACGGCAGCGTGTTCATCGATGGCGACCATGGTTTCAAGCCAGGCGACAAAGTGCGTTGCCGTGTGGTAGATGCCGACGAGTACGACATGTGGGCTGAACCCATCTAAAACGGCTGAAGCCTGCAAAGCCCCTGCCCCGGCGTTCTCCATAGGGAATGACCGGCGCAGGGGCTTTTTTGTCAGAACGCGTGGAACAGCATCAGGACGCCCCTCGACGAGTGGTTGGCCTGCTATGTTTTCCCTATCGCCCCAGAGGAACACCGGCATGGCTGCGCTACTGACGCTACAAACTCCGCGCTTGAGCGACTACAGCGAGATGGTACAAGTGTGGGAGGACTCGGTACGCGCCACCCACGACTTTCTGCCAGAGGGCTATATCCTGCTACTGCGCGAACATGTGCTGCGCCGGTATCTCGACGCAGTTATGCTGATCTGCTGCAAGGACCGCCAGCGCATCTGTGGCTTCGCCGGTGTCGCCAACGGGCGGGTGGACATGCTGTTCGTCGCACCTGGCTACCGTGGCCAAGGGGTAGGCAAGCGCCTGCTGCGCTATGCCATCAGCGAACTCAATGCCGAGTACCTTGACGTCAACGAACAGAACCCGAAAGCGCTGGGCTTCTACCTGCATGAAGGTTTTGAGGTCATCGGCCGTTCGGAAACCGACGGCCTGGGCCAGCCCTTTCCTCTGCTGCACATGAGGCTGATGCGCACAGTGCCTTGAGGCGGCGCCTGTATGTGCCGCGCTATGTGTCCAAAATGGCGCATCTGACACAGATTCCCATCATCTACCGCTTGCAGGCAGGTACAATGGAGGTCTTTCCCTGCCTTGCGAATTGCCCCATGTCTGAACCCGTCCGCCTGTCCAAACGCCTCATCGAGCAGCTCGGCTGCTCCCGCCGCGAGGCCGAGCAGTACATTGAAGGAGGCTGGGTAACGGTCGATGGCGTGGTGGTCGAGCAGCCGCAGTTCAAGGTTGAGCAGCAGCGCGTCGAACTGCTGCCGGGCGCCCGTGCCGAAACCCTGGAGCCGGTGACCCTGCTGCTGAACCAGCCAGCCGGTATGGACAGTGAAGACGCCCGCGCCAGCATGAACATGGGCAGCCTCAGCGAGGCCCATCGCGAAGGCGTGCGCGCCCTGCATGGGCATTTTGCCCGGCAGGCCTGCGTGGCACCGCTGGAGCGTGGCGCCAGCGGCCTGCAGGTGTTTACCCAGGACTGGCGGGTATCCCGCAAGATCGAGGCCGACCTGCGTCGCCTGGAGCAGGAGTTCATCATTGAAGTGCGCGGCGAAACCACCCCCCAGGCGCTGGAACGCCTGGCGCGTGGGGCCATGCGCAACGACCGCGAGTTGCCCAAGGCCAAGGCCAGCTGGCAGAACGAGACACACCTGCGCATGGTGTTGAAAAACCCACAACCAGGGCAGATTTCCGAGCTATGCGCCTACCTGCGCCTGGAGCTTTTAGGCATGCGACGCATTCGCCTGGGTGGTGTGTCGATGGGCAAGCTGCCCTTGGGCCAATGGCGCTACCTGGCTACCTCCGAACGTTTCTAAGCAATACGCCGCGCTGGAACGCGCGGCACCTGAACAGGATTCTGCTGCAATGAACCACAACGACGTCCTGCGCAGCCTGCGCTACATGCTCAAGGTGAACGACGCCAAGATGGCCGAAATCATCGGGCTCTCTGGCCTCGAAGTGCATCCTCTGGTGCTGGCCACCTACCTGAAAAAAGAAGAAGAGGAAGGCTTCGTGCGCTGCCCGGAACGGGTGATGGCGCACTTCCTTGACGGCCTGGTGATCTACCGCCGTGGCAAAGACGAGAGCCGCCCGCAGCAGCCGATCGAGCTGCCGGTAACCAACAACCTGATCCTCAAGAAGCTGCGTGTGGCCTTTGAGCTCAAGGAAGACGACCTGCACGCGATTCTCAAGTCGGTCAACTTCCCGGTCAGCAAACCTGAGCTCAGCGCGCTGTTCCGCAAGGCTGGCCACGACAACTACCGCCCGTGTGGCGACCAGTTGATGCGCAACTTCCTCAAGGGCCTGACCCTGCGCGTGCGCGGCTGAGTGGCCATGCAGCATACGGTTGTCCCGGTCGGCATCGTCCACTCCTGTTTCAAGGAAAAGTTCGCCATTCCGCGCCAGCCGCAGCTGGCGCCTGCCGCCCGTGGCGTACTCGAACTGTTGCCGCCGTTTGATCAAGGTGACGCGGTCGAGGGCCTGGAACAGGTCAGCCATGTGTGGCTGCTGTTCCTGTTCCACCAGGCCCTGGAAGAAAAGCCGCGCCTGAAAGTGCGGCCTCCGCGTCTGGGCGGCAACAAGAGCATGGGGGTGTTCGCCACCCGCGCCACCCACCGGCCCAACGGCATCGGCCAGTCGGTGGTACGCCTGGAGGGCGTGGAGCCCGGGCGCCTGCTGCTGTCCGGGATCGACCTGCTCGACGGCACGCCGGTGCTGGACATCAAGCCGTATGTGCCCTACGCCGACAGCATCGCTGGCGCCAGCAACCAGATGGCCAACGCAGCGCCGGTGGCAATTGCCGTACAGTGGACGGACAACGCTCTGCTCCAGGCTCGCGAGCATGCGCTGCGCCTGAGCGAGCCGCTGGTGGAGCTGATCGAGCAATGCCTGGCGCAGGACCCACGGCCGGCCTACCAGATACCACCGGCCGAGCGGGTGTACGGGGTGAAGTTCTGGGATGTGCAAGTAAGGTGGCATTACCCGCAGCCGGACGTCATCCGGGTGTTGGAGGTGGTACTGGGCTGAGGGCCACCGCATCGCCCTGTGTGGGAGCGCGCAGACACGAAAAAGGCGACCTTTGGTCGCCTTTCTCATTTCAGCCAGCTATCAACGAGCCGGGCCTTCAGCCACGCCCAGGTCGTCCGTCGGGCGGGTATCGATCAGCGGCGCACCACCGGAGTCCAGTTCCGAAGCCAGCTTGTCGTTGTCCATTTCCTTGACCCACTTGGCCACTACCACGGTGGCAACGGCGTTGCCTACCAAGTTGGTCAGGGCGCGGGCTTCGGACATGAAGCGGTCGATGCCGAGGATCAGCGCCAGGCCGGCAACCGGCAGGTGGCCAACAGCCGACAGGGTCGCGGCCAGCACGATGAAGCCCGAACCGGTAACGCCGGCAGCACCCTTGGAAGCCACCAGCAGTACCAGCAGCAGGGTGATCTGGTGAGTGATGTCCATGGTGGTGTCAGTGGCCTGAGCGATGAACACCGCAGCCATGGTCAGGTAGATCGAGGTACCGTCCAGGTTGAACGAGTAGCCAGTCGGGATAACCAGGCCCACTACCGATTTCTTGGCACCCAGGCGCTCCATCTTGGCCAGCATGCGTGGCAGAGCCGACTCCGAGGACGAAGTACCCAGCACGATCAGCAGTTCTTCACGGATGTAGCGGATCAGCTTGATTACGCTGAAGCCGTGGGCGCGGCAGATACCGCCCAGCACCACCAGCACGAACAGCAGGCAGGTGATGTAGAAGCAGGCCATCAGGTAGCCCAGCTGCACCAGCGAGCCAACACCGTACTGGCCAATGGTGAAGGCCATGGCGCCGAAAGCGCCGATCGGGGCCAGCTTCATGATCATGTTGATGATGTTGAACATGACGTGGGCGAAGCGGTCGATCATGTCCAGTACCGGCTTGCCGTAGCTGCCCAGGCGGTGCAGGGCGAAGCCGAACAGCACCGAGAACATCAGCACTTGCAGGATGTCGCCGTTGGCGAAGGCGCCGACGACCGTATTGGGGATGACGTTAAGCAGGAAGCCGACGGTAGTCTGCTGCGCGCCGGCGGCGGCGTAGGCAGCCACGCTGCTGGCGTTCAGGGTGCTGACGTCGATGTGCATGCCAGCGCCTGGCTTGACCACGTTGACGACGACGAGGCCGATGATCAGGGCGATGGTGGAGACGATTTCAAAGTACAGCAACGCGTAGCCGCCGGTTTTGCCGACCGACTTCATGCTCTGCATGCCGGCAATGCCGCTGACCACGGTACAGAAGATGATCGGGGCGATGACCATCTTGATCAGTTTGACGAAGCCGTCACCCAGGGGTTTGAGGGCAACGCCCGTTTCCGGGTAGTAGTGGCCGAGCAGGATGCCGATGGTGATGGCGACCAACACCTGGACATACAGGGATTTGTACAGCGGCTGACGTGTCGTCATGGCTAATTTTCCTCAAGTGTGCCGGTTCACCCTTCCCAGGGTGATGGGGGCACCTGAATCGCTAACCCTCCTGCACTTGGAGGGATTTGTCGTTGTGTTCGAGCTGCCTGGGCAGGCCTCTGCGAGGATCAATAGCAAGGGTGGTGCCAAAATGCCCATGAAGGGTGCAAAGCCCGTATTTGCTAGGAGTAAATGCCCAACGACAGGGCGATATTCCCGGGACGGATTGGCGGATTTCCGCCCGATGGCGGAATTTGTACAAGGAGGAATGGCGGAAATCCGCCCTTTGTGGATTGCCTGTGCCGGCCCATTCGCGGATTGAACTGTGAACGGGCTGGCACAGGCTAGGAATCAATCCAGGTGGAAGGTGATCCTGAACGCAGCGCCCCCCAGCGGCGAATCGCCAAGGCTCAGCTCGGCGTCATAGCTGTCGACGATATCCTTGACCACTGCCAAGCCGATGCCCTGCCCCGGGTGCTGGCTGTCCAGCCGCTCCCCACGCTCCAGAATGCGTTCACGCTGGTCGACGGGCACGCCCGGCCCGTCGTCCTCGATGCACAAGGTCAGATACCCCGGCGCCTTCACCAGGCTCACCCGCACTTGGCCCAGGCTCAGCCGGTAGGCGTTCTCCAGCAGGTTGCCGAGCATTTCCAGCAACGCGCCCTGCTCCATCGGTATCTGCGCCGCGTCCGGCAACTCCAGCACCACGTCCACACGTTTTTCCCGGTAAACCTTGGCCAAGGTGCTGCACAGGCTGTCGAGCAACGGCCGCAGCAATACGCTGTGGCGTACCAGGCCACTCTTGCGCAGACTGGCGCGTTGCAGCTGGTAGTCGATCTGCTGGCTCATGCGCTCGATCTGGCTTTGCAGCACCCGCGCCTGCTCGCGCTCGCCGCTGCGCTGCTGCAAGCTTTCACCCACACCCTGCAACACTGCCAGCGGCGTCTTCAGGCTGTGCGCCAGGTCGTCCAGCGAATCACGGTAGCGCGTGCGCTGCTCACGCTCACTGCGCAACAGACGGTTAAGCGAGCGGGTCAGGCGCAGCAACTCGCGTGGGTGCTCGCCGCTCAGGCCGTCACGTGCACCGGATTCCACTTCATCCAGTTCGTGGCTGAGGCGTCGCAACGAGCGCAGCCCCCAGGTCAGGCCTGCCCACAACAACACCATGAGCGCCAGCAATGCAGCGCCGAACCCCAGGTAGAGCTTTTCGCGCAGGCCATTGAGGGTGGCCTTGTACTCGCTCACGGGCTGTAGAGCGACAATGCTGTAGGCGGCGCTCTGCCCGCCCAGCAGCTTTATCTCGACGTCGTACACGAAGAACTCTTCGCCATCGGACTGGTGAATGCGGTCGAACTCGTTGCCGCGCCCGTCATAGCGCGGCTGGTAGTTGATGTGCCGGTCGGCGGTGGCACGCGACTGCCAGACCAGTTTGCCGTCGCGGTCAAAGATATAGCCGAGCAGGCCTGTGTAGGGCAGGTTGTAACGCTCGTCCGGCAGCAGTGTCGGCATCTGCAGCTGGCCATGCTCGATACGCGCAGCGGAAATCAGCGTAGTCACATCCGAGGCCAGACGCTGCTCGATCGATTCCTGCAGGGCCAGGCTGAAGGCCTTCTGCAAGGCCGGCAGCAGCGCCAGCATGAACAGCAGCGCCAACACTGCGGCGGCCAGCATCAGGCGCACCCGCAGCGAGCGGATCATCGGCAGCGCTCGGTGAACAGGTAGCCCAGGCCGCGCACCGTGTCGATGGGTTTGAAGCCGCGCTCGCCTTCAAGCTTGCGGCGTAGGCGGCCAACCAGCACTTCGATGACATTGGGGTCGCGCTCTTCGTCACCTGGGTACAACTGTTCCATCAGGCGATCCTTGGCCACCACCTGCTGGTGATGGCGCATGAGGTATTCGAGGATGCGGTATTCGTAGGCAGTCAGGGCCAAGGCATGTTCGTCGAGGGTGGCCTGCTTGCGGTTGAGGTCAAGCACCAAGGGGCCAGCGGTGATGGTCGACTGGATGAAACCACTGGAGCGGCGTAACAGGGCATTGAGCCGTGCTTCAAGCTCCTCGAACTGGAACGGCTTGACCAGGTAGTCGTCGGCACCGGCGGCCAGGCCCTCGACCTTGTCTTGCCAGTTGCCACGGGCTGTGAGGATGAGAATGGGGAAGGTCTTGTCCTGGCTGCGCAGGCGCGTGATCAGCTCCAGGCCGCTGATACCGGGCAGGCCCAGGTCGATGATGGCAAGGTCGAAATGGTACTGCTCGGCCTGGTACAGCGCCTCTTCGGCATCAGCGACCGCCTCGACCACATGGCCGCTTTCGCCCAGGCGGGTGTAGAGGTGATGGCGAAGCAGGGCTTCGTCCTCGACCACCAGCAGTTTCATGTGCAGCTCCTTATGTGTATTGCCTGTACCGGCCTATTCGCGGGCATGCCCGCTCCCACAGCAATCGCACAGTCTCTGAAACTTGTGCAGCACCTGCAGAAGCCAAAGGTACCGCACAGTTTCAGCGGTTTGTGCAGTACCCGTGGGAGCGGGCGTGCCCGCGAAGGCCGGTACAGGATAACGCGGCTCGTTCGTCAGAACTTGTAACTTGCTGCCAGGTAGGTCTGCGCGCTGCTGGTCAGGCGCAGGGTGCCATCCTTCGGCCCGCCGTGCGCGCCCACCTCGGTCGCGGCATTGGTGCGCAGGTAACGGTAGCCCAGTTCGACCGAGGCCTTGTCGGTGATGTCCTGGATCACACCGGCCTGCAAGCCGTAGGCATAACCGTAGTCAGTGTCCCGGCTGGCGCCTGGCGAGTCCTGGGTAAGCTTGGTCACACCCAGGCTGCCACCACCGAACAGCTTGGTGGTATCGCCCACCGGCAGGAACAAGTCGTAGCTGCCAAGCAGGTTTTCCTGGCGCAACTTCAGGCCACTGTGGTCGCCAGAGACGTTGTCATAGGTCATGTAGTAGCGGCCCTGGTCGTTGATCTTGCCCAGACGCACACCCCAGGTATCGTCCTTGCCGATGATACCGTCGGCGTTGAGGTGGTCGGTGTTGCGTTGCAGCAGGCCGGACTTGCGGACTTTGTCGCTGGTCTGGCCGTAGGTGAGGCTGGCGAAGTTGTCGTCCGCGGCCTGGGCGGTGGTGATGCCAGCGGCACAGACGGCCATGGCGGCAAGCAGGGTATTGAAGGTTTTCATGGCTGGGTACTCCAGTTGGGTGCGCTGTTTCGGTCTGGAAGCTAGAGTAATCAGGGCACCCTGAACCGCGACTGAACCCTGGCTGAACCCCGGCTGAACGAACCGATAGCAAAACAAGGAGTTGTGAACATGCGAGCCCTGCTGGCCCTGACCCTGATGTGCAGCGCCGCCCTCGCCCAAGCGGCGGTAGTGACCCGTGAAATTCCTTATCAGGACGACGATGGCAACCGCCTCGTCGGCTACTACGCCTACGATGACGCGCTGGACGGCAAACGCCCAGGCATCGTTGTGGTGCATGAATGGTGGGGCCTGAACGACTATGCCAAACGTCGTGCGAGAGATCTCGCCGCCCTGGGCTATAAAGCGCTGGCCATCGACATGTACGGCGATGGCAAGCACACCGAGCATCCGCAGGATGCCCAGGCATTCATGGCCGCAGCGATGAAGGACCCGGCCGCAGCAGCAGCGCGCTTCGACGCGGGCCTGGAGTTGTTGAAAAAGCAGCCGAATGTGAACAAGCATCAACTGGGCGCTGTCGGCTACTGTTTTGGCGGCAAGGTGGTGCTCGATGCCGCACGCCGGGGAGAAAAGCTCGATGGCGTGGTGAGCTTCCATGGCGCACTGGCCACCCAGACCCCTGCAAAACCTGGCGTGGTGCGGGCCGATATCCTGGTCGAGCATGGTGCGGCGGACAGCATGGTCACCCCACAGCAGGTAGAGGCCTTCAAGGCCGAGATGGATGCGGCCAAGGTCAACTACCAGTTCGTCAGTATTGAAGGGGCCAAGCACGGGTTCACCAACCCCGATGCTGACCGGCTGAGCCATGGTGAACATGGGGGGCCGGACATTGGCTATAACAAGGCAGCGGACGAGAGTTCCTGGGCGGACATGCAGGCGTTCTTCCAGAAGGTGTTCAAATAAGGATTGCCGAGACCAAGGTGGGAACTGGCCAGCGAGATTCGCTGTGGGAGCGGGCTCGCCCCGCGAACACGGGCGAAGCCCGTGCCATCCACCGCTCAGGGATGTGACAGCGCCTGTACAACTGGCACAATAGCCCCCATGAACACTCTGCCCGCCTGCTGCGCCCCGCTCCAGCACCACTGGCCCCTGCCCCGCCCACTCCCCGGCGCGGTGCTGGTCAGTTGCGCCTTCGACCCTGCCCACCTGGCAACCGACGACTTCCAGCGCGCCGGTATCATGCCCAGCGCCAGCCTGCAGCGCTCGGTCGCCAAGCGCCAGGCCGAGTACCTGGCCGGTCGCGTATGTGCCCGCGCCGCGCTGCAGCGCCTGGACGGCCGCGACTACGTGCCCGGCACCCACGAAGACCGCTCGCCCATCTGGCCCGCCGGTATTCATGGCTCGATCACACACGGCAAGGGCTGGGCCGCCGCGGTGGTCGCCGGCGAAAACAGCTGCCAAGGCCTGGGCCTGGATCAGGAAGCCTTGCTGGATGACGAACGCGCCGAGAGGCTTATGGGTGAAATCCTTATCCCGGCAGAGCTAGAACGCCTGGACCGCCGCCAGCTTGGGCTAACGGTCACCCTGACGTTCTCGCTGAAGGAAAGCTTGTTCAAGACCCTGTACCCACTGACCCGCCAACGCTTCTACTTCGAACACGCAGAAGTGCTCGACTGGTCCGCGGAAGGGCTGGCGCGCTTGCGCCTGCTCACCGACCTGTCACCGCAGTGGCAGCAAGGCGCAGAGCTGCAAGGCCAGTTCTGCCTGCAGGACGGCCACCTACTGAGCCTGGTCAGCGTCTGACCTTTACAGCGGCGCCTGCTGCCGTGGCCAGTTCAGGCTGAAGCAGGCACCGCCCAACGCCTCGCTGCGGCCCACCGTGGCCCGGCCCGCGTGCCAGTAGATGATCCGCCGTACGATCGACAAGCCCAGGCCATGCCCGCCCGAAGCGCGGGTGCGGCTGTCGTCAAGGCGGGTGAAGGGCGTGAAGATGCGGTCCCAGAAGCCCTCGGGGATCCCCGGGCCGTCATCCTCCACATCGATGCGGCAACGTTGCTGGCCCAGCTGATAGCTCAGGCGCACTTCGCTCTCGGCATGGCGCATGGCATTGCCGACAAGGTTCTGCAGGGCCCGGTGCAAGTAGCGCGGCTCGGCCTCGACCCAGGCGCCTTCGGCATCCGCGCCCTGACACTCGCCGCGCACCACCCGCACCTCGGCACGCAAAGGTGCCAGCTCTTCGATCACCCGATCGAGCAAGGCCTCCAGATCGACCCGCTGGAACTTCAAGGCGGGTGCGCCCTGCTCCAGGCGGGCGTAGGTCAGCATCTCGTCGACCAGCTTGTCGAGGTCCTGGATATCCCCGTCCATGCCCGCCAGGTGCTTTGCCCGCACCTGTTCAGTCGTGGCGCTTTCGATCATCTCCAGACCAAAGCGCAGGCGCGCCACCGGCGTGCGAAGCTCGTGGGACACCGCTCGCACCAGCTCGCGCTGCATGGTCAGCGAGCGCTGCAGGTGCTCGGCCATGCCATTGAAGGCAGCAGCCAGGCGCCCTACCGAGTCGGCGTCGCCGGCCGGCACGCGGGTATCCAGGCTGCCCTGGGCGATGCGCGAGGCAGCAATCTCCAGGCCGGACACACGACGTTCCAGCTGACGCACCAGCAGGTAGACCACCAGGCCAATCAGGCACAGACCCAGGAAGGCAATCAGGATCAGCAACTGCGGCGGGTAAGGGTTGAGCTGGTACAGCGGGCCGATTTCCAGTACCCATGGCGAGCCCGTCAGCCCGGCGAACACCCGGATCGAATCACCATCCTTGCCCAGCGCCATCACCGTGTCGCCCTCCTCCACGCGGCGCCGCTGGTCATCGTCCAGGCTGACCCGCTCGATACGTTGCAAGGCAACGCCAAAGCCGAAGCCTTTTTCCTGCTTGATCTGTGCCAGACGCTGCTGCTGTTCGGCTACCGGGTAGCGCACCAATTCGTCGGCCAATAGATAGAGGGTGGCCCGCGCCAACTGCTCGCTGATCTGTTTGATCTGCGCGACCAGCATCAGGTCTTCCTGGCCCACCTTGCGTAGCACTTGCGCCGCATGCGGGCCAATCTTCTCGACCACCACCAGGCCACGGTACAGGCGCGCCCGCTGGCCACCGTCAAGGCTGCGTGCGCTCATCGGCTGCAGCGCCAACTGCACGCCAAGCAGGCGTTCCCAGATCAGCAGCGAACGCTTGCGTTGGGTTTCATTCTGCATTGCCAGGTTGTCGGCCATCAGGCTGAAGGTGCCCTGGGCCAGGCCCTCGCGGTGCTGGGCAGCGCGCACTTCGTTGACCAGGTGCAGGCTGAGCACGCCAAGCAGGGCCACCAGCACCAGCACGGCCAGCATGCCGCCGTAGATGCGCAGGAAGATCGAGTTGTTCATGGTGCCTCGCCCACGAACAGGTAGCCTTTGCTGCGCAGGGTCTTGATCAACCGCGGCTGAAGCGGGTCATCGCCGATCTTGGGGCGGATTTTCGAGATGCGGATGTCGATGGAGCGGTCCTGGCCGTCGTAGCCCACGCCACGCAGTGCGGTGAAGATCTGTTCACGGGTCAGCACCCGGCCAGCGTTGCTGGCCAACAGCCAAAGCAGGTCGAATTCGGCGCCGGTCAGCTCGATCAACTGCTCGCCCAGGTGCGCCTCACGCAGTCGGTTGTCGATACGCAGCGCACCGAAGGCCAGGTCCTGGCGCTTGCTGTCCACGGTTTCGCTGCGTCGCAGCAGGGCCTGGATACGTGCCAGCAGCAAGCGTGGGCGCACGGGTTTGCAGACGTAGTCGTCGGCGCCCAGGTCCAGGCCCTGAACCTGGTCGAGTTCATCGCTGCGCGCGGTGAGCATGAGGATCGGCCCCTGGTACTGGCTGCGCACCCGGCGACAGATGCTCAGGCCGTCCTCGCCGGGCAGCATCAGGTCGAGGATGACCAGGTCGGGCTGGCTGTCGATGATGCGCCGGGCGGCGCGGGCACCATCCCCCTCCACGCTGACCTCGAAGCCGTTGGCCTGCAGGTACTCGGCGGTCAGCTCGGCCAGGCGCTGGTCGTCTTCGACAATGAGGATGCGGGGTAGGGTTTGGTCCATGACTTTGGCCTTGTTTGTTCTTGGGATCGTGTCAGGGCAGCTGAGAGTATGACTGTAGATGGGTGGGGTCTGCGAGACCGAGCGCCCCGCGGGCGGTGCTCGATCTCCCAGGCACCCCAGATCTTCAGACACGCCCTACCGCCCCTCGACTGAACCGTTTTTTGTGACAGGCTTCGCGCCCAAAAAAAACTGCCCAAGGGCGTCAAGGTGCAGAAAAATACTGCAAACCACTTGGCACAAGGCCTACAGCGAATACCCACCATTCACTCACAAAGTACACACAACTTATCCACAGGCGCTCGCCTTGCAAAGCCCCCAATACCGCATTATCTTGTATCCCGATCGCAGCGAACCACTAGATATAGGGGTTCGTGCAAAATCACACACAAAAGTCAACCCGCAAGATCAAGCGATTTTTCGGGTGGAACTTCAGGTGATTTCAGCAGCCAAACCGCTCCTGCGGAGGCGACCGAGGCAAGCTCTTTCAGGGCGTTGTTCGGGCATGGGTGTTGCAGGCCAGGCCTGGCACCCATCAGCAACAGTTTTTGGGCTCGGCCCAGAACCTTTGACTTCGGCCAGGGAGCGGCAAGCTATTGCCCCTTATTCCTGAGTCTGTCCCGAAGTCGGTACGCCCGCGCGGGCGGATGCGCATGCATTGCGCATCCCCGCGAGGTTATCGAGCAAGTGGACGGAACGGTGGGCGCCCATAAGGCGCCTGAACAATATAGAAACTGTGGAGACACCCACCCATGCAAACCGACACAACTCGCGAGAACCCGCAGGCCCAGGTGCCGCAGGCCGCCGACTCCAACCAGGATCTGGCTGCCACCGCCCCCGGCCAACTGCGCGTGATCAAGCGTAACGGCACTGTCGTCCCTTACACCGACGACAAGATCACCGTCGCCATCACCAAGGCGTTCCTCGCAGTTGAAGGCGGCACCGCCGCCGCTTCGTCGCGCATCCACGACACCGTCGCGCGCCTGACCGAGCAGGTTACCGCAACGTTCAAGCGTCGCATGCCATCGGGTGGCACCATCCACATCGAAGAAATCCAGGACCAGGTCGAACTGGCCCTGATGCGCGCCGGCGAGCAGAAAGTCGCCCGCGACTACGTGATCTACCGTGACCAGCGCGCCAAGGAGCGTGCCACCCGCGCCAACACCGACGCCGTGGTCGAGCCGCACCCGAGCATCCGCATCACCCTGGCCGACGGCAGCCTGGCGCCGCTCGACATGGCCCGCCTGAACACCATCATCAGCGAAGCCTGCGAAGGCCTGGCCGAAGTCGATGGCGACCTGATCCAGCGCGAAACCCTGAAGAACCTGTACGACGGCGTGGCCATCAAGGACGTCAACACCGCCCTGGTGATGACCGCCCGTACCCTGGTGGAGCGCGAGCCGAACTACTCGTTCGTTACCGCCCGCCTGCTGATGGACACCCTGCGCGCCGAAGGCCTGGGCTTCCTGAATGTAGCCGACAGCGCCACCCACCACGAGATGGCTGACCTTTACGCCAAGGCCCTGCCGGCCTACGTCGCCAAAGGTATCGAGTTCGAGCTGCTGAACCCGGCCCTGGCCGACTTCGACCTGGAAAAACTGGGCAAGGCGATCAACCACGAGCGCGACCAGCAGTTCACCTACCTGGGCCTGCAGACCCTGTACGACCGCTACTTCATCCACAAGGATGGCGTGCGCTTCGAGCTGCCGCAGGTGTTCTTCATGCGTGTGGCCATGGGCCTGGCGCTGGAAGAAAAAGACAAGGAAGCCCGTGCGATCGAGTTCTACAACCTGTTGTCGTCGTTCGACTACATGGCTTCGACCCCGACCCTGTTCAACGCCGGCACCCTGCGCCCGCAGCTGTCCAGCTGCTACCTGACCACCGTGCCGGACGACCTGTCGGGCATCTACCACGCGATCCACGACAACGCCATGCTGTCGAAATTCGCCGGTGGCCTGGGCAACGACTGGACCCCGGTCCGTGCACTGGGCTCGTACATCAAGGGCACCAACGGTAAATCCCAGGGCGTCGTCCCGTTCCTGAAAGTGGTCAACGACACCGCCGTTGCCGTGAACCAGGGTGGCAAGCGCAAAGGCGCTGTATGTGCCTACCTGGAAACCTGGCACCTGGACATCGAAGAATTCATCGAGCTGCGCAAGAACACCGGTGATGACCGCCGTCGTACCCACGACATGAACACCGCCAACTGGATTCCTGACCTGTTCATGAAGCGTGTCTTCGATGACGGCAAGTGGACCCTGTTCTCGCCTTCGGAAGTGCCAGACCTGCACGACCTGACCGGCAAGGCCTTCGAAGAGCGCTACGAGTACTACGAAGCCCTGACCGAGTACAACAAGATCAAGGTGTTCAAGACCGTCCAGGCCAAAGACCTGTGGCGCAAGATGCTGTCGATGCTGTTCGAGACCGGCCACCCATGGCTGACCTTCAAGGACCCGTGCAACCTGCGTTCGCCGCAGCAGCACGTGGGCGTGGTCCACAGCTCGAACCTGTGCACCGAAATCACCTTGAACACCAACAAGGACGAGATCGCGGTCTGCAACCTGGGCTCGATCAACCTGCCGAACCACATCGTCGACGGCAAGCTGGACACCACCAAGCTGCAACGCACCGTGAACACCGCCGTGCGCATGCTCGACAACGTGATCGACATCAACTACTACTCGGTGCCGCAAGCGCGTAACTCGAACTTCAAGCACCGTCCGGTCGGCCTGGGCATCATGGGCTTCCAGGATGCGCTGTACCTGCAGCACATTCCTTACGGCTCCGATGCTGCCGTCGAGTTTGCCGACAAGTCGATGGAAGCGGTCAGCTACTACGCCATCCAGGCTTCGTGCGACCTGGCCGATGAACGCGGCGCCTACGAGACCTTCCAGGGTTCGCTATGGTCCAAGGGCATTCTGCCGCTAGATTCGCAACAGATCCTGATCGAGGCCCGTGGCCAGAAGTACATCGACGTCAACCTGGAAGAAACCCTGGACTGGGCGCCGGTACGTGCCCGCGTACAGAAAGGTATTCGTAACTCGAACATCATGGCCATCGCGCCAACCGCGACCATCGCCAACATCACCGGCGTGTCGCAGTCGATCGAGCCTACCTACCAGAACCTGTACGTGAAATCGAACCTGTCGGGCGAATTCACCGTGATCAACCCGTACCTGGTTCGCGACCTCAAGGCCCGCGACCTGTGGGACTCGGTCATGATCAACGACCTGAAGTACTACGACGGTTCGGTACAGCAGATCGAGCGTATCCCGCAAGAGCTGAAGGACCTGTACGCCACTGCGTTCGAAGTCGAGACCAAGTGGATTGTCGACGCGGCTTCCCGTCGCCAGAAGTGGATCGACCAGGCGCAATCGCTGAACCTGTACATCGCTGGTGCATCGGGCAAGAAGCTGGACGTGACCTACCGCATGGCCTGGTACCGTGGCCTGAAAACCACCTACTACCTCCGTGCCCTGGCCGCCACCAGCACCGAGAAGTCGACCATCAACACCGGCAAGCTCAACGCCGTTTCCAGCGGTGGCGACAGCGCCCCGGTCCAGGCAGCCGGCCCAGCGCCAGTGCCGAAGGCCTGCGCGATCGACGAGCCTGACTGCGAAGCCTGCCAGTAAGGCCTGAATGCCGTGCGGGGTGCCTACGGGTGCCCCGCGCGGCATTTTTGTATCCGCGCCTCAGAGAAACCTTGCCCTTTGCCCACTGTTCACGCAGCTCGGTAAAAGAACAGGACCTCTCAAAAAAGGATGTAAGCCCATGGCGCGGAAAAAACTGGCATCTCGCAAGATTGGTCGCAACGCAGAAACCGGCCGTTTCACCTCGGTGGAACAGGCACGCAAGCACCCCAAGACACACATTGTCGAAACGCTGTACACCCACCGGAGCTAGTGGTGGCTGGCCTCATCGCCGGCAAGCCCGCGGTGAGGCCGACTCCGCCAGCACGCCCTCAAGAAACACCATATGATGTGCCCTCAAATTTAAACTGGCACAACATATAGGTTGGCGCTACACTCTCCCCCCGTAGAAGAAGCCACCCGTTTCGTGAACGGACGCACGCCAAACCGGTCAAAAAAGTTACCCCCGCCGGCAACACACGAGCCCCGATCGAAGGTGAATTCCGGTATACTTTGCGCCCTCTGAAAAGAGCACCTATTCAATTGTCCTGGCCCCTCCCAGAGGCCTGGCCAGGTACAAGCCAGAACACATTCAGATGTAAACGAGAGTCAGCCTCTCGAGCTGCCCATTCGCCGTTACGGCCTTGCGTCAGGCATCACATTCTTAAAATCCAACCGGTTGCCTCTGGGCGACCCTCAAGCAGGAGCCAAACCATGCTGAGCTGGGACGAATTCGACAAAGAAGACGGCGAAGTAGCCGCCAAAGGCAACACCCCTGCGCAGGCCGCTGCCGCCGCCACCCTCGACAAGCTCGACAGCGCCGGTGGTGCCGCCGCCCTGGAGGCCCGTGCGGCCACCGCTTCTGACTCCGAAGCCGTCAAACGTGCCAAGGCTGCCCTCGACGCCCTCGACGTTGCCGAAGGCCTGGCCGAGCTGGAAGGCTCCTCGGCCCGCGTTGCAGTGGATGAAAAGCGCATGATCAACTGCCGCGCCGACCTCAACCAGCTGGTACCGTTCAAGTACGACTGGGCCTGGCAGAAGTACCTGGACGGCTGCGCCAACCACTGGATGCCGCAAGAGGTCAACATGACCGCCGACATCGCCCTGTGGAAGAGCCAGGACGGCCTGACCGAAGACGAGCGCCGCATCGTCATGCGCAACCTCGGCTTCTTCTCCACTGCCGACTCGCTGGTTGCCAACAACCTGGCCCTGGCCGTGTACCGCCTGATCACCAACCCGGAATGCCGCCAGTACATCCTGCGCCAGGCCTTCGAAGAGGCGATCCACACCCACGCCTACCAGTACTGCATCGAGTCGCTGGGCATGGATGAAGGCGAGATCTTCAACATGTACCACGAGATCCCGTCGGTCGCCAAGAAAGCCGCCTGGGGCCTGAAGTACACCCGCGCCATCTCCGACCCGGAATTCAACACCGGCACCGTCGAAACCGACAAAGAGCTGCTGCGCAACCTGATCGCCTACTACTGCGTACTGGAAGGCATCTTCTTCTACTGCGGCTTCACCCAGATCCTGTCCATGGGCCGCCGCAACAAGATGACCGGCGTGGCCGAGCAGTTCCAGTACATCCTGCGTGACGAGTCGATGCACCTGAACTTCGGTATCGACGTTATCAACCAGATCAAGATCGAGAACCCGCACCTGTGGGATGCGGCGATGAAGGAAGAAGCGACCCAGATGATCCTGCAAGGGACCCAGCTGGAGATCGAATACGCCCGAGACACCATGCCACGCGGCGTATTGGGCATGAACGCAGCGATGATGGAGGATTACCTCAAGTTCATCGCCAACCGTCGCCTGACACAGATCGGCCTGAAGGAAGAGTACCCAGGGACTACCAACCCGTTCCCATGGATGAGCGAGATCATGGACTTGAAGAAAGAGAAGAACTTCTTTGAGACGCGTGTGATTGAGTATCAGACGGGTGGTGCGCTGAGCTGGGACTGATTGTCCGGGCTGATTATCGAGAAGGCTGCCGATTGGCAGCCTTTTTTTATGATTTTCCCCAAGGGTCCTGACGTCAGTTACGAAAAGTGACCACAGCAACATTCCCTTCAAATGAAGAGGCCTCGCCCCTGCCGACAGGAGGGGTACGGCACCAGCAAGGATGCCGGGACTGGACATGCCAGTCTACGTGGTCAAGGGCGAGGCCAGATCTGAAGATAGCGCAGGCTCGGGGATAGGGCCACCGCTGTTCCGATTTGATTTGTAACCCTGTCCCCGGTTTGCGGCGCGAGGCAGCCAATGGGGTGGATGGCACGGGCTTTATCCGTGTTCGCGGGCAAGCCCGCTCCTACCAGTAGATCCCGTACGTGCGTGGCATGGTGCAAGGCAGTTGTAGTATGTCTGCAGCGCGTTCAGGGTAGAGCCTCTGCCGCTCAGTTTTTGGCGTCTAGTACCCTATTTGCTCTGCGATCAGCCGTTGACAGCCCTCCTCCCCCTTGCTAATAATCGCCCACAGTTGTACGACAACACATAACAAAAACAACAATTCGCGGACGAACCCATGTCGACACCCATCCCGCTGCACCCGCACCTGTTGCACACCCCTCTTCCCCCGGACAGCTCGCGTACGCCTGCCAGTACGTAGCGCCCGGTTACCACGCATTCACCCCTGGCCCTGACCGGCCCGTTATCTACCCGCCCCTGCCGCAGGCCGCTTGCGCGTGCCCGGTGGACGGGCTGCCACACCCTTAGGGAGCACAACAATAATGAAAATCTGCCACACCCTACCCTTCGCCCTGCTTGGCGCCGGGGTTATCGCCGGCCTGCCGGGCACCAGCCTGGCAGCGGGATTTGTCGAGGACAGCAAGGCCACCCTCGGGCTGCGCAACTTCTACATCAACCGCAACTTCACCAACCCCAGCAACCCACAGAACAAGGCCGAGGAGTGGACGCAAAGCTTCATTCTCGATGCCCGCTCGGGGTTCACCGAAGGGCCAATCGGCTTCGGCGTGGATGTGCTGGGGCTGTGGTCGGTCAAACTCGACGGCGGTGGCGGTACCTATGGCACGGCGTTGCTGCCTCGCCATGACGATGGCCGGCCAGCCGACGATTACGGGCGCCTGGCGGTGGCGGGCAAGGCGCGTATTTCCAAGACCGAACTGAAGATCGGTGAATGGATGCCGGTGCTGCCGATTCTGCGTTCGGACGACGGGCGTTCGTTGCCGCAAACATTCCGTGGCGGGCAGGTTACCTCCAACGAAATCGCAGGGCTGACCCTGTACGGCGGCCAGTTCCGCGGCAACAGCCCGCGTAACGACGCGAGCATGGAAGACATGAGCTACGGCGGCGGTGTGTCGGACCGTTTCAACTTCGTTGGCGGGGAGTACAAGTTCAACCAGGACCGCACGCTGGTGGGGCTTTGGAATGCGGTGCTGAAGGACGTGTACCAGCAGCAATACCTGCAACTGAGCCACAGCCAGCCGGTGGGTGACTGGACCCTGGGTGCGAACCTGGGCTACTTCCATGGCGACGAGGACGGCTCCGAACGCGCCGGGCAGCTGGACAACAAGACCTACTCGGGGATGTTCTCGGCCAAGTACGGCGGCAACACCTTCTGGGTGGGGCTGCAGAAAGTCGATGGTGATACCTGGATGCGGGTGAACGGCACCAGTGGCGGGACCTTGGCCAACGACAGCTACAACTCCAGCTTCGACAATGCCAACGAGCGTTCGTGGCAGGTGCGCCATGACTTCAACTTCGTCACCGTCGGGGTACCGGGGTTGACCCTGATGAACCGCTACATCAGCGGGCGCGATGTGCACAGCGGGGGCGTGACCGATGGCAAGGAGTGGGGGCGTGAAACGGAGCTTGCGTATGTGATCCAGAGCGGGGCGTTCAAGGATTTGAGCGTGAAATGGCGTAACTCGTCGATTCGCCGGGATTACAGCAATAACGAGTTTGATGAGAACCGGTTGATCTTCAACTACCCATTGTCGTTGCTCTGATCATGACCTGCGGATTTACCCGCGAATACGGTGGCGGCGGAGACGGTGAGCGGCGGGTGGAGATTGGCCAGCAGGGCCGGCCTCTTCGCGGGTAAACCCGCTCCTACGGGCGACCGCGCAGGCCTTTCGCCTTTTCTTACCCGCGAAAAGGCCGGCAAAAGCCGCCCAAGCCTCATTGACAACACACAGAACCACCGCCAATAATCACCCAAGTCATACGACAACCTACAACAACTAACAACAAGAGCCGGCCATGACCACTACCCCCTTCAATCGCCTGCTGCTCACCGGAGCCGCAGGCGGCCTGGGCAAGGTACTTCGCGAACGCCTGAAAGGCTACGCCGAGGTCCTGCGCCTTTCCGACATCAGCCCCATGGCGCCTGCTGCTGGCCCGCATGAGGAAGTCATCACCTGTGACCTGGCCGACAAGGCTGCGGTGCATGCCCTGGTCGAGGGCGTCGACGCCATCATCCACTTTGGCGGGGTTTCTACCGAACACGCCTTCGAAGAGATTCTCGGCCCCAATATCTGCGGCGTGTTCCACGTGTACGAGGCGGCGCGCAAGCACGGGGTCAAGCGCATCATCTTCGCCAGCTCCAACCACACCATCGGTTTCTATCGCCAGGATGAGCGCATCGACGCTCACGCGCCGCGCCGTCCCGACAGCTATTACGGGCTGTCCAAGTGCTACGGCGAAGATGTGGCCAGCTTCTACTTTGACCGCTACAGCATCGAGACCGTCAGCATTCGCATCGGCTCGTCGTTCCCCCAGCCACAGAACCTGCGCATGCTCTGCACCTGGCTCAGTTACGACGACCTGGTGCAGTTGATCGAACGCGGGCTGTTCACCCCCGGGGTTGGCCACACCATCGTCTACGGCGCCTCCGACAATCGCACCGTGTGGTGGGACAACCGCCATGCCGCGCACCTGGGCTATGTACCCAAGGACAGCTCCGAAACCTTCCGCGCTGCCGTGGAGGCCCAACCGGCACCCGCCGCCGATGACCCGAGCATGGTCTACCAGGGCGGCGCTTTCGCCGTGGCCGGCCCGTTCAACTGACCCCTCGCCAGGAGGCACGGCCATGAACTGCGAACTGATCGTCGACGCCCGCAACGGTACCGGCGAAAGCCCTGTGTGGCACCCCAGTGAACAGGCCCTGTACTGGGTAGACATTCCCGCTCGCCAATTGCATCGCTGGCAAGCAGCCGATGGCAAACACCAGTGCTGGCAGGGCGACGAGATGCTGGCCTGCATCGCCCGCAGCGGTCAGGGCTGGGTTGCGGGTATGGAAAGCGGCATCTTCCAGCTCCAGGCCAAGGCGGACGGCAGCCTGGACAGTCGGCTGCTCAGCAACGTGCAGCACGCCCAGGCCGGCATGCGCTTCAACGATGGCCGCTGCGACCGTCAGGGCCGCTTCTGGGCCGGGACCATGCTGCTGGACATGCAGCAAGGTGCCCACGTGGGCGCGCTGTACCGGCATGACGGCGAAGGCCAGCTGTACCTGCAACAGGACGGCATGATCGTGCCCAACGGCCTGGCGTTCAGCCCCGACGGCAAGCGCATGTACCTGTCCGACTCGCACCCCAACGTGCAGAAGGTATGGGCTTTCGACTACGACATCGACAGCGGTACACCGCACGGCAAGCAGCTGTTCGTCGACATGCGCAATTACCCCGGCCGCCCGGATGGCGCCGCCATCGACCAGGACGGCTGCTACTGGATCTGCGGCAACGACGCCGGGCAGATCCACCGTTTTACCCCCGACGGTCGCCTCGACCGATCACTCAGCGTGCCGGTGAAAAAGCCGGCAATGTGCGCCTTTGGCGGCGCCAGCCTGGACATTCTGTACGTCACTTCGATCCGCCCCACGGGCATCGACCTCAGCGACCAGCCCCTGGCTGGCGGGGTATTTGCCCTCGATCCTGGCACCAAGGGCCTGGAGGAACCTGCCTACCGGGGCTGACGCCCCTTGCCACACCCACACTTGCACCCACGAAACCAGATAATAAAAACCACGGAGTTTCATCATGACGTTCAAACGCAAGCTGCTTCTTGCCGTACTCCCGTTCGCCTTCAGCGTGGCCATGCCCGCCTCGGCACTGGATATCAAGTTCGCCGAGATTCACCCGGCCGGGTATCCGACCGTGGTCGCCGAACAGAACATGGGTAAAAAGCTGGAAGATGCCAGCAATGGTGAAATCACCTTCAAGATGTTCGCCGGCGGCGTTCTGGGCTCTGAGAAGGAAGTGATCGAACAGGCACAGATCGGGGCCGTGCAAATGACCCGTGTCAGCTTAGGGATCGTCGGCCCGGTCGTACCGGATGTGAACGTATTCAACATGCCGTTCGTGTTCCGCGACCATGATCACATGCGCAAGATCATCGACGGCGAGATCGGCCAGGAAATCCTCGACAAGATCACCAATTCCGATTTCAACCTGGTGGCCCTGGCCTGGATGGATGGCGGCTCGCGCAGCATCTACACCAAAAAGCCGGTGCGCAGCCTGGAAGACCTCAAGGGCATGAAGATTCGCGTACAAGGCAACCCGCTGTTCATCGACATGATGAATGCCATGGGCGGCAACGGCATCGCCATGGACACTGGGGAAATCTTCAGTGCCCTGCAAACCGGCGTGATCGACGGCGCCGAGAACAACCCGCCGACCTTGCTTGAGCACAACCATTTCCAGAGCGCCAAGTACTACACCCTGACCGGCCACCTGATCCTGCCGGAGCCGGTGGTGATGTCCAAGACCACCTGGAACAAGCTCAGTCCGGAACAGCAGGCATTGGTGAAAAAGGTCGCGCGCGAAGCACAGATGGAAGAACGCGCGCTGTGGGACGCCAAGTCTGCCGCCAGCGAAGAGAAGCTCAAGGCCGCCGGTGTCGAGTTCATAACCGTCGACAAGAAGCCGTTCTATGACGCCACCGCCTCGGTACGCGAGAAGTACGGCGCGCAGTACGCCGATCTGATGAAGCGTATCGACGCCGTCCAGTAATACCAGCCCCTTCCAAGACGACCTCGGCAGTGCGGCCGCCGCCGCCCTGCCGCTTTGGTGATGCCTATGAAATCGCTTTTCCTGAGCGTGAACGACACGCTGTACCGCAGTTGCATCTGGATCGCGGGCCTGTCGATCCTGGCCATGACGCTGATCATCCCGTGGGGCATCTTCGCCCGCTACGTGCTGGGCACCGGCTCCAGCTGGCCAGAGCCAGTCTCGATCCTGCTGATGGTGGTATTCACCTTCGTTGGTGCCGCCGCCAGCTATCGCGCCGGGGCGCATATGGCGGTGGGGATGATTACCGACCGGTTGCCGCCGCTGCAGCGCCAGCTGGTCGCCCTGCTGGTACAACTGCTGATGATCGTGGTGTGCGTGTTCATGACCTATTACGGCACCCGGCTGTGCATCACCACCTGGAACCAGTCGCTGGCCTCGCTGCCCGGGGTGCGGGTCGGCATGACTTACGCGCCGATCCCGGTCGGCGGCGTGCTGACGCTGGTGTTCGTCCTGGAAAAACTCCTGCTGGGCGATCAGAGCAACCGCAAGGTCGTGCGCTTTGATCTGGTCGAAGAAAACGAAGGAGCTGCGTAAATGGAAGCGTTCATTCTGTTGGGCAGTTTCATCGTGCTGATTCTGATCGGCATGCCGGTAGCCTACGCTCTGGGCCTGTCGGCACTTATCGGCGCCTGGTGGATCGACATCCCGCTGCAGGCGATGATGATCCAGGTGGCCAGTGGGGTTAACAAGTTCTCGCTGCTGGCAATTCCATTCTTCGTGCTGGCCGGCGCGATCATGGCCGAAGGCGGCATGTCGCGTCGGCTGGTGGCCTTTGCCGGGGTGCTGGTGGGCTTCGTGCGTGGCGGGCTGTCGCTGGTCAACATCATGGCCTCGACCTTCTTTGGCGCGATTTCCGGCTCGTCGGTAGCCGATACCGCCTCGGTGGGCTCGGTGCTGATCCCGGAGATGGAACGCAAGGGTTACCCGCGCGAGTTCTCCACCGCCGTAACCGTCAGCGGTTCGGTGCAGGCGTTACTGACCCCGCCTAGCCACAACTCGGTGCTGTACTCGCTGGCGGCGGGCGGTACGGTGTCGATCGCCTCGCTGTTCATGGCGGGGGTGATGCCCGGCCTGCTGCTGAGCGCGGTGATGATGGGCCTGTGCCTGTTGTTCGCCAAGAAGCGCAACTACCCCAAGGGCGAAGTGATCCCGCTGCGCCAGGCGCTGAAAATTGCCGGTGAGGCGCTGTGGGGCCTGATGGCCATGGTCATCATACTCGGCGGTATCCTGTCGGGGGTGTTCACCGCCACCGAATCGGCAGCCGTGGCGGTGGTGTGGTCGTTCTTCGTGACCATGTTCATCTACCGCGACTACAAGTGGCGCGACCTGCCCAAGCTGATGCACCGCACAGTACGGACCATCTCCATCGTGATGATCCTGATCGGCTTTGCCGCCAGCTTCGGCTACGTAATGACGCTGATGCAGATCCCGTCGAAGATCACCACGGCGTTCCTGACCCTGTCGGACAACCGCTACGTGATCCTGATGTGCATCAACTTCATGCTGATGCTGCTGGGCACGGTGATGGACATGGCGCCGCTGATCCTGATCCTTACGCCGATCCTGCTGCCGGTGATTACCGGTATCGGCGTGGACCCGGTGCACTTTGGCATGATCATGTTGGTGAACCTGGGTATCGGGCTGATCACCCCGCCGGTGGGAGCGGTGTTGTTTGTCGGCTCGGCCATCGGCAAGGTGAGTATCGAGTCGACGGTGAAGGCGCTGATGCCGTTCTACCTGGCGCTGTTCCTGGTGCTCATGGCAGTGACTTACATTCCAGCGATCTCGCTGTGGCTGCCTAGCGTGGTGCTGTAATTATGACCGGGGGCCGCTTGGCGGCCCCTGGGCTCTTGCAAATGGATCCTGCACATGGCTGTCCCCTCCTCGGCTGTACCGCTTTTCCCCCGCAAACTGGCCATCGCCTTGCTCGCCCTGCTGGCCTGTTCATTCGCCGGCAACCACATCGCCGCGCGCATCGCCTTCGATGACGGCACCGGCGTGCTGCTGGCCATCCTCTGCCGCTCTGGCATCACCTTCCTGGTACTGGCCGGGCTGCTGCTGTGGCAAGGCCAGGCCCTGGCCCTGCCCGCTGGTGCGCGCCGGTGGCAGCTGCTGCTCGGCCTGCTGATTGCCACCCAGAGCCTGTGCCTGTACTCGGCGGTGGCGCGTATTCCAGTGGCTTTGGCGCTGCTGGTGGGCAACACCTTCCCGATGCTGCTGGCGCTGCTCACCTGGGCGCTGGGCGGCGCACGCCCCACGGGCCGCACCGTGCTGTTCATGGGCCTGATCCTGTGCGGCCTGGTGCTGGCGCTGGATGTGCCGGCACGCCTGGCCGACAGCGCTGCGGCCAACCCGCACTGGGTGCCAGGGGTCAGCCTGGCCTTCGGCGCCGCCTGTGCCTTTGCCTGCGCCTTGTGGATCACCGACCATAAACTGGCCAGCGTGCGCGGCCCCGTGCGCAGCCTGCTGACTTTACTGATCGTGTTCTCCAGCATGTTGGTTGCAGGCGCAAGCGGCGTGATGCCGTCCGGTTTGTCACTGCCAGGCAGCAGCAGTGGCTGGGCGGCCTTGGCCAGCCTGGTAGTGCTGTATGGCTTGGCCTTCACCTTGCTGTTCGTTTGTGTGCCAAGGCTGAACATGGCGCAGAACGCACCCGTGATGAACGTCGAACCCATCGCCACGCTACTGCTGGGCTGGGCCTTGCTCGACCAGCAACTCGGCACCCTGCAATTACTCGGCGGCGCGGTGGTGGTGTGCGGCATCGTGCTGCTCACCTACCGTCGGGCCAATTGATCATTCATTTAAATGGAGCCTTGAATGTCTTTGACCGAACTGCGCCTGCAGGACCGCCTGACCCGCCTGAGCCTGGCTCCGGAGTTGGGCGCCAGCCTGGTCAACTGGGAAGTGAAAGCGACCGGGCAAGCGCTGCTGCGCCATTCCGACCTGGCCGCACTGGAAAGTGGTACGCCACGACGCCTCGCCTGCTACCCACTGGCGCCTTGGTCCAACCGCATTGGCGAGGGTGGCTTTGCCCGACCCGAGGGGTGGCAGGCACTGGCACCCAATACCGGGCATGACCCTTACCCGATCCATGGCAGTGCCTGGCAGCAGGCCTGGCAGGTGGAGCATCACAGTGAACGGCGAGCACGGCTGACGCTAGACAGTGCTGTGCCGTTTGCTTACCGGGCCACGCTGGATGTGCATCTGCATGAGGGGTGCCTGAACCTGGACCTGCATGTAACCCATCTGGATGAGTCGGCCAACTGGTACGGGTTGGGGCTGCACCCTTACTTTCCGCGGTATCCCGATACCAAGTTGTACGCATCGGCGCGCAAGGTGTGGCTGGCCGAGAATGGGCGGTTGCCTTCGTACCAGGCCGAGGTGCCGGAGCAATGGCGTTTCAATGCCATGGAGCGTTTGCCTGAGACGGTGGTTGATCACGCCTTCAGTGGCTGGCCAGGGGAGTGTGTGATCGAACAGCCCAGCGCGGGTTATCGATTGGCGTGCAGTGCCAATGGGGCCGAACACTTCTTGCTGTATTGCCCGCAGGGGCAAGGTTTTTTCTGCTTTGAGCCTGTTAGCCACCCCATCAATGCGCACCACCTGCCAGGGCGACCAGGGTTGCGGTTGCTGCACCGGGGGGAGGCAATGAACCTGGGGTTCAGGATGCAGTATCGGGCGTTGTGAGCGGGTTGCCTGAAAAAGGGCCGGCACGATATCGAACATTGTCTGGCATCCTTTTCGACCCGCTGTACGACGTTAATCCAGCTGCTGATCGCGCAATCCTTGCGCCAGCATGTCGATAAAGGCCCTGACCTTGGCCGACCCGTACTTGCTTTCGCGGTGCAGCACATGAATGGGCCAGGGCGCCTCTTCGTACTCGGCCAGCAGCACCTGTAACTGCCCGCTGGCCAGTTCGTCTGCCACCTGGTACGACAGCAGCCGGGCAATCCCCAGCCCGCCGCTGGCAGCTGCGATTGCCCCGTCATTGCTGGTGACCGTCAGCCGCGGCTTCATGCGCACCAAGGTCGGCTCGTCGGTCACTCCGAAGCGCCAACCCGCACGTGGCGACAGATTGGTGGTGCCGATTATCGCATGCCCGGCCAGGTCCGACGGATGCTTCGGCACACCATGGCGCGCCAGGTAGTCGGGCGAGGCACACAACATGCGCCGCACCCTGCCCACCCGCAGCGCCTTCAACCCGGAGTCGGGCAACGGCCCGATGCGCACGGCCACGTCCATGCCCTCCTCGACCATGTTCACCACGCGGTCGAGAAAGAACGCGGAAACGTCGACTTCCGGGTACTGCTGCAGGTAACGGACGATGCACGGCATTACGAACTTCTTGCCGAACAGGATCGGCGCGGTCACTGCCAGGTCGCCCCTGGGAGTCGCATTGATGCCGGCAGCGGCTTCGTTGGCCTCGTGGATACTGGCGAGGATGTGCCGGGTGTCTTCCAGATAGCGGCCGCCGGCCTCGGTCAGACGCACGCTGCGAGTCGTGCGCAGCAACAGCTTGACCCCGAGCTGCTCTTCCAGGGCGCTGACGGCGCGGGTGACGGCGGCCGCAGAAATGTCCAGACGGCGGGCAGCCGCGGCGAAGCTTTCCAGCTCGCCGACAGCGACGAATACCTTCATCAGGTGGATCTGGTCCATGCGGGCTCCTGAAAGTTAAGAGGCGTGGGGATTATCTTTCATCTGGATGCGTGGTGTTAGCTGTACCGGCCTCTTCGCGGGCAAGCCCGCTCCTACGACTGGCTTGAATCAGACATCCAGCACCAACGCCCTCATCCCCTCCTCCACTTTCGCCGGCACAGCACAACAGATCAGCACCGATCCTGCTTCCGGCAACTCTGCCGGCGGATTTGGATAATGCACCTGGCCGCTCACCAGCCGGGTCTTGCAGGTACCACACGAACCACCCCGGCAACTGAACTCCGGGGCCAGCCCACGCGCCTCGGCCAGTTCCAGCAAGGTGCCGCTACCGGGTACCCAGCGAGCCTCCTTGGCCGACGCAGCAAAATACACCGGCACTGGTTCGTCGGCGGCAGGCGGCTGTTGCAAGATTGGCTGGTCTGCGTCGGTGTGCCGCCGCAACGTCGACGGGCCAAACGCTTCGGCGTGAATCCGCGCATCCGGCACATGCACCCCACGCAGCCCTTCGTAGAGCTGCTGGGTGAAGCTGCCCGGGCCACACAGGTAGAAATCGTAGTCGTCCAACGCCAGCGTTGCCTTGACCTGTTCGATACCCAACCGGCCGGCGAACTCGTAATCACGACCGATCTGCGCGTGCCCTTCAGGCTGGCTTAGGGCGCGGTGTACATGCAGTAGATCGCCAGCCTGTTGCCGCAAGGTCGCCAGTTCCTGCTGGAACGGCAAGTCGGCCAGGCTGCGTGCGCCATGGAACAGATGAATGCGCCGGGCCTGCCCTGTCCTCAACTGCTGACGCAGCATGGCCAGCAACGGCGTGATGCCCACGCCCGCGCCGATCAGCACCAACGGGCGCGTGCTTTGCTGGTCAAGCGTGAAGCTGCCCATCGGCGGCCGCACATTCAACACATCGCCGGCCACAACGCGCTCATGCAGATACCGCGAAGCCGGGCCCTGGGCTTTGACGCTGATGCGCAAGAATCCATCGTCGGGGGCACTTGAAAGGCTGTAGGTGCGGATCAGCGCCGACTCGCCATCACGCGGCACTTGCACAGGCAGATGCTGGCCAGGGGCAAAGGCCACACGGCAGCCTGCCGGTGGTTCGAGATAGAACGAGCGGATGTCGCGGCTTTCCTGCTCCACCCGCAGCACCCGCCAGGCCAGCCATTGGCGCTGTTGTTGCCGCTGCTCCAGGCGCGCATCGGCCTCGGCCCAGGTACCGGTCATCAGACTGGTCGGCGCGTACTCCTTGAAAGCCCAGCGCAGGGCAACGGCTGCCGGACGCCACACCACCTGCTCGACCTGCAGTGTCCACAACCGCTCAGCGCCTTCAAAGGCCTGGATGGCCGGGCTGTCCAGCAGCACCTCGGCACGCCCGTACAGTTGCAACACATTGCCATTTTTGAAGTCGATGAACAGCAAGCCGGCCCGCGGGTTGACCACCAGGTTGCCCAAGGTGTTGAAATGCAGATTGCCTGCATAGTCGGGAATCGTCAGCCGATTGCCTTCGACCTTGATGAACCCTGGCCGGCCACCACGGTGAGAGACATCTACCGAACGCTGGCCGTCAGCATGCTCGACATAGCTGGCAACGAAGAAGGTATCGGCGGCCTGGATCATGCTGACGGTTGAGGTATCCAGTGTTGTCGCATCGATGCGCCCAAGGGCGGGTTCGGTGACGCGGGTGTAGTCGCGCAACTGGATGTACTGCGGACAGTTGCCAAACGCCTGCTCTACGGCCACTTGCAGTTGCCCTTGGGCAGCGTGGCGGATCTGCCCGTTGATGCGATTGCGCCGACGGGTGTGCAGTTCGATCCCCAGCAGGCCGACCGCCTGCCCGGCTGCCAACCCGGGGGTGGCGGGGTCATCTGCTGGCAACGTGGTGTGGATCGTCAGCATACGAGGGTCAGGCGAGCTTACGAACCCTTCTGGCCCTTCCAGCAGCGTGGCCCAAGGCCGACCCTGGGCATCCACACTGGCGGCGACCATGAACGGTAACTGGTGATAGAACGTCCGATGCTGGTCGGGCATGTGGTCGCGAATGACCTTTTGCCCGAACGCCTCCATGCGTTCTGCTACACCGACCTTTTCCTGCAGGGTCTTTTCACCCGCATGCCAGGGCGAGGGGCGGTGATCAGGGGATTGTTGCATGGCGGCGTTCCTCACGATGGCGGGTGTCAGGCGTGGGTTTGCAGCCCGATCACGGTGCGCGGCATGGGGACGAAACGCGGCAGCGCCTCGATCCGCGCCAGCCAGTTGCGCACATTGGCATAGGGTTCCAGCGACACGTTGCCTTCGGGGGCGTGAGCGATGTACGAGTAGTTGGCAATGTCCGCGATAGTAGGTGTGCTACCCGCCAGGAATGGCGTCTTGGCCAACTCGGCATCGATCACCTTGAGCAAGGTGTGGGCACGGGCAATCACTTCGTCGGTATTGAATGAAGCGCCGAACACCGTAACCAGGCGGGCGGCTGCCGGGCCAAAGGCCAGCGGGCCGGCAGCGACCGATAACCAGCGTTGCACACGGGCGGCGGCGGCAGGTTCTTCGGGCAGCCACGCGCCGTTGTCATACTTTTTGGCCAGGTAGACGAGGATGGCGTTGGAGTCGGCAATCACTGTGCCGTTGTCATCGATGACCGGAACCTGGCCGAACGGGTTGAGGGCGAGGAAGTCCGGCTGCTTGTGCGCACCTTTGGCCAGGTCGACGAAGACCAGCTCGGTTGGCAGGTTCAGTAGCGAGAGCATCAACTCGATGCGATGGGCATGGCCAGACTTGGGGAAGTTGTAGAGCTTGATCGGGTTCGACATGGGCTTGGCTCCTGGTCAGCGCCGGGATGGGGCTGATGGAGCACATGCTGCACTGGATCGGCTGGCAGCAGAATCAGTGCGTAGGGGAAACCATAATTTCGCTGGGCGGAATAATGGTTTCCAAACACTTGCGCCGGTGCCTGCAGGTGAGCGCTAGCCAACGATCCGATCAGTGCAGCTTTTTGAAATGTCGGTACAGCCCACGCGCAGCCTCGACCACCTGCGGCACACAGGCCTGGATATCCTCTTCGCTCATCTGGTCCAGCAGCTCGAAATTATCCTCCAGCCCATGTAGCGAAATGGCCTTGAGCAGCGGGGCCTGCTCCGGTGGCAACTCGCCCCAACCGGCCACCTGGGTACCGCGCATGTAGCCGAAACACCACTCCTCCATCACGATCACAGTGCCCTGTTCGCCCTCGCTTTCCTCGAACAACGGCTCGAACTGGTCGACACCATTGCTCAGCTCTTCTGCCACCTGGCTGGCATAACGCAGCATCAATGCCGTGTAGGCCTCCTCATGCGCGGGCTTCTTGAACTTCGGTACTTTGCCACCCGCTACCGCCGGCAGCCATTGCTCGGGGAGGACAGTGATCGGCGAACTGGCGAGTGCGACGAAAAAGCCATTGAGCTCGGCCAGGTTCAGCACCGAGTAGTCATTGCCATAGGTGATCAGCAGGTCTTCGAGGCGGTCGAGTTCTTTTTCGCTGAGTACGGGGAGCATGGGTAAGAATCCTGGGAAGCAAAAGTGTGTGCACCCTAGCACAGCAACGCCGGAAGGGCTGCCCGCGCGAACGACCGCGCGGGCAGATGGTTCAGGGCTGCAACCAAGCCTGCAGCTCATGTTGCCGGTCGGTGCCTATCAGCAGCCACAGCAAGATGCGGCATTTGCGCGGGCAGAGTTGCCCAGCCATGTAGACGCCTTTTTTCTGCAGGTCGATCTCTGCACCAGCAAACCCGTAGGTTGCCCGGGCTGTAGGCCCTCTACCTGTGCGCGTAGCAACCATTACCGGCAAGCGGGGCGCCAGGTGCTCCAGCACTTCGGACCAACCGGCGGAAACATGCCCAGCACCGAAACCGGCGATGACCAACCCCTCATAACCCAATGTGGCCACCGCCCGCAGCAGCGCCGTGTCTGCGTCCAGGCAGGCTTCCAGCAGGGCAACGCGCTGGTCGGTGCGATACGGTAACGGCAACACTTCCCGTCGCCCGGGCGGATGGCGATACAACACAACACCCTCCACAACGTCGCCCAACGGGCCACATCCGGGCGACTCGAATGCCGCCATCGCCAGGCTGGCCGTCTTGCGCACCCTTGCCGCGCAGTGGACCTGATCATTCATGACCACAAGCACACCTCGCCCACGGCTGTCTTGTGCCAATGCAACCTGAGCCGCAGCCAACAAGTTGGCCGGCCCATCATTGCCCGGCTGACTCGCCGAGCGCATGGCACCGGTCATCACCAATGGCGCATCGAATGGCCAGAGCAGATCCAGGAAATAGGCCGTTTCCTCAAGGCTGTCGGTCCCTTGGCTCAATACCAAGGCCTGAGCTCCGCGCTCCACCTCGCCCCGGGCCCATGCCAGCACCTCCAGCAACGTCTCGAAGCCCAGCGATGCACTGGGGAGCAGGCACAATGAAGCAACGTTCAACTGCGCCATCTCGCGCAATTGTGGAACCTGAAGCAGTTGCCGCTCACAATCCAGGCTTGGCGTCACACCATCCCCGACAGCACCCAGCCGCATACTGACCGTGCCGCCCAGAGTGGCGATCGACAGCCTGGGCAGGCTCGAATGTTCGCTCATGCTTCTCCCCCCACAATCAACCCGACTATCGGCACAATGCCAAGCGTGCAGATGGCCATCGACACCACATTGCCGATGTAGCCATGCACATAGGCCGGCAACCGCTGAGTGATCGCCACTGCCAGCGGCGGAGCCACCAGGGCACCCAACACTGCACTGGCCACCACCACTTGCCAGCTGCCGCCATGTGCCAACACCGCGGCCGGGACGATCGACACAATCGGAATGTAGGTAGGGTACCACCCACGGGCTTTCCACTGTCCACGCCAGCATACAACCCCAACCAGGGATGCCAGGGCCTGGCCGGCCACTATCTGCATCACCAACATAGAACCGTATGACAGTGCAGCCGGGCTCAACAGGTAAGCCAGCAACACACCCAGCAATAGCCCGAGGCTGGCCAGCTCATTACCAAAGAAGGGGGCTTCGCTGAAGTCGGCCAGAACGCGCCGCAAAGTCCAGACCGCACCGTAGTCAGGCTGATTGACAACCGGCGCCACGACGGTGGGTTCACCGCATTGGCGTACCCATGAAGGAAAGCGCTTGCACAGGATGAAGGCCACGACGCTTGCCACAGCCATGCCACTCACATTGCCCACTACCACTGGCAACTGCAGGGGATAACACAGGTAATTGACCATCAGCAGGCTGGCCGGTGTTACCAGTAGAGCCCCCAGTAGCGCCCCCGTGATCGTCACCCGCCAGCCCGCACCAAAAAGCAAGACCATGGCTGCCGGCAATGACACGAAGGCAACGAACGTTGGTTGCCAGATGCCACTGGCCAAGGTCCATCCCCACAACGCATGGCTGAGCAGCAAGCCCAAGAGCGAGCTGGTAAACACCCATGGCCATAATCCGCTGCCATAGCAAATGGCAAAGCCCTGCCAGCGGTACCCTCGCACCTGCGCCCAGTGCGCCAGGCACGCGCCCAGCAGCAAGCCCAGCGCGGGTAGTTCGTGCTTGTAGAATGCCACTTCACTGATATCACCAATAATCCAGCGCAAGCGGCTGAGCGGCTCATCGAGCGTCGCCACCCTCTGTGCATAATCCAGCCATTGGCCATGGGCAAGGCTTGCAGCGAAAAACACCAGCAGGCAGCCGAACATGAACACAAGCCAATGCTGCTGTCGTGAGAAGAAGAGCGTGTTCATTCGCAACTCCTCAACGTGGCATAGGTGCATGCAAGCGATAGCCAAGGGTGGCATCGTAGAGGTCGGTGCGCCGGTCTCTTGGCAGGTCGTTGAGGCTGTTCCAGATCGGTGCCGAGCGTGCACTGCTCAAATCGACATCGGCATAGATAATCTCCTCGGCTTCTGCACTGCCCACCTCGCCGATCGGCCAGCCATGGGTACCGGCGATCAGCGAGCAGCCCAGGAAGCGCCCGCCCCGCTCGCTGCCAACACGGTTCGCGGCGGCGATATAAACGTTGTTGACATGCGCTGCCGTCATGGTCAGGTACGAGGCCATGCAGCGCCCTGCATCATCGAACAACGGCGGCGGGGTCCATACCCAGTTGTTGAGGCTGCAGATGATGTCGGCACCTTGCGCGGCCATCACCCGTGGTACTTCCGGGAACCAGATGTCCCAGCAGATCAGCAGGCCGATACGGCCGATAGGCGTCTCGAATACCGGGAACCCCAGGTCACCGGGGGTGAACCAGAGCTTTTCCTGGTTCCACAGATGCGCTTTGCGGTAATGCCCAAGCAGGCCTTCGGGGCCAAACAGGACAGCACTGTCGTAAAGCTTCAGCCCGTCGCGTTCGGCAAACCCCGCAGCCAGGTATACCTGGTATTGCCTGGCGAAGTCGGCCCAGGTTTTCAGGCAAGGGCCGTCCTGCAGCACCTGCGCATGGGAATAGGCTTCGGCACGGGAGTTGAAGGTGTAGCCCGTGTTGGCCAGTTCCGGCAGTACGATCAGGTTGGCACCTTCGCGTGCTGCGCGCCGGGCCAATGCCAGGCCTCTGCTCACGTTGCTCTCACAGTGCTCGAGACCGACCTGAGGGTCGTACTGGATGACAGCGATACGTACGGGGCTGACGGGGGAACAGGATTCAGACATGGCGGCTTCCTTTTTGTGGTTGTTTTGGAAGGACGCCAGTAAAGCGATGTTGGGTCGGGGAGCGACAGTCAGGAGAGTCCTATGGGACCAAAGGAAAATCACACAATGGCAGTAGGACTCCCCCTACAAAATGGCCCGTACGCCGTTATTTCCCGACCTGATAGTGGGGGTAGTACTCGAGGGTAAAGCCACCATTGAACTGTGTCGAAGCAACCCGGTAAGTCCGGTACCGACGATACAAATTCGGTGATCGGGTTGTGTGGCGCTTGCGACGCCTCCCTTTTGTTCGATAAGACGGCGGTAGTCGATGCCGAGATCCGGGGGGTTAGGGAAACGCGCGGCCCACGGCTGCGTGGGCAGTAACGGGTCGATGGCCAGATCGGCAGGATGGTTGTGTGTTGAACCAATAGTCATGTTCTCGTGTTCTCCATGAGTAGAGAACCTGAGAATGATCAATTGCAAGAGGCGTAAAGTGGTTGCTATGCACCACCCGACGGCACCTACAGGATCGTGAGATACCTGTGGGTGCCGCCTTACAGCGATCAGGGCGTCAGGGCTTACACCGCCAGGGCGCGCTCACGCAGCTCGCTGTTGAGGATGCGGTCGTTCTCGCTGTAATCGACTGG